>CABXVZ010000043.1 GCA_902515765.1 uncultured Alphaproteobacteria bacterium | reverse complement strand
CAAGAATTATTTCATTAAATAATGACACTGTTATAGATGTATTTTGGATTTGTAATTCTGCTCAAAAAGCTATCAAAGAAAAAAATGAACAAAAGCGTCTTATTGATCATCTAACTTCTAACATTAATGAAATTGATAACAAGGAGGTTGCAAATATTTATTCTTCCATGTCTAAACTTGATGTATCTCCTATGATTACTATCGACAACAAAATGAGCAAACAAGTAACAACATTTCAAATTTTATCCGGTGACAGACAGGGTCTTTTAATGGATATTTTAAATATTTTCCATGCAAATAATGTTAGCGTCCAATCAGCAAAAATATCTACCTATGGTGAAAAAGTTTTTGATATTTTTCAAATCACTGACTTAAAAAATAAAAAAATTAAAAACTCTACGATCCTTGAGTCCTTGGAAGCTCAACTGAATAAAATTATATAAAAAAGCCTGAATTTGTTGATTTATTGTACTAATCTTTAAAGTTGTAGATCTTATACTCTCATTGAAGGATGTTTAAGTAGATGTCCTCTTAATCGCTTTAAAAATTTCAATGAACTTTCTCGAAATAAAGTCATTATTCTGATATCTATTTTAATTAAGTAACATGAAAAATTTTGAACAAAGAGTTTTTTCTGGAGTGCAACCAACAGGCACACTTCACTTAGGTAATTATTTAGGTGCTATAAAAAATTTTGTAGAACTCCAAAATAAATACAACTGTGTGTACTGTGTAGTAGATCAACATGCTATTACCGTTGAACAAAACCCTGCTGAGCTGAAATCTAATATATTAGAAGTGCTCGCCTCTTTTATTGCAGCTGGAGTGGATTATAAAAAACAAATTATTTTTCAACAATCTAGTGTTCCCGCTCATTCTCAACTAGCCTGGGTTTTTAATTGTGTTAGTCGCATAGGCTGGTTAAATCGAATGACTCAATTTAAAGATAAGGCTGGAAAAAATAAAGAAAATGTCAGCGTGGGTCTCATGGTATACCCCAACTTAATGGCAGCAGATATTCTAGCCTACCTTGCCACACACGTACCTGTGGGTGATGATCAAAAACAACATTTAGAACTATCAAGGGATATAGCTCAAAAGTTTAATAATGATTTTGGTGTTGATTTTTTTCCTTTACCGGAACCTCTCATATACGGAAATGCTACTCGAGTTATGAGTTTGCGTGATGGAACCAAAAAAATGTCTAAATCTGATCCTTCCGATTTTTCAAGAATTTTATTAACAGACGAAGATGATATTATCGTTTCTAAAATCAAGAAGGCAAAATCTGACTCTGAATTAATTCCAAGTTCATTAGATGATCTTGAAGCTAAGCCAGAATGTTTAAATCTTATAAATATTTTATCAGCCTCCTTAAACCAAGAAGCCTCCAAGACTTTAGGACAATATGCTGGAAAAGAATATTCCACTCTTAAAAAAGATTTAGCGGAATGTCTCGTCCAAGTTATTAGTCCTATTCGAGTAGAAATTAAAAATTTATTAAATAATCAAGATGAGCTAAATGCCATTTTGGCTACAGGAACAGAGAAAGCTTCCCTCATTGCCAACCCCATCCTAGAAGATGTCTATAAAATCGTTGGTTTTAAATAAAACCGTTATGGTTGAATTTTCGTAAATTATAGACATATTACTCATAATGTTTGTACAAACTGAACCTACACCCAATCCGGCAACTTTGAAGTTTTTGCCAGGCCAAGAAGTCATGAAAGAAGGGACTATTTTCTTTCAGGATGAGACTTCTGCAGGCAGTTCTCCTTTGGCACAAAATCTCTTTCACATTAAAGGGGTAGAGAGTGTTTTTTTTGGTTCTGATTTTATTACTATAACTAAGGCAGAGATTAACGAATGGACTTTGATGAAACCTGCTATTTTAGGGTGCATCATCGAACACTTTACTACGAAAAAACCTGTTATCTCTGAACAAGCACCCCGAACTGAACATAAACATGATGAAAACGATAGTGATGTTGTTAAAAAAATTAAGGAGCTTTTGGATTCAAAAGTTCGACCAGCAGTAGCAATGGATGGCGGCGATATAATTTTTGACAAATATAGTGAAGGAATTGTATTCCTTCAAATGCAAGGCGCTTGTCAAGGCTGCCCAAGTTCGACGGCAACTTTAAAGATGGGAATAGAAAACATGTTAAAGCATTATATTCCTGAAGTTCGTG
>CABXVZ010000042.1 GCA_902515765.1 uncultured Alphaproteobacteria bacterium | reverse complement strand
CTAGATATGTATCATATTAAAAATTACTTAAAACATCATGTTCATAACTCAATCTCAACTATTATAACAAAATTTAGTTATAAAAAATCTTTCAAAGGTTATTCAAAATTTTTTAATAGAAAAATACTTAATCAGTTTAAAGAAAATGGCTTTCTAGTTTTTCCTGAGGCCATACCGGAAGATCAACTTAAATTGATTATCAATGAAATACCTTCTTTTTTAAGCAATAATAGATTAAATGACTCTAATGGAATATCGTACAAAAGAGAGTCTGCAGAAATTAATAAAGGCTATTTAACGCAAGCAATCATCAAGTTTATAAATAATAACAATATTTATTCACTAATTGAAAACTATATGAATTCTAAGTTTCTCATCACCAATTTAATTTTAAAAGTTAATCATCCCACAAAAGAAAAGATGGGGCCTAGTAATTTTCATAAAGACACATATAAACACAAGTCAGTTCACATGATGATTTATCTTACAGATGTTGACGAAAATAGTGGTTGCTTTACTTATATACCAGAATCTAATAAAGCAAATTTACATTCTTTTAAACCCACTCCTGTAAATAAAAGAATATCTGATGATCAAATATCAAAATTTTATAGTAAAACTGAGTGGTTAAAGGGTAAAGCAGGAACAATTTTACTAGTTGACGCTAATGGTCTACATGCTGGACCAAGATGGGTTGACTCAAATATGAATAATCTAAGATCAAGGACAGCAGTGTTTATAAATTTCTCAACATTGCCTTTGGACAAAAAATTAAGAAATTTTTTTTATAAGCAATCTTCTACTTTGCAAAAAATATTTACTTCTTGATGAAAGTCTTATGGATAGTCGATAATAAACTAAGAGAATTATATGGTCTTTATAATCTAAAAAATAATTTTAAAAAAAGAGGACTAAGTTTAATTATTGTAAATAAAGCTAATTGGTGTTCTGCTGTCAAATTTTATAATCCTTCTTTGGTAATATCTCCTAATATAAAATCTCTAGGAAAATCAATAATAAAATTTTGCAAAATAAGAAATATAAAAACAATTCATTATTCATCTGAGGGCTTAAATTACCAAAAATCTAAGCTTAGTGAATTATACCCTACAGATTTTACTAATTTATTTGATTACTTATTATGTTGGTCAGATGAAGAAAAAAAATATTTAGATTCATTAGGTTATAAAGATAAGACTTTAACCATTGGTAATTTTAAATATATGAAAAGAAATTCTAATAAACTCAAAATTAAAGTAATAGGAATTTCTACTTCTTCAAGATATTTTACTAGCAGATATGATAAAAATATATTCAGCGTAATTTCAGATAGGCCAAAAAACTCTAGGGCTTGGGGAAACTTACATAATGAGATCGACTATATATATTTTATAACTGATTTAATTAAAAAATTAATACTCAATAATTTTAAAGTTATTATTAGGCCTCATCCATTTGAAGATCCAAAAATTTATAAAAAAGCATTTAAGGATTGTGAAATTGATTCCTCAAATAATGCCTATGATTTCATAAACAAAGTTGATCTTGTTATAAACCAATTCAGCTCTATATCTGTTGAGGCTCTATACGCAAATAAACCTGTAATTTCAATTTTTAAAAATATCCCTATACATGAAGGTCTAAGTTTTATGAAAGGATTTATACCAGCTCATTTTGGAAGAAATTTTAAAAATTCTGAAAGTATTTTAGAGTTTCTTATAAGTAATAATTCAACATTATCTGACTATTGCAATAAGGAAGATATCAAGCTTATAGACCTCATTGCTCCAAATATAAATACTGAAAAGATCTTAACAGATTTAATTAAAAAGATTGAAATAAAAAAAAAAAATACCAATTATCTTTATTTTTTTGAATTTTTACTAAAAGAACTCTACGTTCAAGTATTTAGAAAAGGTTCAACTTTCTTTTGTCCATTTAAACCAAGTGATTATAAAATATTGAAAGATTTTAAATTATGAAAAATAATTCCAAATTAATTATTAGTCAAAACTCCAAAATTTCAGCCGCTTTAAAAAAGATTGAAAAAAATGAACAAGGCGCACTAGTAGTTTTAGATAATAATAAAGTTATTGGCATTCTCACTGATGGAGATATTAGAAGATTCTTAATTGATGGTTATAAAACATCAGATTTAGTAATTAAAGCTGTAAATAAAAGTTTTATTTATGCTACTCAAAAAACTACAAGGGATTTTGTTTTGAAAGCTCTAGATATGAATAAAAGATTAATTCCTCTTTTAGATAAAAATAAAAATTTAATAGATATTTATACTAAAAATAATTTCACAATAGATAAAAACACAAAATTCACTATTCACTCTAGGGCACCAGGTAGAATAAGTTTTTCAGGGGGAGGATCTGATATTA
>CABXVZ010000041.1 GCA_902515765.1 uncultured Alphaproteobacteria bacterium | reverse complement strand
CCCTGGTCGCATTGAATTTGATGATATTGAATTTTCAGCTAAAGGTATTATTAAAACTATTTTTGTTTTTTTTAATAAATAATTTGCTAATAAAAATAAAGATATAGCAATAGCAGATCCTCCCATATCCTTTTTCATATTCCTCATAGAGTTGCCTGGCTTGATATTTACTCCACCTGTATCAAAAGTAACTCCTTTGCCAATAATGACTAAAGGTTGATCTTTTTTTAAAATTTTCTTGTTTGATATATGAATTACTTGGGGTTGTGAATTTGATGATTTACCAACTGCGTATGTTAGAGGAAAATTGGATTTAATTTCTGAGAGAGAATAATCTTGGAAATGAAAATTTGAAAATAGATGACTCTTTTTTACTTTATTAAAAAAAGAGACTGGATTGATTTCATTGGCAGGTAAGTTAATGAGATCTCTGGAAAAATTAAGTGATTGTGTATATAAATTCAGAAAATTAAGATCTTTTATATTTTCAACATATAATAAATTTTTTTGGGATTTGGATTGGAGATTATAATTGCCCCAAGACCAAGCTTTTTGAGCCTCCAAATCATTAGAGAGGGCAAATTTAGTGGAAATATAGTAATTGCCCTTGTTTGATGATGCAAATTTACTGACACCTGATAATTCTTTATTTAAGCCCTCCCCTATAATTACCTCATTTAAGCGACCATCAGGATAAGGTATCTTTAAAATTTTTGACTTTTCTCCCTTGAAATTGTTAGATAAACACCAATTTTTAGTGAATAGTTGTTGATTAGCTAACCAACTATCGAATTTATTTTGAGAAATGATAGAAATTTTTGTTGAACACTCAGTATTATCATTTGTAAACATAGCTTATAATAAGGATATTAGAAAAAAATGACTAAACAACAAGCGGAAAAGAAAACAGTAAAATTTGAAACTGAGGTATCTAAATTATTAGATATCGTAGCTAACTCTCTTTATACAGAAAAAGAGATATTCTTAAGAGAACTCATATCTAACTCTTCAGACGCCTGTGAAAAATTACGTTATGTAAGTCAAACTAATTCAAGTTTAAAAGAGACATCTCAATTTGAAATTCGCATACATTTAAATGAAAAGAATAAAACGATTACAATTAAAGATAATGGTATTGGAATGAATGAAGAGGATATGAAGTCAAACCTTGGAACTATTGCGAAATCAGGTACTGAAGAATTTATTAAAAAAATGGGAGATAAAAAGGGAGACATCACTCAGATTGGAAAATTTGGAGTAGGTTTTTATTCATCTTTCATGGTTTCAGATCAAGTTGTAGTTAGATCAAAAAAATATGACTCTAAAGAATCTTTTTTATGGACATCTGATGGTAAGGGGACATTTTCAATTGAGAGTACTGAATACGATAATCAAGGAACTGAGATAACACTTTCTGTGAAAAAAGATGAAAGTGAGTTTCTTAGTAAATATAAAATAGAAGAAATAGTAAAAAAATATTCAGACTTTGTTCCCTTCCCAATTTTTGTTAGCTCTGAAGAAGATAAAAAAGAAAAAAAAGATAAGGAAAATAAAGAAACTCAAGTTAATTCTGCAGAGGCAATATGGCTTAAAGAAAAATCAAAAATTAAAGAAGAGGATTACAAAAACTTTTATAACCAAACATCATCATTTTATGATGAGCCACTAAAAACAATTCATTTTAAAGCTGAGGGTGTTGTGAATTACACTTCCCTTCTTTTTCTTCCTAAGTCTCAACCTCAAGATCTATATCATCCTGATAGGAAAAATAACTTGAAGCTCTACGTTAATAAGATATTTATTTCTGACAAATTAGATGCTTTGATTCCTGCATGGCTAAGGTTTATCCCCGGAGTAGTAGATACAGAAGATTTAAGTTTAAATATTTCCAGAGAAATCCTTCAAAATAATGCTGTAATTAATAAAATTTCAACTGCTTTAACAAAAAGAGTGCTAAAAGAAATCTCAGATTTAAAGAAAAAAAAACCAGATGAATTTATATCTTTTTGGAAAAACTTTGGACCCGTTATAAAAGAAGGTCTCTATGAATTTAATGATTTTCATGACCAAATCTTTGATTTCACTATGTTTAGCTGCTCAGAAAAAGAAGAAATGATTACTCTTGATGAATACATATCTGACTACCCAAATGACAAGAAGAAAATTTATTATATTTCAGGAGAGAATAAAGAAAACCTCATGAATAGCCCTCAAATGGAATTATTCAAAAATAAAAAAATAAACGTCTTACTTGTAACTGATCCTGTCGATGAGTTTTGGATGCCAATGAAAATGAAGTTTAAGGATTTCGAATTTACATCAATTACTAAAGGTGAGGTTGATATAGGAGACTCATCCGAAAAAGATAAGAAAACTAAAGAAACAAAAGAAGTATCAGATTTTATTGTTTATCTCAAAGAACACCTTAAAGAAAAAGTAAAAGATGTAAAAGTTTCTAAAAGACTTACTACTAGTGCATCTTGTTTAGTAGCGGATGAGAATGATATGGATATGCATTTAAAAAAATTGATGGCCGCAAATAATCAAAATATTAATGACGAGAAGAGGATTCTAGAGATAAATATAGACCATAGCCTAGTTTCAAAAGTTCAAATGCTTGAAAAGGATCAAAAAGATAAGTTTAGCGAAATTTTATATGATCATGCAA
>CABXVZ010000040.1 GCA_902515765.1 uncultured Alphaproteobacteria bacterium | reverse complement strand
CCTTCAACATTTAAACAAACTCCTCCTGCTTCTTTTATAAGAATAATTCCAGCAGCAATATCCCAAATATTTAATCGAGAGACCCAAAATCCGTCAAATTTTCCTGAAGCTACGTGTGCTAAATCTAGCGCAGCAGATCCCATAATTCGAATACTTGCTTTTTTAAGCATATGACTTACTTGAGATACACATCTATCAAGAATGTCTGAGTGTTTAATTTGTATGCCAGTAGCAAAAACACTTCCTTCAAATTTATCGCGGTTAGAGACTCTTAATCGTTGATTATTTATCCAAGAACCAGAGCCTTTGTGTGCCCAAAAAAATTCATTCAAAATTGGATTATAAGTGGCGCCAGCTATTATTTCTTTTCGATGCATTAATCCTATTGAAATAGAAAAATAACCATTTCCATGGATAAAATTTTTAGTTCCATCTAAGGGATCAAAAATAAATACAGGATCATCTCCTTCTAGTTTTTCTAAATCTTTTTCAGTGTAACTTTCTTCTTCTATCTGAAGAAAATCAGGTCGATCTTTATTGAGATTGTAACTAATAGTTTCGGAAGCTTTTAAGTCTGCAGAAGAAACAAAATCATTTTTATCTTTTTTAGATATTTGGAGTTTTTCCAATTCACCAAAATCTCTCACAAGTCCTTTTGCTGCATTACGGCATGCTTTTTCCATTACAACAATGATGGGAGGGATTATAGACATAAAAAAATTATTTTGATTTTTCTATGTATGTTAGTTCTTTAGTATGAATTTTAATTTTGTCACCAGTCTCTATATGTGGAGGGACTGTAACTCTAATACCATTTGTCAAGACTGCGGGCTTATAGGAAGAGGAAGCTGTTTGACCTTTTACTACTGCCTCTGTTTCCAATATTTCGAATACTAAATTTTCTGGTGGGTTGACATTTGCAGGTTTCTCATCATAAAACTCTATTGAAACTTCCATACCGTCTTCCAGAAATTTTGCTGTTTCTGCATTTACCTGATCACTATTTAAGATAATTTGTTCATATGTTTGATTATTCATAAAAGTAAAGTCTTCACCACTTCGAAATAAAAACTGATGAGGAATATCTTCAGCGCGTACTTTTTCTATAGACTCTGAACTTCTAAATCTATCATTTGACTTGGATTGAGTATTGATATTCTTTAACTCTGCCTGAATATAGGCACCACCTTTACCTGGCTGGGTATGAGATAGCTTAGTGACTTTCCATAATCCATTGTTGTGTTGGATTATATTTCCAATTTTCAAATCAATCGCATTTACTTTCATTTAGATTTATAAATTTGTATCATCTTATCAAGAAGAGCTAATGAGTCTTCACGTTTTCGCTGAAAACAATTTCTACCAATAATCGATCCATTTCCACCACCTGCATGAATGGCTTTAATTTCATCCATTAGCGCACTATCGTTTTTGGCATCACCACCTGAAAAAACAACTAATCTTTTTCCTTCAAAAACTACTTTTTTAATGTGAGCAACCCGATCTTTAAGTGAACGAATCTCTATTTTATTATTTTCAAAGGCAGCTTTAGTTGGATCTTCTTCAAGAAAATCACTAGGAAGTTTTACTTTAATAATATTAGCTCCCAAAAGAGCTGACATATGAGCAGCATAAGAAATTATATTCATTGCTGTCTCACCTTTTTTACTAATGCTAGTCCCTCTAGCGTAGGCCCACAAAACCACAGCCAAACCTTTAGCTTTTGCTTCATGGCTTAGTGATTGATATTCTTCAATTAGAGAAAAATTGTGATCTGAACCTGGGTAAATAGTAAAACCAATAGCAGAACATCCTAGTTTTAAAGCATCATCTATACTGCCGGTAACAGCCTGATCAAGAGTAGTGGCTAGAGTATTAGAGCTATTAATTTTTAAAATAGTGGGAATTTGTCCATGAAAATTATCAGAGCTTGTTTGTAATAAACCAAGAGGAGCGGCATATGCAGAAAGTCCAGCATCAATAGCTAATTGATGATGGTAATTAGGATCATAAGCTGCTGGATTAACTGCAAAACTACGATCTGGGCCATGTTCAAAACCTTGATCAACAGGAAGGATTATCATTCGACCAGTCCCTCCAAGCTTACCTTGACCTAAAATTCTCATTAAGTTTGATCGAACACCTACATTTTCATGGGTGTAATTTGAAATTATCTTTTTTGTTGTATTTGAAACCTTCATCTTAACTCCTATAATTTACAGACTTGCTCAGTAGTCTCAAGCATTCTATTGGAAAAACCCCATTCATTATCATACCATGTCAATACTCTACCAAAGTTATCTGAAACGGCTGTTGTCTCAGTTAAGTCTAGAATTGAACTTCTAGAGTCATGGTTGTAATCACTAGAGACTTTAGGGTCAGTATCGACGCCCATAATCCCCTTTAAAGGTCCATTAGCATACTCTTGAAATTTTTTATTAAGCTCCTCTACAGAAATAGCCTTCTGAGTATTAAACTTAAAGTCTACCAATGATACATTTGGTGTAGGAACTCTAATAGCAGTTCCATCAAGCTTCCCTTTTAAATGGGGAAGCACTAAGCCAACTGCTTTTGCTGCTCCAGTACTTGTAGGAATAATATTATTTGCAGCCGCTCTTGCTCGTCGTAAATCTTTGTGGAAAGTATCAACAGTATTTTGATCACCTGTATAGGAATGAATTGTAGTCATGTATCCATTTTCAATACCAAACTCTTTAT
>CABXVZ010000039.1 GCA_902515765.1 uncultured Alphaproteobacteria bacterium | reverse complement strand
TGATAATAATCAAAACAATAAAGAAATGATTTTAAATGGACATTTACCCTTCATTGAAGAAAAGGGTGATGTTTACTTAAATAAGGCTATACGAAATAAAAAAATTGTAATTAATAATGAAAATATGATTATAAAGAAATATAAGCATGTAATAATTTGCATAGGAACACCTATAGATGAATATTTAAATCCTAAAACTGATGATTTCCTTCGAGCTATTGATTCTTTCATTCCCTTTTTTAAAAAAAGTCAGAATATAATTATTAGAAGCTCAATTTTTCCAGGAGTTTGTGATTTAGCATACAGTAAATTAAAAAAGAAAAAAATTACTAACCTTACTTACTGCCCAGAAAGGATTGTTCAAGGGAAGTCAATAGTGGAGATTCCTTATTTACCTCAGATAATCTCAGGTTATAACAACAACTCAATAAAGAAGACCAGTGATTTATTTTTGAATATTACAAAAAAAATAATCATATCCTCAGTGAGGGAGGCAGAACTAATAAAATTATTTTCTAATGCATGGAGGTATTTAGGTTTTTCAATAGCAAATCAATTTATGCAAATAAGTGAAAAGGAGGGAATTAATTATGAAGGTCTTAGGCTTAAACTGGTAGAAGGATATGAAAGGAATAAAAACATTCCTAAAGCAGGTTTTGCAGCGGGTCCATGTCTTTTAAAAGACACCATGCAGTTGAGTTCTTTTAGTAAGGATAAATCTGGGATTTTTTCAATGGCAATGTTAATTAATGAGGGGTTTACTGATTATTATTTGGAAAAAATCAAATCTGAGTTTGGCAAAAAAAAAATAAAAGTTGGTATACTTGGAATGGCTTTTAAGCAAGATGTTGATGATATTCGTGACTCCTTATCATTTAAATTAAAGAAACAACTTGAATTAAACGGATATATTGTAGTCTGTTCAGATTACAACATAGATAAATATACTTATAAGGAACAAAAATTAATAAATGAATGTCAGTCTATAATTATAGCTGTGCCTCATAAAAGCTATAAAAAAATTAAAATTCCAAAGAGTAAATTTTTGATAGATACTTGGGGAATAACAAAACATGGCAAAAGACAAAATCAAAGATAATGATTTCGAAATAATAATTCCTGTATTTAACGAAGGCAATCAATTTATATTTTTATTGGATGAATTAATTAAAAAAATCGCATTTAATTTTTCTATCATTATTGCATATGACTCAGATAAAGATAAAACCCTTCAATTAATTAATAATTTCAGAATTAAAAATAAAATTAAACTAGTTAAAAATGAACTTAACGGTCCAAATAATGCAATTTTGTCAGCAATCAAAAAAGTTGAAGCTAAACATTTTTTTGTATATATGGCTGATGATTTACATAATATTAATTTAATTAATAAAATTTATAAAATAAGTCTCAAATCTAATCATGATTACGATTTAATTATACCGTCAAGATTTATAAAAGGTGGTAAAATGATTAACTGTCCTTTTCCTAAAAATGTATTAGTAAGAACAGGTAATAAGATTATTTGTTTGCTTTCTGATGGGATTACTGATGCAACTAACGCATTTAAATTTTTTAAAACTAAATCTTTCAATAATATTAACATTAAATCTAAAGAGGGTTTTACATATGCTCTCGAGGCAACGCTTAAAATGCAATTAAATAAAAATAATATTATTGAAACGCCAGCAATTTGGATTGAGAGAAAATCTGGAAAAAGTAATTTTAAGATAATAAAATGGTTGCCTTATTACACTTATTGGCTAATTTATCTTTTTATTTCAAGGATTATTAAATGAAAATTTGTATAACAGGATCACACGGATTTATTGGAGGATATGTTGTAGAAGAACTTCTCACGCAGAATTTTGAAGTTATAGGAATTGATAACTTCAGCAAATATGGTCAAATTAATAAAAACTTTGAAAGTAGCGATAAATTTAAATTTTTTAATTTTGATATTAAAAATACGCACAAATTATATGAATTAATATCAGATTGTGATCACTTTATAGCAGGCGCCGCTATGATAGGTGGTATCAGTTATTTTCATGAATACGCATATGACTTATTAGCTGAAAATGAAAGAATACTTGCAAGTTCTTTTGATGCAGCCATTAAAGCTTTTAAAAATAATAAATTAAAAAAAATCACAGTTATTTCGTCTTCAATGGTCTACGAAAACAGCAAATTATTCCCTACAACTGAAGGGTCAGAATTAAAATCTCCTCCACCATTTTCTACTTATGGTTTTCAAAAGCTATCATCTGAGTATTTTTGCAAAGGGGCCCTTCAACAATATGGTTTACCATACACAATTATTAGGCCTTTTAATTGCGTAGGAACAGGGGAATATCAAGCAAATAAAAAACATGAAATTTACTCAGGCAATGTAAAACTTGCGCTTAGCCATGTTGTCCCTGATTTTATTGTTAAAGCAATTATGAAACAGCAACCATTTCATATTCTTGGTGATGGTTCTCAAACAAGATGTTTTACTTTTGGTGGAGATATTGCAAAGGGTATAGTTAAGACATTAGAAAACAAAAAGGCGATGAATAATGATTTTAATATTTCAATTGGTGAAGAAACAAAAATTGAAGATCTCGCAAAAATGATATGGAACAAAGTTAACCCTGGTTTACCAATTGAAATCAAACATGAAAAACAATTCGATCACGATGTGCAAAAAAGAGTTCCTGATGTTACAAAGGCAAAAGAACTTCTTGATTTTACTGCAACAACAAAGTTGGAACTTGTAATTGACGATCTAATTGATTGGATTAAAAATAATTACCA
>CABXVZ010000038.1 GCA_902515765.1 uncultured Alphaproteobacteria bacterium | reverse complement strand
AAAAACAATTTTGTTAAGTTTTCGAATTCAAGATATGGAAATCATTTCGGGAGGACCAAGTGTAGTTGGTGGAACTTCTAGTTGGTGGGACAAGGTTCCATCTAAGTTTCAGAACTGGGGATCTCAAGATTTTCGAGATGCAGGTTTTAGAGCGGTTCCAAATTGTGTTGTCAGAAGATCAGCTTTTGTATCTAAAAGTGCCGTTTTAATGCCCTGCTTTATAAATTTAGGAGCATATGTTGATGAAGGTACGATGGTAGATACTTGGGCTACAGTAGGTTCGTGTGCACAGGTTGGAAAGAATTGCCATATCTCTGGAGGAGCAGGTATCGGAGGTGTTTTAGAACCGCTACAGGCCAATCCTGTAATTATTGAAGATAATTGCTTCATTGGAGCTCGATCAGAAGTTGCTGAAGGAGTTATTGTTGGAGAAGGATCGGTTTTATCAATGGGAGTTTTTATTGGGGCCTCTACAAAAATATATGATCGCGATACAGGGAAAACTCATATGGGTAAAGTCCCTCCATATTCCGTTGTTGTGCCCGGAAGTATGCCAAGCTCTAAAGGTGATGCCTCTTTATATTGTGCTGTTATTGTCAAAACAGTTGATGAAAAAACAAGATCAAAAACTTCTGTTAATGAATTACTTAGAGATTAAATGTTAGACACAATTGAATTATCAAAAAAACTTATATCGTTTGATTCTATCACACCTGCTAAACAAGATATTTTTAATTTTTTAATAAAAACTTTTGAAGAGAATGGCTTCTCCACAAAACAATTAAACTTTGATGGTGATGGAAGCTATGAAGTAATAAATTTAATGGCTACTTATGGCAATCCTAATACTAATGCTAAACATTTTAATTTTTTATGCCATGTGGATGTTGTGCCCCCAGGAAATTTAGAAGACTGGGATACGCCTCCTTTTGAGCCCACTATTAAAGATGGTTATCTATTTGGCCGTGGATCTGAAGACATGAAAGGGTGTACTGCTGCAAGTATGGTCAGTGTCTTCAAATTTATTAGGGATAATAAGGATTTTAATGGAACAATTAGCTTTATCATTACCGGAGATGAAGAGGCAGACTCAGTCAATGGTGTTGATAAAGTCGTAAACTGGATCAAAGAAAATAATATCAGAATTGATGGTTCAATAGCTACAGAGTCCTCCTCAGAAAAAGTTATTGGAGATCAAATTAAAGTAGGAAGAAAAGGAGCTGTAAACATAAAGATTGAAATTATTGGAAAACAAGGACATGCAGCTTATCCTCAACTAGCACAAAACCCTGTTCATTGTATGTCAAAAATGATTTCATTTTTTGACGATCAGGTCTTAGATAATGGAGCAGAGTACTTTGAGCCTTCTACTTTGCAATTTACTCAATTAGATTTAAATAATAAAGCAAGTAACGTCATTCCTGAGAAAGTCATTGCATTAGCTGATATGCGTTTTAATGATAATTGGGATAAAGAAAGAATCAAAAAATATTTTGATGAACACTTAACAAGAATATGTAAAGAAAATAACTGCTCATACGATTTAAAATTAACTTTTCGAGGTTTACCTTTTCAAGCTTTTAATAATTCTTTTACTATACATTGTCTAAATGCTATTAAAGATGTTACAGGATTAGAGGCTAAGCAAGATACTGGTGGAGGAACTTCAGATGCAAGATTTATGCAAAGAGTTTGTCCTGTTTTCGAATTTGGTACAATTAATAAAACACTTCATAAAGTAAATGAGTGTGTTTCTATCGAAGATCTCAAAACCACAGAAAAAATTTATTACAAAACTTTAGAAAACTTTTTTCAATGATCAAAGAAGGAGATCTTCTTCCTAATGTCACCCTTAGATCAGTAGCAGAAGACGGTACTCAAAACTTTAATTTATATGAAAAGTTTAAGGAAAAAAATGCTTTAATAATTTGTGTCCCCGGTGCTTTTACTTCTACCTGTCATATCCAACATCTCCCTCCTTATATCAAAGGCTCAGAAAAATTAATGGCTGAAAAGAAACTAGATTATTTATGTTGTATCTCAACTAATGATCCCTATGTATTAGATTTATGGAGAACAAACCTAGGTAACTCCAAAATTACTTTTCTCTCGGATGGTAACTTAGAATTTTTAAATTCTACACAACTTATAAGAAATCATGAAAAAAGCTTTATGGGAGATCGATTGATAAGGTCAATTCTTTTATCAAAAAACTTAAAAGTAACTAAATTAATACAAGACAATCCTGGGGAGCTTAATAAAACAAGCTTTGAATCAGTACTAAAAACTATTTAAATATTCTTTGATTTTCTTATTATTTTCAAATTTTTTAGCCATTTGATGACTTTTTTTACTCAACTTATCTAGATTATTAAGAACATCTATAACGCTCATAGTTAAATCTTTTATATTATTTTCTTTAACTATCTTACCGTTCTTATTAATAGACTCAGGGGTTCCTCCACTATCACTTACAATACATGGAAGGCCAAATGCTGCTGCCTCTATATTAGAAATACCAAATCCCTCAACACTGTCTGGTGTTGTGATCGTAGGCATAACATGAATCTTACTTTCATTATATATTCTCGACGACTTTATATTCTCATCAATAAAGCTAACTTGTTTTATTAAATTGAACTTCATGACTAGATCTTTCAACCTCGATAGCTCTGGACCATTTCCTAAAATAGCATATTTCAAAATTAATTTATGGTTATTCTTTAAAAGAGATAGGCTTTCCAAAACTAAATGGTGCCCTTTTCGATATTCTAATCGAGCTACAGTACACAAGTCATATCTCTTTTTTGGATTAAGTGTTTCAATAGAT
>CABXVZ010000037.1 GCA_902515765.1 uncultured Alphaproteobacteria bacterium | reverse complement strand
ACAGTGAGATGTAATTTCCGTCTTGGCTGATTTGCCAGTCCTCTGCCTTTGCCGGTAATACTAATAATAAGACTGTGAGCACCAAAGCCGCTTGTCTTATTATACAGGTGTTTAATCCCAAAGAGCTCCTAGTGAAAGGCTTAGTTGATGATGATGGCATTTTGGGCAACAAAGATTGGGGATAGTTTCCTTTTCCAAATCCTCTGGCATGTAATCTCGATTTTTTTGGCAAGGATCACAATAGGATTTTGTTGAAAAGAGGAGTTCCCCTTCGCTGTTGTATAAATCAAGATGGCACTTGTTTTCGAGGGAGTGGCATTCAGGGCACTGGTAGAGGGAGTAGCCTCTCGAATAATGATGATGGATAGTTTTTCGGCTATGAAGGAATTGGACTGTTTTTTTATCTTCACCCTTGAGACCATGGAGGAGGTCATCAATATTTCCAAAAAGAAAACCCACACCCATAGTGATTTCGCTGGAGCTGTAATCACACTTTGGGCACTCAATAAAATAACTTTGACCCATAAGAGAGACTATAAACCTTTTCGATAAATTAAACATAGTTTTAGTTTTGGTGCAGCCTGACTGGACTCGAACCAGCACCTCCCTCCCCGCATCATAGGTTGGAACCTGGGCGCTCTGCCATTTGAGCTAAGGCCGCTTGGTAGCTATTAATCTTTGTAGAGTAGAGAGATCGAATTTCGAGATTGTGGAAATCATATTTTATTAGAGTGAGATATCCTTTAGGGCAGTGAACGACATATTCATATAATTGAGTTTGCTTGAGGATACACCCTCCATTCCAACCCACGGAGTGTTTAGATTGACAGCCACAAATGTAGGTATCTAGCTGAGAGATGATTTGTGTTTTTATTAAACAAATACTTTGAGTTTTATCCTCAAAATCTTTATTAGGGATAAGTAGCATTTTCCTTCTCATGGCTATTTAGGTTGGGGTGTCTTCCTTGGGGTATCTTCGAGGGGCGTCTCGGTTGGGGTGACTTCGATAGGGGCAGAGCACTGCTCCCAGTTGGCTGGAAGTTCTTGGTTGGGTCTTGTGAGCCAGACGTGGGAGTAGATAGTTCCATACTCATTGGTGAAGCATTTTTTTCCAAAATGTAGCTGGCTGGGATTTTTTTCATCAGCCACATATAAGAATAAAACAGCTGCAAAAAAGTGGAAAAAAGTCATATTTTTAGTCCTTTCTTGTAATTGGGTGACTGGAGGGCTAGGAGAGGATCGGGGATACGTTTGCAGTGATATTCTGCTCGATCCAAGATACCTTGAATGTCTTCAATACTCCACTCCTGCGTTGGAACATCAAATAAGTTAGTGAGTGGGATACTCTCTTCTAGGGGATGTTGGGTGACAGTGACTCGAAAGCGTTTGTGGTAGTTGTAATAATCTCTGACATCTTCTTGTTTGTAGTATCCCATATCAACCAAGATTATGTGGCCCCCTTTGTGAGGTTGAATATGGATGACCTTGCCTTCTACGGGAGATCCATTTTCGCGGAGCTGGAGTTCTTTGTTCATCAGTTGCTCTAACTCAGGATGATTGGCCATCGTGTAGAGCTCAAAAAATTGGGATACTCTTTCACATCTTCCTTTTTGAAATCCAAAGGTGAGAATTTCACTATCCTTAATATCACGATGGCTTTGGACAAAGATAAATTCCTCATCCAAATATTGGATATGCCAATTCTTGAATGTCTCCAGAGTCATAGCCGAAGCCATCGTGGATAGGAGCAAAGAGATCAGAGCGGGGATTCCTAACAGTAATATAAACCTTGTGGTGGCGAAAAAAAGGAAGGAGGATTGCCACCACAAGAACGAAAGGAAATATGAAAAAACCCCCTCTACTCTTCTACTCTTCTTTTCAAAACTGTCGTAGAAGTACCTGGTAGGAAATGACAGATTGAAGGTGTAATTTGAAAAGAGAGTAGTTAAGCGAGGTCTTTGCACTAACTCCTACCTTACTGATAGGATTTAAAAAAGAATGGGGAGAGAGTGAAATCTTTTAGACAGAAATAGGTGTCGGGGCCAAAGACCAGTTAGTCGTGAGCCCCCAAAATAAAATGGCCATGAGAAGGTGATACGAGATAGGCATCAGCCAGCGTAATTTTTGATCCAGAGTATTAAAGATACCCGTTTGCTTGTCGCGCTGGTAGTCCCAGTAACTATAGACCGTAATCATGGTCGATAGACCCGCAAACAGATAGGAGAGTAAGATCCAGGCATCTAAAACAGTGATATAGTTTAATTTGGGAACGTCATCGCCGAAGACAAAGTTATAAGCGACAAGAGTTAACAAGCTTCCCATAGAGACTGCTAACTTAGACTCCAACTCAATGGCTCTGATGTAGAAGACACTAAAGGACAGCCATACCAAAAAGACGACTGGGATGACTATTTTTAAAACATAGTAGAAGTACTTGCGGTCCAATTCAAAGCTGTAATTGATTGTCTCGAGTGTTCCCTGCTGACCCCTTTGCTTGGGATGGCAACAGTCAATATCGTGATCGCTGATCTGCCATTCATAAAGGATCTCATTTCCTTTCTTGATGATAAAATCCGGTTCATAGAGACTGGAGATACTCAAGTCTGAGTCTTGGAAGATAAAATCAGCATGAGTAGATATTCTGTCAAAGGGGAATTTCTGAAAGTCTGACTTATTTTTTCCTATATAGTCGACTTGCTGGACAAGGGTAAAATGAAAGGGTTTTGTGTCGTCATTGGTGATTAGTAAATTTTCATATTTAATATTTTCGACAGAGGCTCCAACCAAAGTCGTATCAAACCAGGGGTACCAAATCTTTTTAAGGATATTATC
>CABXVZ010000036.1 GCA_902515765.1 uncultured Alphaproteobacteria bacterium | reverse complement strand
AATTTAATGTACTAGATATTTGTTTTGGTATTTTGACTAACTTACTATCTGACAATTATAATTCTAAGCCAAAAGTTCTTTGAAAATATTCACTATAAATATCAATTTCACTTTCATCACATTTATTTAAAAAAGTTAATGAAAGAGATGTTTGAAGATTCTTCAAAAGTTTATAGTTCTCAGCCCACATAATTACAGTTCTAGGACTCATAACAATTGAAATATCTTTTTGTTCAAAACCTTTTCTCGTCAAGTTTGCCATTTGAACCATAGATTTAATCAATTTCTTATCTTCACTACTTGCAGATATTTTTTTAGAAATAATTTCTATCTCTTTTTCTTCTTCTAAATAATTTAATTTGGCTACAATATTCCATCTATCCATTTGACCTTGGTTTATTTGGTTTGTTCCATGATATATTCCTGATGTGTCTCCAAGTCCAACTGTGTTGGCAGTAGCAAAAATTCTAAAAAACGGATGTGGAGACAGAACTTTACTTTGGTCTAAAAGAGTTAATTTACCCTCTGCTTCTAAAACCCTTTGAATGACAAACATCACATCCGGCCGACCAGCATCATATTCATCAAATACTAGTGCTACATTATTTTGGAAAGCCCAAGGTAGTATGCCTTCTTGAAACTCAGTTACTTGTTTATTATCTTTTAAAACTATTGAGTCTTTTCCTATTAAATCAATTCTAGAAACGTGGCTGTCTAAATTAATTCTTATACAAGGCCAATTCAATCTTGCACATACCTGTTCAATATGGGATGACTTACCGGTACCATGTAAACCCTGGAGAAATACTCTCTTGTTATATTTTAAGCCTAGTAAGATCGCTGTTGTCGTCTCATCATCAAAAACATAATTCTCATCTATCTTAGGGCAATTTTCACTCTTATTAACGAACTGAGGAACACTTAAATCTGATCTGATTCCAAAAATATCTTTTGCGGGTACTTCATTTATCTCAAGATGACTTTCTTTTTTAAGTGCCTCAATTTTATTCATTTTTTGTATCTTTCTAATAAATAGTTATAGGCTTCAACTATTTTCCTAAATTTATCAATACTTTTTTTACTATTACCTTTAATATCTGGATGATGTAACTTCACTAATTCTTTGTACCTTTTTTTTATCAATTTTATATCAGTATTTATATCTAAATTTAACTCTGACAAAGACAAGACTAGTTTATTGGATTGATTAGTTGATTTTGAAGGGTTTTCAAAAGAGCCCATATCTTCACCATTAATTGTGAAGTCATAAAATCTTCTACCTGAACCAAAGGAACTGGTGGGTCTTCTCCAGATAGTATCAAATCTTATATCAGTCTCAATTTGATCGGCATCCATTTTTAAATGGTAATTCCATTTTTTATTAAATTCTTTGATGTGTTCAAGGCAAAACCATTGGTAATCATTTAGGTTTTGGTAATTCTTAGGAGCCCTAAACTCTCCAGCCATTTCACAACCGGGATGATTACACAAATTATCTATTTTATTTTTTTTATTCATTTAAAGTCATATTCATATGAATATAGAAGAGATTAAAAACCTTTTAAGAGATATAAGTCAATTTGAAATTTTAGATATTATTGACAATAGTGAGGCTCATTCCAAACACCAAGGTGTAAAAAATTTATCTTCTTCACTTACTCATATTGAAGTCATTGTTTTAAATCATAATAATTTAAAAAAGCTTGATATTCACAGGAATATTTACCAAAAACTAAATACCAAAATAAGAGATGGACTTCACTCAATTGAAATAAAAATACTAGATACTTAACTTTACTTTATTTATTTTACTTATTGATCTAGAGATTATTTGAATTTTTAAATCTTTATAATATATGACTTTTCCAACTTTGGGAATTTCTTTGGCAAGATCATGAATGAGACCAGACAGAGTTACAAACTTATCTGGAAGCTCAACATTTAAACTTCTATTAATCTCTCTAATACTCGCATTACCATTAAATAAATAATTATTATCATCTATTTTCTCTAAGTAACTTTCATCAACATCTGTTTCATCGAATATTTCTCCAATTATTTCTTCAATTATATCTTCAAGGGTTATTAATCCTTGAATTTCTCCATATTCATCAACAACCATAGAAATGTGCTCTCTTTGAGTTTTAAAATCGATTAACTGTTTCATAGCCAACTTATTTTGAGGAATAAAAATTGGCTCAAATGATGTTTTTTCAATTTGTGCATTATTACCATTTTCATTAAAATTAGAGTCTTTAAGTAATTCTCTAATATCTATAATTCCAATTAGATTATTAAAATTAGCCTTTATCACCGGTATTCTTGTATAAGGCGAACTATTAATTGATTTAAGATTTTGTTTAAAAGAGTTTTCTAAATCTAAAAAAATTATTTCGTTTCTGTGTGTCATTAGCTCATCTACTTTGAGCTTCCTCAATTCTAGCAAGTTACTCATGTATTCAGCTTCGTAATCCCCTTCTTTAGAAAGCTGTCTTTGTAATTGTACCGCTCCTTCAAATTCTTCCTTCATAACTTTTGATTGATCAGTATTTAAATTTAAACCTAATCCTCTAAGTATTCGACCCGATATGGAGTTTATGAGTTTTACGATAGGTTTGATAACTTTTGTATAAATATAAAAAAACTTAGCTACTTTAGTCGCATACATCATAGGTTTATTTATTGCGAATATTTTAGGCGTAACTTCTGAAAAAATTACTATAACAAGTGTCATTAAGATTGTAGCTACCGTAATTCCAAATCCCCCAAACTCAGAAACTAGTAACTCTGTCATTAAAGCAGTAGCTAGAATATTAAATAAATTATTAGCAAGGAGTATACCTGTTATAAATTCATCTTTTAATTCTTTTACTTTTAAAATAAAGTTAGCATTCTTAATGCCTTTTTCATTTTGTCTGTGTGCCTGCAGTTTAGAAACTGCTGTTAATGCGGTT
>CABXVZ010000035.1 GCA_902515765.1 uncultured Alphaproteobacteria bacterium | reverse complement strand
ATATTTAGGTATTAGTGCTTATTTATTTTCAACTGTTTTAATGTTTCTAACTATATCCTTGAAGCCCATCGACCCTAATCTCAATGAAGCTTGGGCTTGGAGTTTTGATATGCACCAAGCTATCCAAACAATATTCTTGCCACAATTCCCTATAATAGTAGCAAGTATTTTTGCCTTTTTCATAAGTCAAAAAATTGATATTTTCATTTTTTCTTATTTAAAAAGTAAAAATAGCTCTAAACTTTGGTTCAGAAATAATGTTTCAACAATAATATCACAATTTATAGATAACTTAATATTTAGCGTTTTAGCTTTTAATTTCCTATCTTCCAATCCCGTACCTATGATAGATTTAATTATTTCCTATGGTGTTGGAATCTACTTAATTAGAGTAGTTCTAAGCCTTTTCGACACCCTCTTTATATATTTAGCTAAAAGTTTCATGCCAACTAACGTTGAATAAATTTTTTGAGATTTTAAAAAAAAACTCAGTATCAAATGCTAGACTTGGTACTATCAACACTCCACATGGAAAAATAAATACTCCTGCTTTTATTTTCTGTGGTACGAAAGCAACTGTTAAATCTATTCTTCCCCAACAGCTCTATTCTACTAACACTCAAGTTATACTTTCAAACACATATCATTTAATGTTACAACCTGGTCCAGAAATAATAGCAAAAGAAGGCGGCTTACAAAGTTTTACTCAGTGGAATGGACCAATGATGACTGATAGTGGAGGTTACCAAATTTTTTCTTTAGGACATGGTTCTGTTTCGCAGGAAATTAAAGGTAGAAATAATAATATCCAAAAAAAATCTCTTATTAAAATAACAGAGGAGGGAGCTTATTTTAGAAATTATCTTAATGGCGATAAAGTTTATTTATCACCTGAAAAATCAATTGACTTGCAAAGATATTTTGGCGCTGATTTAATTTTTGTTTTAGATGAATGTACTCCTTTTAATGTTTCAAAAAAATATACAGAAAACTCAATGTACTTAAGTCATCGCTGGGCAAAACGATGTTTGAACTCTTTTCATTCCCCTTTAGGTAAATATGAAAGCAATTTTGGTTCTTCAGGCGCTCAATCTCTTTACGGAATAATTCAAGGAGGAATATATGAGGATTTGAGAAAAATAGCTTGTGAAGAGACATGCTCACAAGATTTTGATGGTTTAGCTATAGGTGGATCTTTAGGGGGTAATAAAGAGCAAATGTATGAAATATTTTCGTATTGTGAAAATTATATTAATAAATCTAAACCAGTACACGTTCTAGGTATAGGAGGCATAGATGATATTTTACACGGTGTAAGCTGTGGATACGATACTTTTGATTGTGTTTCTCCTACTAGAATTGCAAGACATGGTATCATGCTATCTAAATCCAAAATAAAGGGCCTAAATTTAAATAATTCAAAGTTTAAAGATAATCATTCATCAATTGATGAAAAATGTAATTTAACCGAAATAAATAAGTTTACTAAATCTTATATTCACCATTTATTTAAATCTAATGAGATATTAGGAATGGTGATATTATCAATTTATAACATTTGGTTTATGAATAATTTTTTTGAGGAAATAAGAAATTCTATCAAGAATGATCAATTTGAGAGTTATAAAAAAGAGATATTAGTAAATCTAGGTAAATAAAGTTTCTATTTTATCAAACATAATACCACCTAGTTCCTCCACATCATGAATAGTTATGGCTTTAGAATAATATTGCCCAACATTGTGGCCTATGCCTATTGCTAGTAATTCTATATTAGATCTTTCTTCAATAGATAAAATTGTACTTTTTAAATGTTTCTCTAAATAATTACTGCTATTAACTGACAAAGTAGAGTCATCTACTGGGGCACCGTCAGATATGACTATAAGAATTTTTCTAGTTTCTGGTCTTTTTGAAATACGCGAGCTTGCCCATATCAGAGCTTCACCATCTATGTTTTCCTTTAGTAGACCTTCTTTAAGCATTAAGCCTAAATTTATCTTTGATTTCTTTGAATTTTGATCAGCAGATTTATAAATAATATGCCTAAGGTCATTTAGTCTACCTGGGTTTTTTTCTTTACCATTTTTTAACCAATGTTCTCTCGTTTTGCCACCTTTCCAGGCCTTAGTAGTAAAGCCAAGTATCTCTACTTTGATCTTACATTTTTCTAATGTGGCAGCTATCATATCAGTTGTTAGTGCAGCGATCATTATCGGCTTACCTCTCATAGACCCAGAGTTATCAATAAGTAATGTAACAGTGGTATCTTCAAACTTAATTTCTTTTTCTTTTTTATAAGAGAGAGAACTATTTGAATTAGTTATTACTCTAGTTAGTTTAGAGGTATCTAGTATTCCTTCATCTAAATCAAAACTCCAAGATCTATTTTGTTTAGATTGAAGTTTTCGATAAAGCTTGTTAGCTAACCGTGATATTTGTTTTTGATAAATATCACATTTATCATCTAATTGTTTTCTAAGAGCGATTAATTCTTCAAGATCACATAATTTTTGTGCTTCAATTGTCTCATCATATTGACTAGTTGCAGCTTTATAGTTTTGTCCTAAATTTCTATAACTATCTATAGTTTGTATATGTTCTTCAATTTGTTGATCTGTAATTTCAATATCTACTTCTTCTCCTTGTACGCTTGATTGACTATTATCTGTGTCACTTTCAGGAGTATGTACTTCATCTTCAACCTTATTTTCTTCTGGAGAGTTAGCTTGGGCCTCCTCTTTATTTTTTTGCTCATTAACATCTTCCTCTTGTGGGCCTTCATCAGTGTCTTTGTCATCTTTTTCTTGCTCATCATTATTTTTAGGAAAAAGAAGTCTTAATAAATTTACAGACTGTTCTAAAAATATTTTTTGGTTATCTAAATATTGTGGAAGACCTTTTATCAGATTATAAAATTCTTGATTATTTTCTTTATTAGTAATTCTTTTTAATAATTTATTATTTTTTTTCCACTCTTTACTTTCACTTATATCAATGAAGTATTTTGTTAGTGTAAAAAAAAGTAGATCTCGTAAATCAGATTGATTCTTAGCTTGAATTAAATCCAGTCTTTTCAACCATTTTGTATGAATATTTTTTGTTATCCCTTTATAGGGTTTTGATCCATAAATCTCATATCTCATTTTCTCAAGGAATGTAATTTCTTCTTTTATGTCAGAG
>CABXVZ010000034.1 GCA_902515765.1 uncultured Alphaproteobacteria bacterium | reverse complement strand
TATACGGAATAGGGGTGAAGCCTCCTAAAAATACTGCAATTATACCCCATTCATTATAAAAATTTAAAAAATTACTTTGTTTACCAACATCAACATATTCTTTTATTAAATCAAAAATAAAAAAACCTAGGCAATAACCTACAATACCACCAGCTACTGAAAAGAAGGTACAATTTATTATAGTTAATAAATATTTTTTCTTATTGAAATAAATAATTGGAATTAAAATAGTATCTGGTGGGACTGGGAAAAAAATACTTTCACAAAATGCTATTAACGATAAAACTGGCTGTGCAAATTTTGATCTTGATTTAATCTCAATTAATTTTGTAAATTTTTGAAACAAGAATGATCACTTTACACTAAATAATACCAAAGATACGCTACTATAATGGCTGGAATTGCACTGTATAATGTTGCTAAAATAGCAACTCTTGCAGAGATTGCTAATGCAGGAAATAAAGCATCACCATCATTTGAAATAGAATTCCCTAATTGGGCTGCAAAAGGTATTTGGCCACCTACATACATTGAAGTTATCATAATTTGAGGACCGCAGCCTGGAATGAATCCAATTAAAATTGCTATCAAAGGAATAAATGGCCCAAAAAATAATAAATAGTCAAACATCTTTCCTTCTGTGAATAAATTAATTAATTCAAAAAATAAAAACGCCGTAATAACCCAAACAGATACAAAACAAGTTGTATCAACTGTTTTTCTTATTGAATTTTCATGAATAGCAGCCATTTGAATATCTGTTAAAGGATTAAAAACCCACATTAACAAACATGACATAGCTGCAACAAAAGCAAATATACCGATAACATCATAACCAAATAGAGGTATTTCAAAACTTGCATCAAAAGCGTTTATCAATCCCAACATTACTGCAGGAATAAGAAAGTAAAGCCAAATTTTATAAAAAATTGTTGGTATTTTATTTGAGGGTAAAACCATATTAGACTCATATTTATTATTTATTGAAGGAGCAATCCTTTTTGAAAAAGGAAGGGATATATATCCTGTAATTATTCCAACTACTAGAGTGATAGGTAGTATTATTAAAGCTGCCTGTGGCTTAGAGGCTATTAAAATAAAAGCAGCGTCCCCCATGGTGCTAATTAAAGTAGCAAGCACTGAACTAAAGGAAACAACCCCTCGAGTGTACATGCTCATGACCATGATAGCTCCACCACATCCAGGTATAGCTCCCAAAAAAGCACAAACTGGTATTTCAAACTTTGAATTTTTTTTAATGAATTCCTGAATGTTAAAATCTCTTTTCTCTAAAGAGTAAAAAATTAGAAGTGTCGCTCCAACAAAAGAAGTAACGGCAATATAAGCATCTTGTGAAGAGCTTATCAGTATATCTCTTGTATCTTCTAAGAGGAAAATAGCTACAAAAACTAATAAAACTAATATTTTTGATACACGAAAGTAATCTAATCTTCTTTGGAATGATAAAATTAATTCGGTCATATTTTAGCTATGGCTAAATAATATAGACATAACTAAAAATTAGTCAATTTTTTCTTTATATGTTATGTTAAACTAAAAAAAATGCTTAAAAACAAAAGTATAGATCAAGAAATTCACGATGTATTAGAAGAAGAGGATCTGCTTATAGATGAGGTTAGAGCTAATTCGCATTATTCAAATATAAGAAATCAAAATAAAAATGAGATGCTTGAAGATTATGTAGAGGCGATACAAGATATTTTAAAGAATAAAGGTGATGTTAAAAATGGTGATCTAGCTCATCATTTTGGTGTTTCACAAGCTACTGTTAATAAAAATTTGAAGCGTTTGATAAGCTTTAAATTAGCAAAATCTGAACCATACCGATCGATTTTTTTAACTGACAAGGGAGAAAAATTAGCTACACAGTCAAAACAAAAACATGAAATCGTATATAACTTTTTAATTAAGCTAGGTGTCTCTAGAGAGACCGCAGAAAATGACAGTGAAGGTATTGAGCATCATGTCAGTGAAGAGACTCTTAAGTTAATGAAAAAATTTTCTTAATAAATTATTTTCTTATCTTAGAAACAAGTTTATTTTCTATTACCTTATCAAAAAGATAAATTACAAAGGAAAGAAAGATTATAATTGTTAAAGCATGTAAACTACCATATTCAAACATTTCATTTGATGAATATTCATAAAGACTTGTCGCCAATGTATTAAAATTAAAAGGTCTTAATAATAGAGTTATGGGAAGTTCTTTTACTGTATCAACAAATACTAATAAAAACCCTGCTAGAATACTTAGCTTTACTTGAGGTATAATAATCCTAAAATAAGTTGTAGATGGTCTTCTCCCAATTAATCTTGATGCATCGTCAATAGATCTACCAACCTTGTCTAAACCTGAATCTATAGAATTATTTGAAATAGCTATTAGACGAATTACTAAAGCTAAAATAAGTCCGAATGTTGTAGCGCTGAGTGAGAAAGAAGAAATCTTACTAAAATTACTTAATAAAATTAAAACTCCAAGAGAAATAACTACGCCTGGTAAAGCATATCCTAAATTTATGATTTTTTTATAGTAAATAATCCAGAATTTTTTTGAAAATCTACTATAAAAATTGATAAATACTGAAATAAAAATACATAAAAGACCAACACAAGAACCAATTAAAAAGGAATTACTTAGAGATGAAAGATAATTAGAGTAATCTAGCTTATCTATGTGTAATAAAAATAAGTAAAAAGTAAAAAAAAGTGGAATAATAAATCCAAAGATAATTGGCAACCCACCTAAAAATAAAACTAAAACACCTTTCAGCTTTCCCAATTGATATCTAGACCATTCAATATTTTCGAAGCTCGAGTTATGAAATTTCTTTTTTCCTCTAACGCTCTGTTCAAAGATATATAGAGCAATCATCATTATTAAAATGATTAAAGATAACAAAAATGCTGAAGGTAGCTCATTTATTATAGAAATATATTGAAAAACGCCAAGAGTGAGTGTTTGAAGACCAAAAAAGTCTGCAACTCCAAAATCATTTATAGTCTCCATTAATGCTAGAGCTAATCCTGCAGCTATACCAGGAAGCGCCATTGGCAAACAAATTTTAAAAAAACACTCAAATGGACCTTTGCCCATTGTTTTTGCCGCCTCAATATATCTGGCAGAAAAATTGATGATTGCTATTCTTGTTAGTAAATAAACATAGGGAAATAAAGATAAGCTTAAAATCAACGATCCAAAAAAATTGTTTCTTAAAGAGAATCCCTTATATGAAAAAAAAATAAGTGATAGATATCCACCAGGCTCAAGTAATTCTGCATAGGCATACGCAGAGATATAAGCAGGAACTCCTAACGGAAGAATACAAAATATTTGTATTATCTTTCTGCCCCAAAAATTTGTCATTGTATTTACCCAGGCAAGAGGAACACTAATCAAAACAACTATAAAACTTACCAGAAAAACTAGTTTTGCTGATCCTAAAATATATCTAGAAGCATACAAATTATCTGAAGAATTTATAGAGCCCAATCCTTTTAATA
>CABXVZ010000033.1 GCA_902515765.1 uncultured Alphaproteobacteria bacterium | reverse complement strand
ACATTGGAAGAACTTCAGTTATTAAATGATGACAGTTCTGATGAAAAAATATCCTCAAGCATGGTTCGTCAGTTTCTTAAAAACGGTGAAATAGAAAAAGCTAACGAATGTTTGATAGAAAAATTCAGCATTACTGGGAAAGTTATTTTAGGGGATCAAAGAGGAAGAACAATTGGAATTCCAACTGCAAACCTCGAATTTCCCACAAATATTATCAAAATCCCATATGGTGTTTATGCAGTCCAAATTAAAATATTTGATAACATGCATTTTGGTATTGTTAATTTTGGTATGCGTCCTACATTTAATAAACATACCTCTATAGTAGAAGCTCATATATTTGACTTTGAAGAAGATATTTATGATAAAAAAATAGAGGTTTTGTTTTTAAGCAAAATTCGTGATGAAAAAAAATTTAATGGAATAAAAGAATTGTTAAATCAGATTACTTTAGATATCACTGTAGCAAAGAAAATTTTAAAATATGGAAATTAAAGATACAATTCTTCTCCCTAAAACTGATTTCTCAATGAAGGCTGATTTGCCAAAGAAAGAACCAACTATTCTTGAAAGTTGGATGAAAAATGAGATATATCAAAAACTTAGAAAGTCATCAGAAGAAAAAGAAAAATTTATTCTGCATGATGGACCCCCCTATGCTAATGGTCATCTCCATATGGGGCATGCATTAAATAAAATATTAAAAGACATAATTGTTAAATACCAACAATTACTTGAAAAAAATTCTATTTATGTTCCTGGCTGGGACTGCCACGGACTTCCCATTGAATGGAAGATTGAAGAGCAATATAGAGCAAAAAAACAAAACAAAGATGATGTTCCAATTATCGAGTTTCGAAAACAATGCAGGGATTTTGCAAACAATTGGATTGATATTCAAAAAAAGGAATTTCAACGATTAGGTGTTATTGGAGATTGGGATAATCCTTATACTACAATGCATTATCATGCAGAAGCTCAAATTGTCAGAGAGTTAGGTAAGTTCTTAGATAGTGGAGGGATATATAAAGGTCATAGACCAGTTCTTTGGTCGGTTGTTGAAAAAACAGCTTTAGCGGATGCTGAAGTTGAGTATCAAGACCACAAATCGACAACTATTTATTCAGCATTTCCTGTTGCTCAGACAGATAATCCAAATCTTAAAGAACATTCCATACTAATTTGGACAACCACACCCTGGACCATCCCAGGCAATAGGGCATTGGCTATAAATAGAGATATTAACTACCAATCTATTTCTTTTGTTAAAGATGAAATTTCAAGAAAAGTAATTATTGCTGAGGACTTAAGGGAAGATTTTTTAAAAGAAAATAATATTGAAGATAGTAAAGTCAATTTTTCTTTTAAGGGGGCTGAGCTATTAAATACTAAATGTCAGCACCCGTTATTTAATTCAGGATATAATTTTGAGGTACCAGTACTTCATGGTGATTTTGTAACTACTGAACAGGGGACTGGAATTGTTCATATATGTCCTGTTCACGGAATGGATGATTTTATCTTGGGAAAAAAACATAACTTAGAACTTCCAATGACTATTGATGAGGGAGGTATATATTATGAACATATTCCTATTTTTAAAGGTAAACATATTTTTAAAGTTGACCAAGATGTTTGCGATGAAATCAAAAATTGTGGTAATCTAATTTCCCAAGGTAAACTAATACATAGTTATCCTCACTCATGGAGGTCTAAAGCACCGTTGGTTTATAAAAACACCTCACAATGGTTTATCTCAATGGAGACAAATGACTTAAGAAAAAAAGCTATCGAAGCAATTGATCAAACTGATTTTTTTCCTAAACAGGGTCAAAATAGATTAAGAAGTATGATTGTAGATCGCCCCGACTGGTGTGTATCAAGACAAAGAGTCTGGGGAGTTCCTCTACCAATATTTGTTAATAAAAAATCAGGAGAACCTTTAAGGGATAAAATTGTAATTGAAAGAATTGCAAAAATTTATGAAGATGAAGGGGGTGATGCTTGGTTTGAATCAGATCCATCTAGATTCCTTTCACCTGAATATGATGCTAATGATTTCGAACAAGTTAAAGATGTTGTGGAAGTTTGGTTTGATAGTGGTTCAACACATTCTTACGTATTAGAAAAAAGAGAAGATTTACAATGGCCTGCATCTATGTATTTAGAAGGATCTGATCAGCATAGAGGTTGGTTTCACTCTTCATTATTAGAGTCATGTGGCACTAGAGGTAGGGCACCCTTTGAAAGTATACTTTCCCATGGATTTGTAGTGGATGGCAAAGGTAGAAAAATGTCTAAATCTACTGGAAATGTTGTCTCTCCAGATGAGGTAATTAATAAATTTGGGGCTGATATATTAAGAATTTGGGTTGTAGCTTCAGATTATTCTGAAGATTTAAAAATTGATAATCAAATTATAAATTACCAAATCGACTCTTATAGAAAAATAAGAAATACAATAAGATTTTTGCTAGGGAATTTAAATAATTTTACTCCCAATAATATGGTTGATTTTAATCAAATGCCTAATCTAGAAAAATATTTACTAGGAAATATTTCTAAATTGAATGTTGAATTAAAATCTCTTGTTAAAAGTCATGACTACCATGGAATTTATGTAAGATTACTAAATTTTTGTACGTTGGATTTATCGGCATTTTATTTTGATATTAGAAAAGACTCTCTTTACTGCGATCATATCAATAGTCACAAAAGAAAGTCAGTAGCTACTTGCCTTCATATAGTTTTTGAATTTCTTACAAAATGGCTATCACCAGTTATATCATTTACAGCAGAAGAGGCCTGGCTATCAAGAAATTATAACAATAGTCAAAGTATTTTAATGCAAACTATCAAAGATAATGACTTTATTTTTAAAGATGATCACTTAGAAGAAATATTTGATGAGCTTAAAAGAATTAGGAAGTGTGTTACTGCTTCATTGGAATTAAAAAGAAATGAAAAAGTTATAGGCTCTAGTCTTCAGGCCAATGTGAAATTATATATTACTTCTAAAAGTCAAAATTTATTAAAAGATATTAATTTGGCTGAAATGTGTATTGTAAGTAATTTAGAGATTAATGATATTTCTAATAAAACAGAAAATTCTATGAAATTTGAAGAAGATGATATTTATGTTGAAATTTTACTTGCCAATGGAGAGAAGTGTGAAAGATGCTGGACAATACTTCCAGAAGTCGAAACTAATCCAAATAAACTATGTAAGAGATGTGATGATGTTTGGCAAACATTTCAATAAAAGTATTACTTATCTTTTCTTTTTCTTTTTATTTTTAGTTTCTTTAGATCAACTAACAAAGGATTTAGTAATAAATAAATTAGAATTATATGAGAGTAAAAACCTCCTACCTTTTTTAAATTTTACTTTTGTCGTCAATTATGGCTTTGCATTTGGATTTTTAAATAGTCCCTCATTAAATCAATTAATTGTAAGTTTGGTAATTCTTTCTATTATTCTCTATTTTCTGTATCTTTTAATTAAAACCCAAGATCATATATTTCGATTTTCGTTAGTTTTAATTTTATCTGGAGCGCTGGGAAATTTCTTAGATAGAATTATTAG
>CABXVZ010000032.1 GCA_902515765.1 uncultured Alphaproteobacteria bacterium | reverse complement strand
AGTTAATAAAAATTCACATAAATAAATTATATCATTAGATGTTCCCCATCTATTGGACGGTACTCTATTGATTCTTTCTTTATTTTTTTTCAGCATAGGCCAAAATCATTAATTCTTTTGAGAATCTTATCCATTTAAATTTAAATAGTATTTTAAAATCTGGTAGAAAAATCTGAGTCATTATTGATAAGTACATCAAAAATTTATTATCCCAAACACTTGGTAGTTGCCTAAAAATTTTGACATTTATTTTTTTAAAGTTTTTAATTTTTAAAAGATCCTCAAGTGATTCTTTCATAAATGGTGTTCTATGAGTGTGGTCATGATAAAAGGTCTTATATTGTGTTTCCCAGTCAGGTACCATTCCAATTAAAACACCACCAGGTTTTAATTTCAATTTCATTTTATCAACAATCATTTCAGGATCAGAAAAGTGCTCTAAAACTGATTTATGGAAAATAATATCAAAAAAATTATCTTCAAAAGGTATATCTTCTTTCATTAAATCACATTTTTTAAATGGCAAATCTTTATTTCTTTCATCATTTTCTTCTATGTCTATTTCGAAAGTATTTAATCCTAAAAAACTAAATCCTTCAGCAAATTCACCTCTCCCACTTCCGACATCTAAAATATTACTATTTTTTTTTAAACCAAAATTTTTAACGATATACCTACAAAAAGTTTCAGGATATTTTGTTTTTGGTGTCCTTTGAGAATTATATACAGTCTTGTTGTAGCTCATATATTAATCTATAAACTCTTTAAACCATAACTCTAGGTTAATCCATTGCCAGACATGAAAAGAGTTGACTAATTTTTTTCCTTTTATTGATTTAAAGTAATTTATTACCTTATCATTGTTAAAAATATTCCTATCAAATAATGATGAAGATTTAAATATTTTTTCTAAAATATAATCATACCATTCATGAGTTATCCATTGATTTTGAGGTGATTGAACTGACCTTTTCTCAGAAAAACAAAGTTCTTTATTTTGAGTTTTGTCATATAGGAGATCTCTTAAAATATATTTTCCTAAATTATTTTTTATGAGATAGGTATCCTGAATTGAAAAGCAGAATTCAACTAACTCGTGGTCCAAAAAAGGAACTCTGAGTTCTTTTGAGGACTTCATTGAAATTTTATCATTGAATCTTAAAGATCTGGGTACCTTGTAGTATAAGAAATCATTTATTGATGAATTTTTCGCCATATTGCCAAAAATATCTTCTGTTTTACAAGAGAGTAAATCGTTGTTTTCTATAAATTTACTATTTAAAAATTTATTATTTTGTAACTCTGTGCCATCAAGAGATTTAGAATTTATCGTTTCTTTTTTAAGATACTTAGAATAACCGCATAACATTTCATCTAATCCATTGCCATCCAATAGAACAGTAATATTTTTTTTTTGTGCCTCTTCATATAAAAAATCGTAACCGCAAACAGTCACGCCACCAAAAGGCTCTTCTTGAGAAAAGTTTACCGTCTTTAATCGGCTTAAAGCCATTTCACTATTTATTCTAATAGCTAAAGTTTTATCTATGACACCAAGTTTCTTAATCCACTCAATTTCTGAAAATTCAGAAAAATTTTGATTCAGGTAGGTCTGAATTATATCTTTTTTTTGAATTCCTTTAACTAAAATGGATGAGTCAATACCACCAGATATATTTAATCCAATGTTTACGTCAGCATTTAAGTGAAGATTAATTGTTTTATTTAACAAATGATCTAATTTTTTTTTAGTATCATTATAGTTTAGTTTATTTTTAGAAATCTTTGATGACAGGTTATACCATTTATTGAATGACCACTTATAATTATTCAAATTTATTTTTATGATTTCTCCTGGTTCAACTTTATTTACTCCTTCAAAGAAAGTATTTGAGGTATGATCATATAGTAAATCTACTAAATAAGTTTTTATTGTATTCAAGTTTGGATGAGAACATCCAACATATTTAATAATAGGTTTTATTTCGCTTGAAAAAATAAAACAATCTTTTGATTTAAAATAATAAATTGGCTTAATGCCAAATCTATCTCTACAAATATGTAATTCATTTTTTAAACTATCAAAAATAATAAATGCAAACATTCCATGAATTTTATCAAGTGCTTGAGGACCGTATTCCTCCCATAAACAGAGAAGGACCTCAGAGTCAGACAATGTAAGCCAATCTTTTGTTTTTATTTCTTTTCTTAATTCTAAATAATTATATATCTCTCCATTAAAAATTAACCTATATCGACCATCAGGTGTGGACATTGGTTGAGATGAACGAGCATCTAAATCTATTATGCTTAATCTATGATGACCTAAACATAAATTTTTATTTATTATTTTTTTTTTATAATCCGGACCTCTATGACGTAGGAGGTCAAAAGCTTGATTTAATAAGTGCTCTTTATTTTCAATATTTTCATCATAAACAGTAAATATACCGCACATTAAATGCCCTTTATTGTTTCTGTTATTTCATCAACTATAATGTTTAAACCCTCATCAAGAGCATTTTTTGAAATGGTAAGAGGTGGTCCAATTTTAATTGACTCTCTTCCAGTATGCACAACTAAAAGTCCTCGAAACATTATATTTTCGCAAATTTGGCTAACAATATAAGAAGTATTTTTTTTTCCTTTTTTGAGATTTTCAGTATTAAAGATAATTGCATGAATCATTCCTTTTCCATAAACTCCTTTGATATATGAAGGAAAGTCAGACATAAGTTTGTTAAGTTTATTTTTGATAATAAGTCCTTTATCAAAAGTTTTTTTAACAAGTTTTCTAGTCTTAATTTCTTTTAAAACTGATAAACCTGCTGAACAAACTAAGGGGTTAGCAGAATGTGTACTACTCATGCTACCCACACCTGGAAGGTCTAATAAATCTGCTCTTCCTATTAAACCCGATAAAGGAACCCCGCCTCCCATTCCTTTTCCAACACAAATGAGGTCAGGTTTAATACCATAGTGCTGGTATCCAAAGTTTTTACCAGTTCTTGCAAATCCAGCTTGCATTTCATCAAAAGTCATAGTGATATCGTATTTTTTGGTAAAGTCTCTAATAAGTTTTACATAGTTTTTAGGATAGAAAGCAGAGCACCATCCCTGAAAGGTTTCTAACATTACACCTGCTATCTTTTCAAAATTTATTTTTTCTTTTTTCAAGAAATTTAAATTTTCAACGAAAAAGTTATGAGAGTCCTTTTCAGAGACTTCCCATGGATAAGGAAAAGGTAAATGAATAATTTCATTATCTAAGTTTTTAATCCAATCTTTTTGTGCTGGATTTCCGCTCATCATTTGGGCACCTAGGGTTCTACCATGCCAGTTTCCCTCATAAGCAAGTATATAATTTTTGTTAAATTTCTTTCCTTTCATTCGCATGATTTTTAAGGCAGCTTCAGTTGCCTCAGTGCCACTAGAAACTAAATATGCCTTATAACCTTTTAAGCCAGTAAATTTAATTAAGTTTTTGATGTATTCTTTTCTTTGAGAATTAAGATAAGAATAGCAACTCAAAATCTCACTATTCAATAAATTTTTTAAGTTTTTTAATAGTTTTTGATTAGAATGACCAATATTGCTGATAAAAATACCTGAGG
>CABXVZ010000031.1 GCA_902515765.1 uncultured Alphaproteobacteria bacterium | reverse complement strand
CCATTTGCTTGGTAAGTAATAGGGAAAGATTGTCTTGGTTGATTTGCAATTTCAATGTTACCAATAGTTGATATGCTTTTTAAAAGGTTTTTTTTTATTTCAAATGTCTTATATGCCGACTCACTCATTTCATGAGCAGATCTCAAAGCAGTATAATTATTAATATTTTTTTTAAAAAATTTTATAGCTTTATTAATGACTTTAATGTCACGATAAGGAGTAGTTGGACGTAAGTGAACCAATAAATCTTCTTGAGATAATTTTAACGATCTAATAAGGTGAATAAAAAACTCTATATCTGTACTTTTATCTTTAGATATAGATTTTGGTCTCAGAAAAGGCACCTCAGCCCCATATTTTTTCACAATATTTGCATATTTCATTGAGTCAGTTGATACAAGAACTCTATTTATAAATTTTGACTCTAAGGCTGTTTTAACTGTCCAGTAGATAAGTGGTTTACCATTTATAATTTTAATATTCTTATCTTTAATACCTTTAGAACCTGATCTAGCGGGAATGACTGCAATAACATTAATAGCATTCATTAGATATTTTTTTCTAGGTAATCAACTGCAGAGTGTAAAATCATAATAGTTATCTCTTGTATAACATCAGTATCATACGAATCTATGTTTAGAAGATTTTCATTGTTAACAAATAAGCCATTATTAGAACCAGTGATAACAAAGTATTTAATATTCTTTTTTTTACTTAATTGAACTAAATCATAAATGTTATTGCTTTTAGCACTAGTCGTTAGACAAATTAGTAAGTCATTTTTATTAGCTAAAGAGTTAAACTCCCTAAGAAATATATTTTGATAACCATAGTCATTTGCAACTGCAGTAGTGTAAGCAAAGTTAGCGCCTAGTACTATTGATGGATAAGGATCCCTTTGTTTTTTAAACTTGCCAGTAAATTCTGCAGAGATATGCAAACTATCAGCAAAACTTCCACCATTACCAGCAAATATTATTTTTCCTTTATTTTTGATTGTATCTTTAATTACTGATGATAAGGAAATTAATTTTTGTTCAAAATATTTATTTTTAATACTATTTTTATAAATAGCTTCATGTAATTCGATTTTATTAAAAAACTCTTTGATCATATAAAATAATTTATTTTATTAAGTGCTTTTTTAAATCCTTCACCATTATTTTTATGTCCTTGCCAAATTTCTGGAATAAAGGTTATATCATTATATTTTCGATAAATATCGAAGAATTTTTTAAAGTTTATCTCACCATCGCCAATTTGAATTCCCTCACCATTTAAACCATAAGCATCAGCTATATGTATATGGTTAGTTACACTCATAATTTTTTTAGTAAATTTAAAAAAATCATAATTAATATTTTTGCAAGCTAAATAACTATGAGAGGTATCAAAACAAATTGGAAGGCCTAAATTCTTAGACCATTCCATTATTTCATCAATATATACAAATAAGTTTTGATATCTCTGTCCTCCAAAATGCCAAGGATAAGGAGCCATAGTTTGAGGAGATAAAGTAACATTTTTATGATTAATTTTTTTGAGAGATTGATTCAATAAATCATATGCTTTTAACTTTTTAATCTTAGAAAACTCATTATCCATGGAAAATCCACCCAAATTTGCAATAACAATTGGCTTAACAGTATTAGGAAATAATTCATTAAGTTTCTCTGTTAAATCAATAGTTTTTTGAAGGTTATCAATTGAAATATTACGATATTCTAAATCATTACTCGCTAAATCTAACAAATGGCTATTAGAATAAAGCTCTGGTGCATGAACAACTAATTTTTCACTGTTATATTTTGGCAAAAATTTTTTAAAATCTAATTGCTGATCTTTTTCTGAGAGATGAAATTCAAATAATTTACATTCAAATTGACTCTTGATTTTTAAGAAGTCATAAAATCTGACTGGCACCCCCCATGTAAGGGGAAAATTTTTTTTAATTAGAAGTTTTTTATTTTTATTGAGGTAATGTAATGGTATCTGATCATACTTGTTTATTTTTTCGATAACTTTCTTACCAATAATTTTTTTAGTATACTGAGGGGAAATTCCATCTCCTGGACTTTTAAAATCAAAGTGAGATAATTTTAATTTTTCGTTTTTTTTAATATCTTTATTTGCAACTATACTTTTTGAAAGATTTTCTCTATTGATAAATTCTCCTTGAGTTATAATTTTTTTACCATTACCTAATGCTTTTTCTAAATCTCTTAAATTTTTTGTAAGAGCTTTCATTTCTTCAAAAGTTAAACTAGCAGCATGGTCTGGGCCTTCCATAGATCTATCAAGAGTAAAATGCCTCTCTATAACTTTAGCTCCTAGGGCAGCTGCAGCTATTGAAACCCCAATTCCTCTCTCGTGACCGGAGTAGCCAACGATAGGACTAATTTTTTTTAATTCTTTAATAAAATTTAAATTAATATCATGAAAAGGAGCTGGATAGGTACTATTGCAATGTAAAACAACAGTATTGATCTTAGATTTTTTAAACATCCCATATGTTTTTTTTATTTCATGGATGGTACTCATTCCAGTGCTAATAAGTGTTGGTTTTTTAGTTTTTATAATTTTTTCTATTAAACTATAATTATTTAAGTCTGCTGATGCTATTTTATAAAAATCAACATTTAAACTCTCTAAAAATTTTAGGCTTTTTGAATCCCAGGGGGTACACAAATAAATTATTTTTTTTTGCTTACAATAATTAAATAATTTTTTATGTTCGCTTAATGTGAGTTCTGTTCTTCTTAATAAATCGATTGTATATTCAGCACTTAAATCCAAAGATTTTTTAGATGTTTTCGAGTATAATTTTTCTAAATCTCTAATTTGAAACTTAACACAATCCACTTTTGCCTTTATAGCTAAATCAATCATGTTAATGGCCCTCTCGAATGAACCATTATGGTTATTACCTATTTCTGAAATAAAGAAAAACTTATCTGCTCCTATTAGTTTATCTTTAATATAAAATTGATTTTTCATTAGACCTCCATACAGAAAGACCATTCTCATCAAATTTTATTTTTATTTGTTTAAAATTATTTTTTTTGATCCACTCAATAAATTGTTTAATCTTATTTGGGTTTATAATAAAAAAAATATATCCACCTTGGCCGGAACCTAATAATTTTGAGCTCAAAGCACCATTTTTTAGTCCCTCTTTGATGATATTATCAATTTTTTTTAAACTTACTTTATTTGAGAGAGTCTTCTTAAATAACCAATTTCTATTAACTTGTTCATTGAAATTTATAAAATCCATTTTTGATAAATAATCCTTCATCTCGTATGCATTAGAATAAAGATTGGAAATATCCTTATTTAATTCCTTTGATGGTTTTCTATAATTAGAGTTATGTATATCCCCAGAATTATGAACTTTCTTTGTATCTATAAGATATATAAATGTTTCTAATTGATTCTGCATTTGTTTTGGAATTTTTAATTGATTAACAATATTTTTTTGTTTTGATAACTCAATAAAATTGAAACCTCCAAAAACTGTAGCATATTGATCTTGCCAACCTCCTTTTTGTTTGAAGACAATTCTTTCTGCTTGAAAACATAGCTCTGAAAGCTCATATTTTGACCATTTATAGTCTCTTAAATCATTAAAGCATCCGAATATACTCGCTAGCAAAGCAGTTGAACCAGCTAAACCAGATCCAATATTAAAGTCAGAAAATAATTTTAATTCAAATCC
>CABXVZ010000030.1 GCA_902515765.1 uncultured Alphaproteobacteria bacterium | reverse complement strand
ACTGCTACTTTCTTTTTTAGACAGTTTTATAGAACTATACCCGATGAGTTACTAGAGTCTGCTAAATTAGATGGAGCTAACAGCTGGAGATTTTTTGTTGATTTTTTAATTCCTTTGTCAAAAACCATGTTAGCTGCAATGTTTATATTTATGTTCGTTTATGGTTATAGCCAGTATTTATGGCCTCTCATTATGACAACTGATGAAAAATACTGGACCGTTGTTATGGGAATGAAAATTATTTTTACAGAAAATTATGAAGGGGTTGCTATTCCTAGAACGGGAGAGAGATTTGCCTATATTGTTTTATCAATGTTACCTCCAGTGTTAGTTGTTGTAATTTTACAGAGATGGTTTATCAAAGGTTTAATCCAAACGGAGAAATAGAATGAGTTTTTTAGAACTACAAAATGTAACTAAAATTTATCCTAATGGCACAAAAGCTGTTAATGAGACTTCTTTAAATATTGAAAAAGGTGAATTTGTTGTATTTGTAGGCCCCAGTGGATGTGGTAAATCAACATTATTAAGAATGATTGCTGGATTAGAAGATATTACTAGTGGTGATATATCTCTTGATGGAAACTTAATTAATAACATAGATCCTTCTGAAAGAGATGTTGCAATGGTTTTTCAAAATTATGCCCTATACCCTCATATGACTGTATTTAACAATATGGCGTACGGTTTAAAAAATAGAGGTATTTCTAAAGAAGAGATTAATAATAAGGTAAATGATGTAGCGAAACTTTTAGAAATCGATCAACTGTTATCAAGAAAACCTAGTATGTTATCAGGTGGACAAAGGCAAAGAGTGGCTATGGGAAGAGCTATAGTCAGAAATCCCAAAATATTTTTATTTGATGAGCCTTTATCAAATTTAGATGCCAAACTTCGTAATCAAATGCGTCTTGAAATTAAAAAGCTTCAGCGTCAAATGGGTGTAACAAGTATCTTTGTAACTCACGATCAAACCGAAGCGATGACTCTCGGTGATAGAATAGTTGTCATAAATAATGGCGTGGTAGAACAATTAGGAACACCTAAAGATATTTACTCTAAACCTAATACAAAATTTGTTGCAGAATTCATTGGTTCCCCTCAAATGAATTTATTTAATTGTAAAATAGAAAATGGAGTCGCTACTATTGATAATAAAAAAATTAATCTTGATAAATCAATTAATATTGAGGATGCATGTATTGGTGTAAGACCTGACGACATTCAAATTAGTGAGAATGGCCAATATAGCAGTGTGGCTAATTTAGTTGAATACTTAGGATCAGAGATGATTATTTATTCCACTATTGGAAATCAACAATTTAGTTGTAAACTTTCTTCTAAGATTGAATTAAAGGCTGGAGAAAATTTTAATTTTGATATTATTCCAAGTACCGTTCATGTTTTTGACAATAATACAGGCCTCAGAGTTTAATTTTTATTAATAATTTACTTTGGTAAAATACAAACTGGAATTGATTCCATTTTATGAGTATTATTTTTTCTTACATCTAAATACTTTTGCCTATTAATAGAATTCTCATTTTGCATAGCTTCTTCAATTTCTTCATAACTCAGTCCCACTTGTTGCTCGTCTGTCCTTCCATCCGTCCAAAGACCATCAGTAGGGGGTGCATCTATAATTTCTTGATTTATATTTAAAGCTTTTCCCATTTCCCAAATTTCAGTCTTAAGGCAATCCGCTATAGGAGAAATATCAACACCGCCATCGCCATATTTTGTATAAAATCCAATTCCAAAATCTTCAACTTTATTTCCAGTACCAACTACGATTCCATGATTACTTGCAGCTATTTGATATAAAGTTGTCATTCTGAGTCTTGCTTGAGAATTTGCAAAACCATGTTCAGAATTGTTATTATTTAATGTGTCTTGGAACGATTTAAAGACCCCTGATAAATTTGCATCAATATTTTCTATATTATTAAAATTATTTTTTAGCCATTTAATATGGTTAGAACCTCTATTATTTAAAACTTGATGGTCTAGAATAGGCATAGATACAACAAATGTATTAATACCAGTTTTTGCACATAATGTACTAGTAACAGCGGAGTCAATGCCACCAGAAATACCAATAACTAGGGAAGAAAAATTATGAGATTTAGCATAGTTATCAATCCAAGAACTAATAAAATCAATTTTTTCTAAGGCGTTCATATAAATTATTACGGTTATATTTATTCTAAAGATTAATCTTTTCAATGAAATATATATTCAAAAATTTAATCAATATATGCTAAAAATATATGGATTATAGAATAAAATGACTTTTCGATTATTTAGATTCATTCTCAAAAATTTAATTACCACTAAATCTGTTTTAATTAAGTACAAAAAAGACGAATACCTCATTGGTAATCAATCTGATCCATTAATCTTAAAAATCAATAATATAAAATTTTTAAAAAAACTATTTTATGCACCTTCACTAGTATTGGCAGAAGGGTATTTGGATAAGAATTATGAACTACCTAATTCTACTTTTTATGAATTTTCTGAATTAATATTAGATAATTACAATTATTATTTGGAAAGAATATCTAAGACCTTTCTTTTTAAAGCATTCCTCATAATTAATCCGTTACTTCAGTTAAATTTTTCAAGAAAGTCAAAAAATAATGTAGCTTCACATTATGACTTATCTGATGAGCTATATGATCTATTTTTAGATGATACTCGGCAATATTCTTGTGCTTACTTTGAAGATGAAAATGACACCTTGGGGCAAGCACAACTAAATAAGATGGATAGATTGTCCAATAAATTATTATTAAATACTAAAGATAGGGTTTTAGATATTGGATGTGGGTGGGGGTCTTTAAGTCTTCATATATCTAATAATTATAAATGCAATGTAAAAGGAATTTCATTATCTGAAGAACAAATTAAATATTGCAATCTTCAAAAACAAAAACATAAAGATACGAACTTACTAGAATATTCATTAAAGGATTATCGTCATGAAAATGTAAAATACACTAAAATAGTATCTGTTGGAATGTTTGAACATGTTGGTAAACCTTTTTTTAATTCCTATTTTAAAAAAATAAATGATTTGTTAGAAGATGATGGAATTGCGGTTGTTCACACAATAGGTAATATTAGAACACCTAAGATAACTGCTGCATTTATAAGAAAGTACATATTCCCAGGGGGTTATATACCATCTTTATCAGAAATTATGCCTGCTATAGAAAAGTCAGGTCTTATCATTTCTGATATAGAGGTCTTAAGACTTCATTATGCGAAGACATTGTCTCATTGGTATAAGAACTTTAAGAAATCAGAGGGTAAAATTTTAAAGATTTATGACGATAAATTTATACGTATGTGGGAGGCATATTTAAATTTAAGTGAACTTTCTTTTACCAAAGGTGATAATGTTATTTTTCAATTAGTATTAACTAAAAAAAGAGACTCTTTTCCCTTGGTTAGGCCTAAAATAACTAATTAAGAATTATATTTTTTTATTTCTTTATCTATATTTAAACTATAGTGAAAATACTCTTTTTTAAATTTTTAAACTTTGATGGATATAGAAGAAAAAATTATTAAAAATTTCTCCTCTAATAATAATTATATTGGAGATGATTGTGCCTACTTAAAAGATACTAAACAGTTAATTTCTACAGATAGTATTGCTGAATATACACATTTTGACATAAAAAAATTTACTGCTGTGCAAATTGCCCATAGATTATTTGTTTCTAATTTTAGTGATATTCAATCAAGTGGGGGAGAGCCTAAATATGCCTTATTCAATATAAGTTTTCCCAAAAAAAAATCTATTTTAGCCTTATCCATCTCTAAACACCTCAGGAATATGATTAAAAAAAATAAAATTACTATAATTG
>CABXVZ010000029.1 GCA_902515765.1 uncultured Alphaproteobacteria bacterium | reverse complement strand
AAAAATTTCAGGAATAATTAAAGAACGAACTAAAGAAACAATTAATCCTATTTTAGAAACTGGAGAAGTAGAACTGCAAATTGAGTCGTTTGATATTCTAAGCTCTTGTTCTAGAAGCTTACCTTTGGAAGTTAATTCGGAAAACGATTATGGAGAAGAAGTTAGATTAAAATATAGATACTTAGATCTTAGACGCAATAAAATGCAAAAAAATATTAAATTACGTCACAATGTAATAAATCATGTAAGAAATTTTATGAATAAAGAAGGGTTTATGGAGTTAGCAACTCCTATTCTTACTGCGCCTTCACCAGAGGGTGCTAGAGATTATCTAGTTCCATCTAGAATTCATAAAGGTTCCTTTTATGCGCTACCACAAGCTCCCCAACAATTTAAGCAATTATATATAGCTTCAGGTATAGATAAATATTTTCAAATAGCTCCTTGTTTTAGGGATGAAGATAGTCGTGCTGATCGATCTCCAGGTGAGTTTTATCAAATTGATATGGAAATGAGCTTTGCTACTCAAGAGGATGTATTGGATATAATAAGTAGATTGCTATTTAACGTTTTTGATCAATTCAAAGATAATAGTAAAACCCTTAATAGCCTTCCATTTCCCACTTTATCATACAAACACAGCATGGAACAATTTGGATGTGATAAACCAGATTTAAGGAACCCGCTAAGGCTAGTAAACGTAACAAAGTACTTTGAAGGTTCTGGTCTTAAAATCTTTGAATCATTAATTAAAAAAGGGGCAATAGTAAATTGTGTTCAAGTTCTAGAGTCAGAGGGTAAACCAAGAAGCTTTTATGACAACTTAAATAAATGGGCCATAGAAGATCAAGGAAAAAAAGGTCTAGGCTATATTAACTTTGAAAATAAAGAGGCTAAAGGCCCTTTAGCTAAGAATTTTAATTCTGAAAAATTAAATTCATTGCTTCAAGAAAATAATTTTAACCAAAAAGATGGGCTCCTTTTTGTGTGTGATATGCCTCATGACTCCTATGATTTTGGATCCAAAGTAATAGCAAAGGCAGGACAGGATTTAGGCCTGATTGACACTAATAAGTATGAGTTTTGTTGGATTGTAGATTATCCTATGTATGAAAAAGATCCGACTACTGGTAAAATTGATTTCAGTCATAATCCTTTCTCAATGCCTCAAGGGGGTATGACCTCTCTTGATGGTGATGACCCACTTAATGTCTTAGCCTATCAATATGATATTGTTTGTAATGGCATAGAACTATCATCTGGTGCCATTAGAAATCATAGACCTGATATAATGAAAAAAGCATTTGAAATAGCAGGCTATGATGAGGAAACAATAAAATCAAAGTTTAGTGCTTTATACGAGGCTTTTCACTATGGAGTGCCTCCACATGGTGGGTGCGCCCCAGGATTAGACAGAATAATTATGCTCTTAAGTGATAATGAAAACATACGTGAAGTAATAGCTTTTCCTTTCAATCAAAAAGCACAAGATTTAATGATGAATGCACCAGTTGATATAGGTGACAAACAACTCAAAGAATTAAATATTAAAAAAATTTAACGATTAGTTTTAAGAATTTTCTCAACATCTTCGATAGTAAGGTTTTCTCCATCAAACTCTGGAGGTATTTTGTAGTTCATAATACCAATTTTAAAATAATACTTTCCAGATTTTCCTTTATACAAATTAGCTCTTTGCCTTCTTCGTTTTAAAGTTCCAATTTCTCTTACTTTATTAGTGGGTTTATTTTTTTTAATATTAATAAGTTCAATAGCCTGCTCCAAAGTTATTTCTAAAACATCAAATCTTTTTCCTAAGGATGCAAAAATATCTTGATTTATTTCAATATCATTATTCATTTTTTTTTCAGTGTATTTAACATAAGGACCATAGGCTCCAATATTAGCAATAACTGGTTCTTCAGTATCTGGATAGACACCAAGAGTGATAGGTAATTTTATTAATTGACTAGCTATATTCATACCAATTGTATTTTGATCATAGCTTTTTGGAAGGGTAACTCTTTTTGGTTTTTCTTCATCTGTGTCTTTTCCTAATTGTAAGTAATATCCATATGGACCTAAATGCACAGCTATATCCCTTTTTGAGTCCGCATCTACACCTAAAGTTCTGGGAAAAGTAATAATCTCATCACCTTCACGATTTTTTGGGTTAACTTCTTTTACAAAAGCACCAATGGAAATAGTAAACTTACAATCAGGGTAATTGGAGCAACCAATAAAACCACCCATTTTTCCAACTTTAACTCCTAGGTTGCCATCACAATTTTCTGTTAAATTTGCCCAAGAGGAGCATTTAATATCAACATCTCCACCAATTTTTTTAAAAATCACTGGTGAGAGTTCATCGTTTATAACATCAATTACCTCCCTGTTGGGTTTGCCCATTACTTCATTTATGAAAAATTCAAAATCTTTCCAAAAATTTAAAACAATATTTTTCCATTCCGCTTTATCTGCTGCCACATCATCGAGTTGATTTTCTAAATCAGCAGTAAATTTGTATTCAAGAAATTTTTTAAAATAATTACATAGAAAAACATTTACAACTCGGCCTCTATCATTAAGGATAAATGATTTACCACTTTTTAGTACATAGCCTCTATTTACAATTGTTTGAATAATAGAAGCATAAGTGGAAGGTCTTCCAATCTCCAATTCTTCTAATTTTTTTACTAGGCTTGCATCAGTATATCTTGAGGGAGGAGAGGTAAATGACTCAAGTACCTCAACATCATCCACTTTGTAAATATCATTTTCTTTTAAATTATCTAATAGTGAAATTATCTGTTCCTCGTCTTCTTCTTGTAAATTATAAACTTTTTTGTATCCATCAAAAATAAGCTTACCTAAAGTTGCTTTTAAAGTTATGTTTTGTTCCTTGCATTCGATTTTAAGAGTATTCTGATTTGTTTCTGCACTCGTCATTTGAGAGGCTATAGTTCTTTTCCAAATTAAATCGTAAAGCTTAAATTGATCTTCATTTAAGAATTTTTTGATATCATCTGGCTTAATTGAAATATCTGTAGGTCTTATAGCCTCGTGAGCTTCCTGAGCATTTTTTTTTCTTGATTTATATTCAATCGCTTTTTCAGGTATATACTTATTACCATAATCTTTGGAAATATTTTCTCTTATAATATCTATTGAGTCTTTAGATAAAGTAATACTATCGGTTCTCATATAGGTAATTAAAGCAATTGTTTCCTTATTTATATCAACCCCCATGTAAAGTCCTTGAGCTATTGTCATAGTTTGACTTGCACTAAAATTTAATTGACTATTAGCAGTTTGTTGAAGACTAGAAGTATTAAAAGGAGCCTTTGGTTTTCGAGAAATGGTTTTCTCATCAATTTTTTTAATAAAAAAATTATTAGTATTTAAATAATTTTTAGCTTTATTTGCCAAATCCTCATCTTTGAAGAAGAGTTTATCAACTTTTTGTCCCTCAAGTGTAGTAATAGTAGTGTCTAGTTTAGACCCATTCACTTCACCATTAATATTTAACTTATAAAACTTTTCAGGTTCAAATTGTTCAATTTCTATTTCTTTTTCGTAAATTAACCTTACGGCTACAGATTGAACTCTTCCTGCTGATCGGCTACCAGGCATTTTTCTCCAAAGCACTGGAGATAAACTATATCCAGCTAAATAATCCAAACTTCTACGTGCTAAATAAGCTGAAACTAAATTATCATCAACTTTTCTTGCCTCATCAAAGCTTTTGATGACAGCATTTTTAGTTATTTCATTAAAAGTAATTCTTTCGAATTTATTTTTATCTATTTTCTTTTCTAAAGACTTTACTAAATGCCATGTTATAGCTTCTCCTTCACGATCAGGATCTGTGGCTAAATAAATTTTTTTATAACCTTCTGCTTTTTTTTCTATGTTCTC
>CABXVZ010000028.1 GCA_902515765.1 uncultured Alphaproteobacteria bacterium | reverse complement strand
TTCTCACACACAAAAATTGATAAAGAGCTTGAAACGTTCATATCTAAACTAAGGAAAAATAATATTTCTCTTTCAAGTATTAATAGAAAAGTATCTGTAATAAAAAATTTTTTAAAATTTTTACAATCTGAAAAAATTATTAATCAGCTAAATCTTGACAAGTTTGAGTCTTTGAAGAATTCGAAAAAGATACCTAAGGCTATTACCAAAAATCAAATATATGAAATTTTTGATTCGTTGAATAATTCAAAATCTAGAAATAGCAAAGTTTATACAATGGTATTAAGATTAATGTTTCTCTCTGGTTTAAGAGTCTCTGAGGCATTAAACTTAAGATGGTCAGATCTAAATATTAATGATTTTTCATTAAATATTTATGGCAAGGGTTCAAAAGAAAGAAAAGTTTATTTAACACAAGACTTTTCAAAACAATTATCTCATTTAAAGAGTAATTCAATTTTTATCTTCCACATCAAAAATAAACCTATTTCAACAAGAACTATTAATAAATTTCTAAACGACTCTTACAAGAACGGTATTATTAATAAATCACTATCTTCTCATATTTTTAGACATTCTTTTGCTACTACCATGTTGGAAAATAATGCAGATATTAGGCACATCCAAAAATTACTAGGTCACTCCAGTATATCAACCACTGAAATATACACTAAAGTCGCTAAATCTTTGAAAAAGAATGTTTTAGACTCTTATCATCCTCTTAAAAATAAATTATAGTCTTCGAAATGTTTTACTTGGATTTTGAGGAAAAATTAGAAAAATTAGAAGCAGAAAAAAAATCTTTATTTAAGTTATCAGATGAGAGCGGTATAAATATAGATTCTAAAATCAAAACTTTAGAAGAAAAAGAATCTTTAGAACTTAAAAAAATTTATTCAAATTTATCTCCTTGGCAGATAGTAAAAATTGCAAGGCATCCTAATAGACCAAAAACTAGTGATTATATAAAAAATATATTCACTGATTTTACACCTTTATTAGGTGATAGACTCTATTCAGAGGACAGAGCTATTATATCAGGTTTTGCTTTCTTAGAGGGAGTACCTGTTTTGATACTCGGTACAGAAAAAGGGCGTGATATGAATACGAGAATAAAACATAATTTTGGTATGGCTAAACCAGAAGGTTACAGAAAGTCTCAAAGAATTATGAAGTTAGCATCAAAATTAAAAATTCCACTCATTTCTTTTATAGATACTTCTGGTGCCTATCCAGGTAAAGATGCTGAAGAGAGGGGGCAGGCTGAAGCTATAGCTCAATCTATGAAAGTTGCACTAAATTGTGAAGCTCCATGTATTTCAATAATTATAGGAGAGGGGGGGTCCGGAGGAGCCATAGCATTAGGAACAAGTGATAAAGTCTTAATGTTGAGTAATTCTATTTATTCAGTTATTTCACCTGAAGGATGCTCATCAATTTTATGGAAATCCTCTAAATATGCAGAAATAGCATCAAACTCTTTAAGAGTTACAGCTCAGGATTGTTTAAAATTTAAAATTATTGATGAGATAATTGAAGAGCCAATAGGTGGTGCTCATAGAAATCAACAAGTTATTAGCGATGATTTGAAGAAAACTATATTAAGAAATCTCAATTTATTAAAAGATATTAATATTAATGAATTAATAAATATAAGAAATAGCCGCTACTTAGATTATTTACCCTAAGCTTACTTTTCCATGACAGTGCTTATATTTCTTTTTCGATCCACAGGGGCAAGGTTCATTTCTACCAATTTTTTTTGGATTTAGAACTTTGTCATCCATTTTATTTTCAGTGTGTTGCTCTTTGTTTTGAATATTCATACTATTTAAAACCAGAACCATTTGCTTTTGAATTTCATAAATTAATTGATTAAAAGCTGCAAAAGATGCTTTCCTAAACTCGTTTATAGGGTCTTTTCCTCCATAACCACTTAGACTTACAGATAATCGAATATTATTAAGTTCTTGAATATGGTTATGCCAATTCCTATCTAGAATTGTCAAGCTAACTGATTTTAAAATTTGCTCATAAACTGAACTATAGTTTTCTAAATTATCTGATTTTATTTTCTTAAATGCATCTAAGTATAATGACTTACTATTAAAATCTATATTTTTAAGAAAAGGAAGGGTCTCAGCAAAGTTTTTTATCTCCTCTTCTTCTCCTTCAAGAAGATTACTAATAAACTCATCTTCAGTTTCTGTAATAAAATTAAAAATATCTTCACTAATTATAGTCTCTCTTTTTGAGTAAATTATATTTCTTTGCTTATCAATTATGTTATCAAATTCTAAAAGCTGTTTTCTAATATCAAAGTTGTGACCCTCAACTCTTTTTTGAGCCCGCTCAATAGATGATGTTAGCCATTTATGTTCAATAACTTCTCCTTTTTTTAATCCAAGTGTAGATAGCATCGATTTTAACTTTTCAGAGCCAAATATTCTCATTAGGTCATCTTCAAGAGATACAAAAAAAATGCTTTCCCCAGGATCACCTTGTCTTCCAGATCTTCCTCTTAACTGATTATCTATTCTTCTACTTTCATGTCTTTCCGTTCCAAGGATACATAGCCCACCTAATTCAATGACTTTCTTGTAGTCATCTTCGCTGAAATTTTTATCTATTTCGGGGTTACCTCCTAGTTTGATATCTGTGCCTCTACCTGCCATATTTGTGGCTACAGTTATTTGAAACGGCTTTCCTGCTTGAGCTATAATTTCAGCTTCATTTTCATGATTCTTTGCATTTAAAACATTATGTGGAATACTTGATTTTTTTAAAATTTCAGAAATAAAATTTGATTTTTCAATAGAAGTTGTTCCAATAAGTAGTGGTTGACCAGATGAATATTTCATTTTAACCAATTCTAAAACGGCTAAATATTTTTCATCACTAGTTTTGTATATCTGATCATTTTGGTCTTTTCTGATCATTTCTTTGTTAGTTGGTATTTCAATGACTTTTAGTCCATAAATTTCCATTAGCTCCTCAGACTCTGTTAAAGCTGTGCCTGTCATACCTGAAATTTTTTCATACTTCTTAAAATAATTTTGAAAAGTAATGCTAGCTAAAGTAATACTTTCTGACTGAATTTTAACATCCTCTTTAGCTTCTAAAGATTGATGCAATCCTTCACCAAATCTCCTACCTTGAGATAGTCTTCCAGAAAATTCATCAATTACAACAATTTGTCCATCTTTTAAAATATAATCTTTATCTTTTTCATATAGAAATCTTGCCTTTAATGATTGATTTATTATTTGATATGCCTCAAGATTTTCATTATCAAACAAACTATTACCTTTTAAGTAATTTATTTTTTTCAGATTGAATTCAATCTTTTTAATACCACTATCTTTTAATAAAACAATTTTTCTTTCTTCATTAATTTCTACATCTTCTATTATTAAATCTTCAGTTATTTCATAACATAATTTAAATAATTGAATGGGTGTTTTTACTGGACCAGAAATCCCAAGAGGAGATCTTGACTCATCAATTAGAACAGAGTCTGCCTCATCAATTACAGCAATTTGAAGTTCACCCTGCATTTTTGGAGAATTACTAGATCTCAGGTTGTCACGGAGGTAGTCAAAACAAAATTCATTATTATTTCCATACACAATATGTGACTCGTAACTTTTAACCTTTTCCTCAATGGATTGATCATTTTGTATAAAAGAGTTAGAGATATTTAAATATTCATAAACTGGTCCCATCCATAGAGAGTCCCTTTTAGCTAAATAATCATTAACCGTAATTAGGTGTACTTTTTTTCCTAGAACAAAGTTAAGAATAATTGGAATAGTGGCAACTAAAGTTTTGCCTTCTCCTGTTTTCATTTCAGCTATTAATCCATAGTAAAGAGCAATACCTCCAATTATTTGAGAGTCAAAATGTCTTAAACCAATCGATCTATCTGAAACCTCTCTTGTAATAGCACTTATAATGCAAAGATCTTTTTCATCCAGTTCTTTTTTTTTGTCTAGAACATAACTTTCCTTTAAATCAAACAATTTTTTTATGAGTTGTTCTTGGGAAAGTTCTCTTATTTCATTCTCTAACAAATTTACTTTTACTAAGTAGTTTCCAGATATCTCATTAATTAATTTAGAATTTTTTTTTGAGGAAAAAAAATTGTTAATTTTCTGAAACATAAATTAG
>CABXVZ010000027.1 GCA_902515765.1 uncultured Alphaproteobacteria bacterium | reverse complement strand
CTAGCTTAAAAAAAAAGCCGCATAAAGCGGCTTTTTAGATTAAAATTCAATTGTAAGTAAACTACATCATGCCCGGCATACCGCCGCCCATTCCACCCATTCCGCCCATATCAGGCATTGCAGGTGCTGAAGACTTGTCTTCAGGTTTGTCAGTAATCATGGCTTCTGTTGTTGTTAAAAGAGCAGCAACTGAAACTGCATCAATCAAAGCTGTTCTTACAACCTTAGTAGGATCAACAATACCTGCCTTAACTAAGTTACAGAATTTACCAGCTTGAGCATCAAAACCATGAGAGTTATCTTTGCTTTCTATAATTTTGCCTGCAATTACAGCTCCGTCAAAACCAGAGTTTTGGGCAATTTGTTTTAAGGGCGCTGAAAGAGCTTTTCTTACAATATCAACTCCATATTTTTGATCATCATTTTCAACTTTGATATTCTTTAAAACACTAGTTGCATAAAGTAGAGCGGTTCCACCACCTGGAAGGATACCTTCTTCTACAGCTGCTCTAGTTGCGTGCATTGCATCTTCTACACGGTCTTTCTTTTCTTTAACCTCTACTTCAGATGCACCGCCAACTTTGATTACTGCAACACCACCAGCTAACTTAGCAAGTCTTTCTTGAAGCTTCTCTTTGTCATAATCAGATGTAGTCTCATCAATTTGTTTTCTGATTTGATCACATCTAGCTTCAATATCTTTTTTCTTTCCTGCTCCACCAACAATTGTTGAATTTTCTTTATCGACAACAACTCTTTTTGCACTTCCAAGCATATCCATGGTTACAGTTTCTAACTTAATACCTAGGTCTTCACTAATAACCTGCCCACCTGTTAAAATAGCTATATCTTCTAACATAGCTTTTCTTCTATCACCAAATCCAGGCGCTTTCACAGCAGCTATTTTTAAACCTCCTCTAAGTTTGTTTACAACAAGGGTAGCTAATGCTTCACCTTCAACATCCTCAGAAATAATTAATAGTGGTTTGGTTGATTGAACAACGGACTCAAGTAGTGGAAGCATAGGCTGAAGACTTGATAACTTCTTTTCATGAAGAAGAATTAGGCAATCTTCCATTTCAGCTTTCATTTTATCTGCATTTGTTACGAAATAAGGGCTTAAATAGCCTCTATCAAACATCATTCCTTCAACGACATCTAATTCTGTATCTAAGCTTTTTGCTTCTTCAACAGTGATAACTCCCTCTTTACCAACTTTTTGCATGGCTTCAGAAATCATTCCACCTACTTCAGCGTCACCATTTGAAGCTATTGTACCAACTTGTTGAACTTCTTTATCAGATTTGACTGGTTTTGAGTTTTTTTGAAGCTCTTTAATAATTGCTTCTGATGCTGTTTCCATACCTCTTTTAAGATCCATAGGATTTAATCCAGCTGCTACAGCTTTCATTCCTTCAGTTGCAAGTGCTTGACATAAAACAGTGGATGTAGTCGTACCATCTCCAGCTAAGTCATTAGTTTTATTTGCAACTTCTTTAATCATCTGAGCGCCCATATTTTCAAATTTATCTGCTAACTCGATTTCTTTTGCAACTGTTACGCCGTCTTTAGTTGTTCTAGGGGAGCCAAAAGATTTATCGATTACGACATTTCTTCCTTTGGGGCCCAATGTTACTTTGACTGCATCTGCTAGAATATTGATACCATTAAGCATCTTAGCTCTAGCGTCAGTGCCAAATTGAATTAATTTTGCTGACATTTTTTAAATTTTCCTTTCAACTACTTTTCAATAATTCCCATGATGTCAGATTCCTTCATAATCAGAAGATCTTTACCATCAACTTTAACTTCAGTACCAGACCATTTACCAAATAATATTCTATCACCTTTTTTAACATCTAAGGCTACGACTTGGCCATTTTCATTTCTAGCACCACTACCTGCAGCAAGGACTTTGCCCTCCATAGGCTTTTCTTGAGCTGTATCAGGAATAATGATACCGCCTTTTGTTTTATCTTCCTGATCAACTCTTTCTACTAAGACTCGATCATGTAAGGGTTTTAAGTTCATATTTTACCTCTATTTTAATAAGTATGTTGTATTAGCACTTCTAAGCTTAAAGTGCTAATTATTTAATATTGAAATAGTAATAAATTTCTCTCTTTCAAGCCCTAAACTAGTCTTTTCCTATTTAATAGGCAGTTTTAGACCATAAAATGATCATTTTGTTCCTAGATTAGCCTAAAATAAAGTAAATAAGAGTTGTATGCCTGTAATTGACTAAGGAGGTCTAAATTGATTTTAAAGGCCAAAATATTATCCAATTTAGTTAAATAAGCTTTTATTATTTCTCAAATGGAGAAAATTACTCTAAATCTTACAAATATAAAAATTTTAGGAATAGGTAAAAAAAAAGGTTTTTAAAATAATTTTGCAACAAAAATTTTATAATAAACAATTAATTCTTTTAGGTGGGGGTCATTCAAATATCCAAGTTTTAAAGAAACTTTGTATGAATGAATATATTGGCCTGCAAACAATTTTAATAAGTGAGAACTGTGATGCTACTTATTCAGGGTTAACCCCTGCATATCTTCAAAATCAAATAAAAAAAAGTGAAATTTCAATAGACTTGCAAAGATTATGCTTCAATGCAGGTGCAACTTTTATCAAAGATCGTATTATATCTTTAGATGCAATCAATCAGTCTATACATTTACAAAATCATCCTAGTATAGATTATGATTTACTATCTATAAATACAGGTTCTATTTCTAAAAAAGTAAATACTAAAACTCACGATCAAGCTAAAATTATTATGGTCAAGCCTATTAATTTGTTTGTAGAGCAGATAGAGAAAATAGATAATTTAGTTAATAATAACGAAAATACTAAAATAACAATTATTGGTAATGGTATAGCTGGCTATGAAATTTGCTTTAGTCTTCATCAAAGATATAAAAATAAAATAAGTATCACCCTAATTGGCTCAAAAGATATTCGCGAAAAAAATATTAATGAGCAAAGTAAGATAAAGCTAAAAAATATAAGTAAAGTAATTGGCATTGTTGAAAAATTTGAAAAAATTAAAGAAATTGGTAAAAAGGAAATTTTTCTTTTAAATGGTGAGGTAATAATGAGTGATATCACTTTTCTGTCAACAGGTGCGTCCTCACCAAAATGGTTAAATAAAAGTCAAGTTAGCAAGAACGCAGATGGGTTTGCTCTTGTAAATCAATACCTTCAAAGCTTAAATTTCGATAATATTTTTATTACTGGTGATGTGGCTAGCAGTGAAAAAGAACCTAGACCTAAATCTGGTGTAATGGCAGTAAGGCAAGGACAAACTTTAAAAGAAAATATTTTTCTAAAACTACAAGGCAAGTCCCTAACTAAATATAATCCTCAAAAGAATTGGTTATATATAATTAATACTCTTCAAAGAAAAGCACTGTTAAATTATTACTTTTTATCTTTTCATGGAAAGTGGTGCTTAAAGTTAAAATTTCATATTGATCAAACTTTTATGAATAAATTTAGATTTCTAGATAAAACTGAAATGAAAAAGAAAGTTATAAAGTTGAAGGGTTATGAAATTCAAAGCAATAAAATGTATTGCCAAGGTTGTGGCTCGAAGGTCTCAAAAAATACATTAGTTAATTTTTTAAATAAAGAGGATGTAAATCATGAATTGTCAGATGCATCTACCATAGCAATAAATTCTTCTTCCTTAATTCAAAGTATAGATCATATAAAACTCTTTTCTTCCTTAAATCCTTTTGATTTTGGGGTCATTAGTTATCTTCATTCTCAAAATGATATTCTATCAGGTGGGGGTTCGGTTAAATCACTAAGTGTTTCCATAGCTTTACCATTCTCAGAAGGCGCTGTAGAAAAATTTTATATGGAATATTTTATGAAGGGAATACAGTCTGAGTCTAACAAGGATAAATCGATTATTGCTTCTGGACATAGCTACCAATCAAGTGAACCTGGAATTACAATTACAATGAATGGGGCTATTGAAGAAGAATTATCAAAAAATCAAGCTCAGGAAAATGATTTGATTTATCTCTCAAAACCCCTTGGAACGGGTTATCTTCTAGCAGCCTATTTTAATAATACCGATTTGCTAACAAGTGATGATTTTCAATATTTAATTAATTGGCTTAAAACTGGCAATAAAGAGATAGCTAAGATAGCAAAAAAATATCACTGTAATGTAATGACTGATATCAGTGGATTTGGTCTAGCATCTCATTTAGGAGATATTTGTAAGTCTTCAGATTTAACAGCTAAA
>CABXVZ010000026.1 GCA_902515765.1 uncultured Alphaproteobacteria bacterium | reverse complement strand
TTTAAAATATTCTTCAACCATTTTTTCAATGGGTATTATTTTATCACTAGAATTAATGGCAAAAGGAGTAACTCTCAATCCAGATAATTGATCAAATAAAAACAAAGCTCTTTGCATATGTAAGTTTGATGTAATTAGCAAGATAGAATTTACTTTTTTTTCTAATGCCCAATATCTTGTTTCTAAGGCATTCTCGTAGGTATTTTTTGAAAGATATCCTACCTCTATACAACACTCAACTATTTCCTTATCAAAATTTAAAATATTTACTAAAACAACTTCAGAGTTAAATGTATCATCAACTCCTGAAATAAATAATTTTTTTTGATTAGAATTTTTAATCTGATTATATCCCTCAATAATTCTCTCACCTTTGCCTCCTGTTAATACTACAACAGCATCGGCATTGAAAGTTTCGGTCTTTAAATATGAAAGATTATTTTTAAATTTAATTAAGCCTAAAGATATAAAAATTATAATTAAAGCTATAATTATATTTAATCTTTTTAAAAATAGAGTCATTACATGATTTCATTTTTACAAAGATCTTCTAATGTATCGCGAGATCTAATAACCCGATATTCCTCTTTATTCATCATGACTTCCAAAGGTCGAGGGCGACTATTATAGGTCGATGACATGGAAGAACCATAGGCACCAACATTTAAAAATTTTATATAATCTCCTTTTTTTATTTGAGGCAGTTTTATATCTTTTGCTAAATAGTCTGTTGACTCACAAATTCCTCCAGCTATGTCGTAAACATCAAAATCCTTGGAGTTATTTAACACCTCAATGGGAGGTGTAATATCGTAGAGTGCTGGTCTTAGGTATTCTGAAAATGAGCAATCTGTAATAACTATTTTTTTATTACCACTTTGTTTTACATATAGAACTTTAGAAATTAATTCACAACTATCAGCTACAATGTAACGACCTGGCTCGAATATAACCTTATAGGACTTTCCTTCTAAGATTTTATTTAAATCTTTTTTCCATTCTTGAAAATTTAATTCCTGATTTGAGTGATCTATAACACCAAAACCTCCCCCAAAATCAAGAGTTTCTATTAAGATACCCTTATTTAATAGTTTATCAGCTAAAGATATCAGCTCCTGATATGATTTAATTAATTGATGATGATCAGTAATTTGGCTTCCAATATGCTCAGACAGCGTGGTTAACTTTATGCCTTTAAAATTTAAGATAGAGTCAAAATCAATTTGATCAAAAGAAACTCCAAATTTACCCCCTGTTTTTCCCGTAGTAATTTTATCTAATGTATAGCCATCTATATTAGGATTTATTCTTATACCTATATTTGTTTGGAGGCCTTTGCTGAGAGAGTATTCATTAATAAAATCTATTTCATCTAAATTCTCTATATTTATAGATCTTATTTTTTGGGTAATAGCATATTTTAAATCAAATTCTGTTTTACCTGGGCCATCAAATATTATATTTGTGGGATCAAAACCAGATTTAAGTGCTTTAAATAATTCACCTGCTGAAACTACTTCAGCTCCAAAATTATGAAGATGAATTCTATTCAAAATAGCTAAATTAGGATTAGCTTTTACAGCAAAGTAGAATTTGCTATCAAATTTGAAATTTAAATTATTTAAAAATTGGATTTTTTCTTGAATTATATTTTCATCGTAAAGGTAGAAGGGCGTATTAAATTGGTTAATCATTTTATCAATCATTTTCAGATACCATTAAATTTTTATCTTCTTCTTTGCTTTTCAAAAGTTTTTCAAGTTCACATACTAAGGGTGATTCCTCAGTTACACATGGATATTCATATTCATCACTTGGTGGGAAGGGGTATTGTGATTTGTCAACTACACCTTCAGGAAGCTTATTGGGTTTTTTATTACCACAAGAGATAATAAAAAAAGACAATAGAATAATTATAAATTTAAGCATTTTTACTTTAGAAATGACTCATAGTTTTTAATATTCTTAGTAACATTTTTGGGATTTGTGCTCATAGGCGTTTTTTTTCTACCCAAACTTTTTTTCACATCGACATATTGATATATTTTTTTATCTATTAATTTTTCAAATAATTGAAACTCAACAATATCTAACTGGGACAAATTCTTATTATTCTTTTGTGCATATTGAACTATTTCAGCAATAATTTTATAGGATTTTCTGAATGGAATTTTTTTTTCGATGACTAAATAATCAGCTAAATCTGTAGATGTTGCAAAATATTGATTACATAGATGCATCCCCTTATCTTTATTGAATTGAGATTTTTTTATTACATCGCTCATCACATCAAGACAAATAGATAACTCATCAAAACATTCAAAAATAATTTTTTTATCTTCCTGAAAATCTTTAAAATATGTGAGTGGAATACCAGAAATTACATTGGAAAGCTCCATTGCTTTTGAGCGAATGATATTTGATTTAGATCTTACTAGTTCGATTGAGTCAGGATTTCTTTTTTGAGGCATAATAGAACTTCCGGTTGAATATTCTTCATGAACCTTAAACATTTCAAATAAATTGCTCGACCATAGTATTAATTCTGCTGATAATTTACTTAAATGTATTGCTGTCATAGAACTAGCATTTAAGAAATACATACAAAAATCTCTATCACTAACACCATCCATGGAATTATTCTTTGATTTAGTAAATTTTAGTTTTTTATTTAATAAATTACCGTTCAATGAGTAGTTACTACCAGCTAAAGCTGCGCTACCTAAGACGTTCTCATCGGATCCTTTTATGCAAAATGTATAATAATCTAAATCTCTCTTGAACATTTCTAAATATGCTAATAAATGATGAGATAATAGAACTGGTTGTGCTATTTGTAGATGAGTGAATCCTGGAATTATAGTATCTTGATGTATCTTTGTTTGTTTCAAGATTGAACTCATTAAATTTTTAATTTTAGCTTGTAAAATTTTTGATGATTTAATAACCCAAAGTCTGGTATCGGTTGCAACTTGATCGTTTCTAGATCTACCGGTGTGAAGTTTTAAAGCAGTATCTCCGATTTTCTGAAATAAAAAAAACTCAATATTCATGTGAATATCTTCATTTTTTTTGGTGAATTTTAATTTACCTATTTGATATTCATTTTGAATAGAAGATAAACCCTTATGTATTTTATTTAGTTCCTTATTTGAAAGGGTTCCTAATTTATGAAGGTTGTCGACGTGAGCCTTTGTTACAGCAATATCTTCTTCAATCAATCTTTTATCGATTTTTATAGAACTATTAAAATCCTCCATCAATGATGAGGTTTTTTTATTAATAGAAGTTGAAAGTATTTTATTTTTCTTAGTAGCCATTATTTAAAGTTATTATCTAGATAAATATACAATGGCTGCAAAAACAAGAACAGCTATTCCTTGAAATAGCACTCTCATTCTCATGAGTTTGTTACTATGTTTTTTATTGAAATTTCCATTTTTTGCCATAGCAATAACTCCAACTATGACCATTAGTAAAGCTAAAAGCATAGATATAATCAGAATTATTGGTAGTATACCACTTGTACTCATGGCTAATAATTATCAAATTCTTCATAAAAGTCTAATTATTTAGTAAAAAATGAAAAAAATAGTTTTATTTTTACATGGATATGGTTCTAACGGTAGTGATCTGATTTCTCTTAAAGACCATATTTCATTAGATCAAAAATCCTCAGAGTTTATATCCCCCAATGCTCCTGAACCTTGTGAGCTAAACTTTTTTGGATATCAATGGTTTCCATTAAAAGAAAGAAGCACTGATGAATTAAAATTAGGACTAAGTTCTGCTTATTTACACTTAGAAAAGATAATTAAGACAATTAAAGAGGACCATGAAATAGAAACTAGCCAAATTTCTATTGTTGGTTTTTCACAAGGCTCAATGTTAGCCACCTATTACGGTCTTCAGTCAAATTATGACTTTCATAGTATTATTTCTCTCTCAGGATCACTACCTTTACCTATTTTAGAGGATTTGAAGTTATGCAATAATAATACCCAGTATCTTATTTTCCATGGTGAGATTGATGATGTTGTGTCCAGTGAACAGGCAGTTCAGACACAAAATTTTTTAGATAATAAAAAAATTCCCTCTAAAATTATTTTAGATGAAAATTGTGGTCATTCTATAAGCCCTTTAGCATTAAATGGAATAAATCAATTATATAAATCTTGGTTTTAATTAAATTTTAACAAACTAATAAGCATTGATTATGCTATTATTGATTTATGATTAACTCGAATCATTGTCCTTCTCTTGTCTTAAATGCAGATTACCGTCCTTTGAGTTATTTTCCTCTTTCTGTTTGGAGTTGGAAGGATACCGTTAAGGCAGTTTTTTTAGAAAGAGTTAATATAGTTGAGGAATATGATCAAAAAGTTTCATCACCCTCCTTTGAAATGAAACTACCCAGTATTATTGCTTTAAAAGATTACGTTCCTCATAGTCACACCCCTGCCTTTACAAGATTTAATGTTTTTTTACGTGATGATTTTACTTGTCAATATTGCTACGATAAATTCCCTACCAAAGAATTGACATTTGATCACTTAATACCTCGCTCTAAAGGTGGATTAACTAATTGGGAAAATGTTGTTACAGCTTGCTCACATTGTAACTGGACTAAAGGCAGTAAAAGCTTATCTCAAGTTAGATTTAAGATTCTTAGGAAACCCAAAGAACCCTCTCAATATTCATTGCGCCTAAAAAGCAAAAATTTTCCCTCAGATTACCTTCATTCAAGTTGGA
>CABXVZ010000025.1 GCA_902515765.1 uncultured Alphaproteobacteria bacterium | reverse complement strand
GCGTTTACTAAACCAAATTCTTGACCATAGTTCATTATCGTCTCATATACATCGGAAGCATATTCTATAGAGAAATGGAGTTCCCAACCTAATTCGCCCATATAAGTAATTCTAATTGCATTTACCTCTGAATTTCCAATTTTAATTTTTTTATAAGAAGCAAAAGGGAACTCTTCATTTGATATATTAGTTTGAGTAACTCCTTGAAGGATTTTTCTAGAATGAGGCCCCATTAAAGAAAAGACAGAATAATCAAAAGTAACATTTTTAACATTTACTTCCATGTTGATTGGAATATTTGAATTTATCCAATCTAAATCATGGGTCATAAAACCCGTACCCGTGACCAAGTAAAAAGTATTTTCATCTAAAATAGTTATTGTAACATCACACTCAATGCCTCCATTATGGTTTAACATTTGAGTGTAAATAGTTGAGCCAATAGGTTTGTCTATTTTATTTGCACAAATATAATCCAATGCGTCAGAAGAGTCTTTTCCAGATATCATAAATTTTGCAAAAGATGTTTGATCTATAAGCACAGCTTTTTCTCTTGTCGCTTTAACTTCATTGCCGACATCATTAAACCAATTTTGCCTATCAAAAGAATAAATATCTTTTGCTTCAACACCTTTTTTTGCAAACCAATTAGGTCTCTCCCACCCCATTTTTTCTCCAAAACAAGCATTAGCTTTTTTTAACTGATCGTAAATTGGGGAAGTTTTAAACTCTCTAACTGAGGAATGTTCTTCAAAAGGCCAAGCCATGGTGTAGTGCTTAGCATACGCTTCATATGTTCTTTTTCTAACCCACTCTAAATCTGAGTGTGGCTTTCCAAATCTTCTAATATCTACAGGCCATAAATCATAAGGTGGTTGTCCATTTGCCACCCATTCTGCAAGTGCCATACCCGCTCCGCCACCTGCAGCAATACCATAGGCATTAAAACCCGCCCCTACATAAAAATTCTTTAATTCTGGACTTTCTCCTAAAATAAAATTTCCATCGGGAGTAAAACTTTCAGGACCATTAATAAGCTCTTTAATTCCTGCTGTTTCTAATTTTGGAACCCTACCAAGAGCATTGTTCATTATGAGCTCAAAGTGATCAAAGTTTGAGTCCAATAATGAGAAATGAAAATCTTCTGGAACAGATTTCTCTGCCCAAGATAATGGATTTGGCTCATAACCACCCATGACTAACCCTCCCACTTCTTCCTTAAAATAAATCAATCTATCCGGGTCTCTTAAAGTGGGTAAATTTGACTCTACTCCTTCAATTTTTTCAGTAACTAAGTATTGGTGTTGGAAAGAGACTAAAGGAACATTTACACCCACTGTTTCTGCAAATTGTCTTGTCCACTGACCACAACAAGAAACTATTTTTTCACATTTAATTAGACCCTTATCTGTCTCTAATCCTGTGATAACTCCATCTTCTAAAATAACTTTTATAGCTTTTGTCTCTTCAATAATTTTTGTTCCTTTTTTTCTTGCTCCCTTTGCTAGGGCTTGAGATATATCCGTGGGATTTGCCTGACCATCGGTAGGAAGAAAAGCAGCGCCGTAAACATCATCTATATTCATAATAGGCCATAGATCTTTTGCTTCTTTTGCGGACAAGAGTTCCATTTCGAGGCCAAAAGAATGAGCTGTAGTTGTCTGTCTTAAAACCTCTTGCCATCTTTCTTTATTACAAGCGAGTCTTAGACCGCCATTCATTTTCCAACCAGTACTCAGGCCTGTTTCTTCTTCTAACTTATTGTAGAGATCTACTGAATACCCTAACAATTGGGTAATATTCGCATTTGTTCTTAATTGACCTACTAAACCTGCTGCATGCCAAGTACTTCCAGAAGTTAATTTACCACTTTCAATTAAACTTACTTCATGACCTAATTCTGCTAAATGATAAGCTGTAGAACAACCAACTATCCCCCCTCCAATGATGACAATCTTTGAACTATTGATCATTATAAATTTTCAAATGAATCTCTAAATTTTGATAAATTTTCAGATGTATAATCTGCATAACTAAAATCTAGTTTGGATGTAATTTCAGAGACCATACTCCACATAGTTTCTCTTAAAAGACTTGCTGTTTTCATGGCGTTATATTTAATTATCAATTCTTTTGATGGTTTTTTATCAAAATACATCTCTAGTGCTAAATTTTCCATATCTAGATCAAAGTCATTATTAGAAGCCAATCCTCCTATATCGAACAACGGATCATTAAATCCACCATACTCCCAATCAATAACCCATATTTTAGAACCATCGTCTAAAAAATTTGCTGCTAAAAGATCATTGTGTCCAAAGACTATTTCCCTTGGAGATGATAGCTCTTGCAACTTGTTAGACTTTGAGAGTAAATCTGATATTAGTGAGGAATGAGTACTTTTATTTTTTAATAAAAAATTAGAATAATATTTAATCACATAGAAGACCCAAAAAATAGATGGTTGACCTGACAGCTTGTTAGGAATTGAGTGATGAATTTTTTTTACAATAGGAATGATTCTTTCTAAATTTTTCCTGATTGTTATTGGTTCAAGCGTTGTACTTTTTATATAATCTAGAACTAAAATGCCTGGTTCGTTGTAAATTAATTTTGGAGAAACACCTATCTCAAAAGCTGCTTTACTTACCAAAATTTCATTTGACCTATAGACTAAATGTTCAGGAATATCTGATCCCATCCTCACAACTGAGTCTTTACCTGAGTCTTTTACTAAGTAATTAAAATTAGTGATACCTCCTTCAAGAGGGCTAATTTCAATAGGTCCTGACCATATCGGTAATGATTTTATCTTATCTGTGTTATTCATCTTTTAATCATAATTTTACGATAGATATTTATAACGAAAATATTATTAATTAACATAAATAGTTAATTAGAGGTTTGCAAATGGATCTTATCAGTAGATTAAATCAGGGACCCGTACTATGTGCAGAGGGTTATTTATTTGCTATGGAGAGAAGAGGTTATCTTCAAGCTGGTTCTTATGTTCCAGAAGTAGTTCTAGAACATCCAGAAGTTGTTACACAACTCCATAGAGAATTTATTCGAGCAGGCAGTGATGTTGTTCAAGCCTTCACATATTATGGACATAGAGAGAAATTAAGATTGATTGGTAAAGAAGAACTATTAGAACCTCTTCAAAAAAATGCATTGAAAATAGCAAAAGATGTATCTAATGAATTTCCAGAATTAGATTTAATGATAGCTGGTAATGTTGCTAACACCAATATATATGATCCTTCGGATAAACAGTCTCATATAGACTGTCAAAAAATGTTTGCAGAACAAATTGAATGGGCAAAACAAGATAATGTTGACTTTGTAATTGCTGAGACAATGAGCTGGACAGAAGAAGCAAGGATTGCTTTAAAAGAGATTAAAGATGCTGGTTTAATTGCAGTTGTAAATCTAGCTATACATAAAGGTGATAGGACTAGAGAGGGTCACACAGTTGCTGAGGCATGTAAGATATTAGAAGATCATGGAGCTGATGTTGTTGGGCTTAATTGTTATAGAGGTCCGGATATGATGATGAAGTTAATACCAAATATTAGAAATGAAGTTTCATGTCATGTTGCAGCACTACCTGTGCCTTATAGAACAAACGAAGAGTATCCGACCCATATGTACATTAAAGATCCCAATTGTGGTTGTATTGATGGTAATGTCTCACATATAGCCCTAGATGGTCTTACATGTAATCGTTTTGAAATGGCGGAGTTTACAAAACAGTGTATGGACATAAGCGTAAACTTTATTGGTATATGCTGCGGGGCAGACCCTCACCATGTTCGCGAGATGGCTGTTGCAATGGGAAGAAAGCCTATAGCCTATAAATATTATCCTGATATGACGAAACACTTTGCTCACGGGACCGAAGAAAGCTTAAAAGAACATAATAAAGTCAATGAGTGGCTTAAGTAATTCTTATTGGGCAGGGAGATTGAAAATATTTAATTAAAATGAGTATTTGGGGAAAACTTTTAGCAGGTACCTTTGGATTTGCACTTGGAGGACCTATTGGGGCTCTTCTAGGTGTCATAGCTGGGCACAGTGTTGATAAAATTAGAAAACAGAAAGCTGGCTTCAATGATAATGTTCAGTCACCTCAAGAAGTAATTACCATAGGTATAATAATTTTAGCAGCTAAATTAGCAAAAGCTGATGGTAAGGTAACTTCTGATGAAGTAAGTGCCTTTAAAGAAAAATTTAAAATACCTCCAGATTTTCAAAGCGATGTTGGTAAGATTTTTAATGAAGCAAAAAAAAATTCAGATGATTATCATCAATACGCGCAGCAGCTTGGGATGATTTTTGGAGGTCAACCCCAAGTCTTAGAACAAATTATTAATCTTCTTTTTTTCATTGCTGAAGCTGATGGTGAAATAAGTAGTCCTGAAATAGCTTTTATAGAAGGATGTGCTAAGTATTTTGGTTTAAATAAAAATCAATATGAAAGTATTCAAACAATGTGGTTAGATAAACAAATTAACCCATATAAACTACTTGGTATAGAAAAAGAATGTAGTGATGAAGAGTTAAGAAAGAGATGGATAACTCTAAATAAAGAGTTACACCCTGATCAATTAAGAGCTCAGGGTGTTCCTCAAGAATTAATCATTAAATCTGAAGACAGACTATCCGAGATAAATCAAGCCTACGATAAAATAAAAATTTTACGCAATATCAATTAGATTTTTTTTAATTGATCTGCTTTGGCTTTGCCTTTGTCTTCAACAATTTCAAATTCGACTTTGTCGCCTTCATCGAGGCGGTCTAAACCTGCTTGTTGAACAGCTGTGATATGGACAAAAATGTCTTTATCTTCTCCTTCGGGAGCGATAAAACCATATCCTTTTTTTGGGTTAAACCATTTAACTGTTCCTGTAGTCATCGTATTACCTTTCTTAAAATAATAAGGTTCATAACCATCAAATCGTCAAACAATGTTTTTTGGGAAACGTATATTTTTGAATTCAATAA
>CABXVZ010000024.1 GCA_902515765.1 uncultured Alphaproteobacteria bacterium | reverse complement strand
TTTACATACTGATATAGCTTTTTCTGAAATATCTATAAAGTCACAACTTGATTTATTTAATTCTTTTACAATTGAAATTCCAAGGCATCCAGAACCACAACAAATATCAATAAAAAATTGATCTTTTGTTTTTGAGCTAGATAAATCATTTAGAATATTTTCTATCATTATTTCTGAGTCTGATCGAGGGTCTAAAGTATTTTCATCAGTGATGAATATATTTTTCCAAAAACCTTTTTGTCTAATAATCTTTGATAAGGGTTTTCCTTTAAGCCTTTCTTTAAGAATAGTATCAAGTATATTTTGATTAATTTTATTAAAATTAACATCAATAAACTTCTCTTTATTGCCTGCGTAAGCAATCATTATTTGTGACTCCTCTTCAAAATTTTCAATTTCATTTAATTTTAAAAGACTTGATAGGTTTAATAATAGATCAGTTTTATTTACTGACTTACTGTGCATTTAGGTGGTTTAACTTATCTGCTTGTTCACTAGCTGATAAAGCAGAAATCATTTCATCTAAGGCCTCACCAGTTAAGAATTGATCTAACTTGTAAAGTGTAAGATTAATTCGATGGTCAGAAACCCTTCCTTGAGGAAAATTATATGTTCTTATTCTTTCAGACCTATCTCCAGATCCAACTTGACTTTTACGACTAGATGATAATTCTTGTTGTTTTTTTAAACGCTCTACTTCATATATACGTGAACGAAGAATTTTTAAAGCTTTAGCTTTATTTTTATGTTGGGATCTTTCATCTTGTTGTGTCACAACTATATTAGTAGGTATATGTGTTATTCTTACTGCACTATCTGTAGTGTTAACGGATTGACCACCTGCCCCTCCAGATCTATAAACATCTATTCTAAGATCAGTATCTTTTATCTCGACATCAACATCTTCAGCTTCAGGAAGGACTGCTACAGTAGCTGCAGATGTATGAATTCTCCCCCCAGACTCAGTTTCAGGAATTCTTTGAACACGATGAACACCCGACTCATTTTTTAAGAATTTAAATACACCATCTCCTTTAATTTCAATAACAGCCTCTTTAATGCCCTTGAGACCTGTTTCACTTTTTTCCATAGGTTTAAACTGCCAACTTTTTAAAGATGAATAACGCTCATACATTCTATAGAGATCTCCCGCAAATAAGGCAGCTTCATCACCTCCCGTACCAGCCCTGATTTCTAAAATAACATTTTTTTCATCAGCATCATCTTTGGGAAGAAGGGCAATAAGGAGTTCTTTATTCTTTGTTTCTAGATCTTTTTCAAATATTGGTAATTCTATCTTAGCAATATCTCTTAGCTCTTCATCATTCTCATTTTCTAAAATATCTTTATATCCAATTATCTCATTTTCTATTTTTTCAATCATATTAGATAAAGTAATAATAGGCTCTAATTTAGAGAGATCTTTATTAATCATAATAATTTTTTTATTATCTAAATTCTCAGAGTTCATAAGCTGTTCATTTAGATGGTTAAATTTATTTTTTAATTCTAAAATTTGTTTATCTAATTTCATTAACTATCAATAATTCATTTTGTCTATATAATTTTTGACTTTTATCATCTAAATTTTTAAGAAGAATGCTTTTAGATTTGAACTCTTCTTCGCCAATCAATAATATAAAATTAAATTTATTTTTATCTGCATAGGTAAATAGTTTTTTGATATTTTTGTTAACTTTAATCTCGTGGCTAATATCCGCACCGTATATCTGTTTAAGAATAGAAGAATTAATTAAATAAGATTCATCTTGAACGGCATATAAAATTTTTTTTGGAATTTTAGTATAATTTTTATTGTCAGATAAAAGATTACTTATTCTCTCTACACCTGCAGCCCAACCTATTCCAGGTATATCTCTGGAAGAAATTATATTTATAAGTTTGTCGTATCTTCCTCCTGCTAAAATTGCATTTTGTCTTTTTTCTTCATTAGTTTGGAATTCAAAAGCTGTATGTGTGTAGTAATCCAAACCTCTTACTAATTTTTCATCTTCTTTAAATAAAATATTATTATCAGTTAGCATTAATTTTATATCATTAAAAAAATTTTGACTTTCTTTTGATAAATATTCATTAATTTTTGGAGCGTTAAAAAGGATATCTTTATCGCTTTTATCTTTACTATCCAAAATCCTAAGGGGATTTTTTTCAAGTCTTGCCAAAGAGGTCTCAGATAAATTTCTTCTATATTGATTTAAATATTCACTTAGTATTTTTGAATAATTTATTTGATCTTCGGGTGATCCTAGAGAGTTAATCAATAACTTATATTGATCTGCAACTAATCCTAATTCCTTAAGTATTGTGGAGGCAATTAAAATTATCTCAAAATCAATATATGAAGACTTTTCTCCAATATTTTCAATATTAATTTGATGAAACTGTCTGTATCTCCCTTTTTGAGGTCGTTCTCTTCTAAACATAGGGCCGTGAGTTGAAAGTTTCATTTGACCCGATTGATAATTAGAGGCTGCAAATCTGGCTAGACTACTAGTTGCTTCTGGTCTTAAACAAATTGTCGTATCCCCTTTATCAACAAACGAGTACATTTCTTTTGATACAATGTCCGTATCCTCCCCTACAGAGCGTGAAAAAAGTTCTTGATGTTCAATGATAGGTGTTTGTATTGATTGAAAATTGAATTTAGCGGATATCTTATAAAATTTATCCATAATAAAGTTATACTTATCCATTTCTAAGCCAAATATATCGTGGGTTCCTTTTACTGGTAGAATATTATTACTCATGTTTATTGGTGTATAAGATGAACTTTTTCTTCTATCGTTTTTACTAAATATTCAACTAAATTTTCATTATGGATTCGATGTGATTTTTCTCCATCTATGTATATCATGTGAGTATCCTTGCCTCCACCAGTAATACCTATATTTGTCATTGTTGCCTCTCCTGGTCCATTTACGACACAACCTATGATTGAAACTGTAATAGGTTTTTTAATATGGGATAATTGACTCTCAACACTTTTTACAGTTTCAATTACATCAAAATTTTGTCTCGCACAAGATGGACATGAAATTATTGTTACTCCATAATCTCTTAAATTTAATGATTTAAGCATTTCAAAACCTACTTTTACCTCTTGAGTTGGGTGATCGGACAATGAAACTCTTATCGTGTCTCCAATACCTTGGTAAAGAAGCATTCCTAAACCAATTGAAGATTTAATAGAACCACTAAAATAACTACCTGCTTCTGTGATACCTAAGTGTAAAGGATAATTACAATAATTAGAAAGCATTTGATATGACTCTACACTTGTAAAAATATTTGAAGCTTTAACACTTATTTTAAAATTATCGAAATTTAAATCTTCTAATAATTGGATGTTCAGTTTAGCGCTTTCAAATAAAGCTTCAGAAGTAGGACTTTTGTATTTATCTAAAATTTGTTTTTCTAAGCTACCAGCATTTACACCAACTCTTATAGGAATATTATTTTGCCTAGCAGCCTCAATAACCTCGCTAACTCTATCTTTAGATCCAATATTTCCAGGATTAATTCTTAAGCAATGTGCACCGTTTTCAGCGGCCTCTAGTGCTCTTTTGTAGTGAAAATGAATATCTGCAATTAAAGGTATTTTCATGTGAGGGATAATTGATTTTATAGCTTTTGAAGATGCTTCATCAGGAATTGAAACTCTTACTATATCGCAACCTTCATTTTCAATCTCAGAAATTTGTTTGAGAGTGGCATCAATGTCATAAGTTAAAGTATTCGTCATAGTCTGAACGGCTATAGGTGCATCACCACCTATTTCAATATTGCCTAGTTTAATTTTTTTAGTCTTTCTTCTCTTTATAGAATGAGCGTATTTCAAAGTAATGTTTCCAATTTATTTATATTAAAATCCTTGAGATAAAATTGATAGTTATTCTTTAATTTAATTTCTATACCTCGGTAAATGATTTTATCAATATTTGCAATATTAGATAAATCAATTAAAAAATCATTATTTAAATCTAATTCTATTTTATTAAGCTGTAATAATTCACCAAATAGTATGGTTTTTTTATCGATATATTTTATTTTATAGTAAATTGGGCCTAAATTATTTGTATGTAATATAAGTTTTTGCGAATAATTAGTCCTTTTTAATGGAACTAATAAATTTATAAAATCTCTGTCATTAATATTTTCCAAATTTTTTTTATTGACAAAACTTAGAGTATCTTCATAAATTTTATCTTTTTCAAAATTCTTAATACCTGTCTGGTTATTAAATTTATTATATATATTGAATGATGAAAAAAACAAAACGACTATAGAAAATATTAAAAAGAAAGAAGTTAGTAAAAATTTACTGTAGTCGTATGGAGACTCTTGAAAATAATTAGTGAAAGGTATTTTGTAACCTAGGTAGTTATATATAGATCTCTTATATGTAGATCTATAAGCTTTAAATTTATTAGGTATTTCAGCGTTATCATCAAGAAGTTGAACTAATTTAACATCTAAATTTAAAGAATTTGCCAGTTCTAAAACTGACAGTCCTTTTTTTAATCTAGCTTCTTTAATTGAAATCAAATTTTTCAAATGTTACTTATGCAACTTATAAGCTTGGTGAAGTTTCTGAACAGCTAAATCAGTAAATTGGTCGTCTATTAGGATACTAATCTTTATTTCAGAAGTAGTTATTACCTGGATATTAATTTTATTTTTACCCAATGTTTCAAATAAGGTTTGAGCAACTCCAGCATGTGATCGCATTCCAACACCTACAACTGATATTTTTGAAATATTATTTGAAGAATTAATTTTTTTGTAACCTATGCTCGATTTTTCTTTTTTTAAAATTTTTAAAGCTTTCTCAAGATCTCCTCTTGGTAAAGTAAAAGATAAATTAGCATATTTACCATCTTGAGAAACATTCTGAAGAATCATATCGACATTAATATTTCCTTTTGAAAGAGGTCCAAAAATTCTAGATGATACTCCTGGTTTGTCTAAAACCCTTGATAAGGTAATCTTTGCTTCATCTTTTGAATAGGCTATGCCACTTACAGTATTATTTTCTAGCTTACTATTTTCTTCAGTGACAAGAGTACCAGATTTATTTGGTTTGATGGAAGATCTAACACTTAACTTAGTTTTTTTTCTCATAGCTAATTCGACCGAACGAGTTTGAAGAACTTTAGCCCCTTGCGAAGCTAATTCAAGCATTTCTTCATATGATATTTGAGGTATCTTTTTTGCATTCTTAACTAAATTAGGATCAGTTGTATATACACCTTCAACATCAGTATAAATTATACATTCAGCATTAAAAGATGCGGCTACGGCTACAGCACTTGTGTCTGAACCACCCCTACCTAAAGTTGTTATTTCATGCTTTGAATTAATTCCTTGGAAGCCAGGCACTAATAAAACGTCGTAATTGGTAAGTTCTTTTAAAATTTTATCTACTTTAATATTTAATATTCTTGATTTCATATGCTCATTAGAGGTATGGATAGGTATTTGCCAGCTTAGTAATGATTTTGATTTAATTTTAATACTATTTAAATAAATTGACATTAAGGCACATGAAACATTTTCACCAGTTGAGATAGCATTATCATAATCAATTGGATTTGGAGTCTTAGTAAATGATCTAGATAAATTAATTAACCTATCAGTTTCACCAGCCATTGCTGATAGAACCACAATAACTTTATTTTTTTTAGACCAATTAGAGATTATAGAAGCAGATCTTTTAATTGCCTCTAGAGATCCAACTGAAGTTCCACCAAATTTTAAGACTTTAACTTTCATAAATTACGGTAATATACCTTTAAGTTTTATTAAGTAAAGATTATGGAAAATTTAAACCCTAAATACTATAAACCACTTGAGCAAATGATGTCAGTAAGACATCAATATATGGGCAAAGTAATATCTTCGGAGGTAAATTCTAATATCTATGATTTCTTTAAAAATCAGCATATCCTTGACCTAGGATGTGGAACTGGGAAGTTTTTGCACAATTACTATGAATTAGGGGCTATATGTTCTGGAGTTGATCTTGTTAATAATTTTCAATTCCAAAATAAAAGAAATTACAAATTAATAAATTCAAACTTTCAAAACTTCTTAAAAAAAAATAGAAAAAAATTTGATGTAATATTTATTTTTGAATTTTTAGAACATTTAACTTTGAATGAAAAAGAGATTTTATTTAAATACCTTCCTAAAATATTAAAAACAAATGGAGTGATCTTTTTATCA
>CABXVZ010000023.1 GCA_902515765.1 uncultured Alphaproteobacteria bacterium | reverse complement strand
CATTTTTTGAAATGCTTGGAAATTTTTCATTTGGTGATTATTTCAAAGAGGAAGCAATATTTTATGCTTGGAATTTAATAACCAAAGAATTTGAAATAGATCCTAAAAAATTACTAGTAACAATTTATCATAACGACGAACAATCTGAAAAATTTTGGAAGAAAATAGCCAATCTCTCTGATGAAAAAATTATTAAGATAAATAGTTCAGATAACTTTTGGTCTATGGGGGAGATTGGACCCTGTGGCCCGTGTTCTGAGATTTTTTATGACCATGGTGATAAATATTTTGGAGGTCCTCCTGGATCTCCTAATGAAGATGGTGATAGATTTATAGAAATATGGAACTTAGTATTCATGCAATACGAGCAAGTTGATACTAATAATAGAATAGTATTACCAAAACCTTGTGTTGATACTGGTATGGGGCTCGAACGAATAACAGCTTTACTAAATAAAAGTAATGATAACTATTCTTCTGATTTATTCACACATATTATTGATGCTACTCAAGAGTTAATTAACAAAAAGGTTAATGACGAGAATAAATCAAGTTTTAGAGTCATTGCTGACCATTTAAGGGCGTCCTCTTTTCTAATTGCAGATGGAGTTATGCCATCAAATGAGGGCAGAGGTTACGTATTAAGAAGAATACTAAGAAGAGGGATTAGACACGCTTATACATTAGGTTCAAGAGAGCCTATTTTTCATAAAATATTTCAAGACTTAAAAATGTTAATGGGAGATTTCTATGAGGAATTAAATTCTAGGTCTGATCTTATTTTAGAAACCCTATCTTCTGAAGAAGAAAAATTCAGAGAAACATTATCTAAGGGGTTGGATATATTAGGTCAAGAAATTCCTAAAATTAATAATAACACCCTTGATGGAAAAATAGCATTTAAGCTTTACGACACTTTTGGCTTTCCACTAGATTTAACACAAGATTTTTTAAAATCTAAGAATATACAAGTAGATACTAATTCATTTAATGAGGCTATGGAGATGCAAAAGCAAGAGGCGCGATCTTCATGGAAAGGTAGTGGCGACTCAGCAACACAAAAAATCTGGTTCGATTTGGCTAAAACAATTAAACCCACAAATTTTTTAGGCTATGAAAAAACTACAATCAAATCATCTATCCTCTCCATTCTTAAAGATTTCAAAGAAGTAAATAAAACCACTAATGACTCAAAAAACTATATAATTATCACCGAAAATACATGTTTCTATGCTGAATCTGGTGGTCAAGTAGGGGATAGGGGAATGATAATATCTCAAAATACAGAGTTTAAAGTACTAGATACTAAAAAAACACAACAAGGTATTTTTATTCATTTTGGAGAATTGATATCAGGTTCATTAGCTGTTGGAGATGAAATAGAGCTAAATATTAATACGTCATTAAGAAATTCAATTAAAAAAAACCATTCCGCAACTCATTTACTCCATGCAGCACTCAGGAATAAACTTGGTAATCATGTAGCTCAAAGAGGATCTCTAGTAAATGAAGAAAAACTTAGATTTGATTTTAGTCATAATAAGCAAATTTCAAAGGAACAAATCATGGAGATTCAAAGCGAAGTAAATAGTATATTAGCTAATTCTATTGAAACAGATATTTCAATTAAATCTCAAGAAGACGCTATACGACAAGGTGCTATAGCTTTATTTGGTGAAAAATATGGAGATGAAGTAAGGGTTGTCACTTTAGGATCTAAAGATAATAAACCCTATTCAATTGAGTTATGTGGTGGAACCCATGTTGATAATGTCCAAGATATAAATAAATTTCAAATCACAAGTGAAGAATCAGTCTCTTCTGGTGTAAGAAGAATAGAGGCTTGTACTGATACCAATGTTGATATATTCAACGATAATCTTGCAATTCTACAAAAAAATTTAGAAAGAAAACAAGAAGAACTAATTCAAAATTTAATTAATCAAATTAATAAAATAGGTGCATCTATTACTTTTAAAGAAGAAAATAAAAGTCTTTATATCAAGAAATTAGAAAATCATCTGGAGGTTTTGAAAAATAAATCTATTCTTAAAAATTCTAGTGATAATATAATAACTGAAGATAAAATTAATGAAGTTACCTTTGTCACTCAGACTATTAATGGACTTCCTCCTAAGGAATTAAGATCAATTTATGATAAATTCAAAGTTGAAAAACAACATTCTATTTTAGCTTGTGTAACTATAAATAATGAAAAAGTTTCTATTGTTGTCGGGTTAACAAAAGACTTAACAGAAAAATATGATGCACGAGTTTTGATTAAATATTCTTTCGATCATTTAGGGTCAAAGGGAGGTGGGGGTAGGGTAGATTTTGCTCAAGCTGGTGGTGATAAAAAAACACATATAAATCAGGCTTTTTTAGCTATTAAAAATCAGATTTAATTTAATTCTGACTGTAAGTTTTTATCTAAACAGTTTAAAAAATCTTCTGTATTCATCCATTTAGTATCTGATCCAACAAGTATTGCTAAATCTTTAGTCATATTTCCAGACTCTACGGTTTGAATGCAAGTTTTCTCCAAAGTATTTGCAAAATTAATTAACTCGTGATTGTTATCAAATTCTCCTCTAAAATTTAAACCTCTCGTCCATGCAAATATGGAGGCTATAGGATTAGTTGATGTACTCTCACCTTTCTGATGCTGTCTGTAATGTCTTGTTACGGTGCCGTGTGCAGCTTCTGACTCTATTGTTTTACCATCTGGAGTCATTAGTACACTAGACATCATTCCAAGAGATCCAAAACCCTGTGCGACTGAGTCAGATTGAACGTCTCCATCATAATTTTTACATGCCCACACAAATTTTCCATTCCATTTCATAGCAGATGCTACCATGTCATCTATTAATCGGTGTTCGTATACTATATTTTTTTCTTGAAACTTATCTTTAAATTCACTTTCAAAAATATCCTGAAATATTTCTTTAAATCTTCCATCATATTTTTTTAAGATCGTATCTTTAGTTGAAAGATATACGGGCCAATTAAGTTTTAATCCATAATTAAAACATGCCCTTGCAAAACCTTTTATAGACTCGTCAACATTATACATTGACATAGCTACACCACTTTTAGAAAATTCAAAAACCTCTTGCTCAAGAGTTTCACCGTCATCAGTTATATATTTCATAAAAAGCTTACCCGGTTTATCAATTACCATTTCAGTTGCTTTGTACTGGTCTCCAAAAGCATGACGTCCCACAACAATAGGGTTATCCCAAGATCTGACAATTCTCGGTATATTTTTACAAATGATAGGTTGACGAAATACTGTTCCATCTAAAATATTTCTTATTGTACCATTGGGAGATCGCCACATTTTTTTTAAATTATATTCCGACATACGACCATCATCTGGTGTAATGGTTGCACATTTAACCCCTATGCTAAATTTTTTAATTGCGTTAGCTGCATCTATTGTAATTTGATCATTTGTTTCGTCTCTTTTTTGAACTGATAAATCGAAGTATTTTAAATCAATTTCTAAATAAGGCAGAATGAGCTTTTTTTTAATAAAATCCCATATAATTCGGGTCATTTCATCACCATCTAATTCTACAACAGGGTTTTTAACTATTATTTTTGACATATGTTCAGATATTAAGAGATTTTTATGTATAGCAAATAATAGCTGTAAAAAAAATCTATTTTATTGATCAAATTATGCAATTCAGATATTAATGGCAACCATTATGTACTTTCGTTTTCATAAAGAGATATCGGCAGCATTAATAATATTATTTTTGTTGGTTATTTTTTTCTACTTTATTTACACACCTCTATTTTTTATTTCAATAATCTTTCTTTTGTTCACCTTCTATTTTTTTAGAGACCCTGAAAGAACAGTCCCAATAGGTGAAGATATATTAGTAAGTCCAGCTGATGGAATTATTACAAATATTACTGAGGTAAAAGAAGGTAAAAAAAATTATACAAAAGTCTCTATATTTTTAAGTGTATTTAATGTGCATATACAAAGATTACCTATTTCTGGAGAAATATCCAAGATTGACTATTTTGAAGGTAAATTTATCAATGCAACCTTAGACAAAGCAAGTGAAGAAAATGAAAGACTAAAGTTAACTATTAAATCTAGCAATAATACAATTCATGTAACTCAAATTGCTGGATTAATTGCCCGACGAATAATTTGTAACGTGAAATTAAAAGATAAAATTAATCAGGGTGATAGGTACGGAATTATCAAATTTGGAAGTAGAGTAGATATTGAATTTCCAAATAATTTTAATCTATTAGTCAATGTAGGGCAACAATGTATCGGGGGAGAAACCATCATTGCTCAAGAATTAAAAATAAGCAAAAACATCAAAAGAAATTTTAAGAAAATTTAAATTTTTAATGAGAGAATATTCCTTTATTAAATTTATTCCTAATTCTATTACATTGATGTCATTAATTGCTGGAATTTCATCTATTAAATTTTCTATTCAAGGGAATTGGAAATTATCTGTTTTGATGATTATGTTAGCCGCTTTTTTTGATTTCTTCGATGGATGGATTGCAAGAAAATTAAAAAAATCTTCTCAATTTGGTGCAGAATTAGACTCATTATCAGATTTCATAAGTTTTGGATTAGCGCCATCGCTTCTCATAAATCTTTGTTATACTCACGAGTTGGGAAGAATAGGATGGACTTTTAGTCTTTTTTATATTGTTTGTGCCGCATTGAGATTAGCCAGGTTTAATATAGAAAATACAAGAGAGCAAAGTAAAACTTTTATTGGAATACCATCGCCGGCTGCAGCAGGATTAGTAATGATACCGTTTTTCATGAGCTTTATGGAATTTAATTATTTCAATATAAATCAATTAATTTTTAGCTCTTCTTTAATTATTTTTGCTGGTGCTATGATGATTAGTAGGGTTCCTACACCTTCAGTTAAGAATTTAAAACTTAAACCCCTCTATATGAGGTTTGCTACTATTGCAGTGGTACTAGTTTTAATATTCCTAATAACATATTTTTGGCAAACTACTCTTGTGATAGCTCTATTGTATTTATTGATGTCTTTGATTAATTTACTTATTTATTTTTTTAGTTTCTTTAGAACTGCTAGAATTTAGATATTTAGATTTTAACATTAAAGCTGATGGTGTTACCAATAATGTTAATAAAGTTGAAAAAAGTAAACCAAATACAATTGCTCTAGAGAGATCAACCCACCACTGTGTATCTGGAGAATTATAAGTATATTCTAAACTAGCAAAGTCTATATTAAGTTTCAGTGCCATGGGCATTAAACCTAAAACAGTTGTAGTTGTGGTTAAAAGAACTGGTCGTAATCTTTGAGCGCCAGTCATCAATATAGCTTCCTTAGCATTTTTTGTTCTTTTTACTAAGCGATCAAAAGTATCTATAAGAACAATATTATTATTAACAACAATTCCAGCTAAAGATATGACACCTATACCACTCATTACAATTCCAAAAGGTTGTTGGGTTATTAAAAGACCTAAAACGACTCCAACAGTGGACATAATTACTGCAAATAAGATGAGTAGGGTGCTACTAAAGCTATTAAATTGGGTTAATAGAATAAGCCCCATTAAAAATACAGCAACCATAAATGCTTTTTGAAGAAAGGCTTTTGATTTATTTTGACTTTCATCCTCTCCTTTAAACGTAACTTCAACACGGGGGTCTATATTAGCTGAATTAAATTCAGGGATATCTAATCCAAAATTATTGGGAATATCAAACTTTTGAATTCCAAGCCAATGTTTAATAAGCCTCACATACGCGTCAGTTTGGTAAAATCTAGTTACATCAGATTTTATAGTTTCAATTCTATTTTGGTCTAATCGAACAATATTTCCAGTTTCTTGTTTAGTTTGCACGTCAGTGAAGTTTGAAATAGGAACATATCCATTAGAAGTTGGGATTTTTATACTATTTAATTGGTCAATTGTTCTCTGGTTTTCAGGTAACCTTAAATAAATTGGTATAGAGTCATCGCTATCATTTGGTCTAAATTCACTTAATTTCAAACCTCCTGTTATTAATTTAATAGTATTACCAATAATTGCTATGCTTGCTCCATATTTTGCAGCTTCTTCTCTATCAACATACAGTTGATACTCAATGCTTGGAGATGGTAGAGATGTTTCTAGATCTTTTAAACCTGAAATTTTTGAAAGATATTTCTCTATTCTTTTAATTTCTTTGATTGTTAAATTTGGATCAGAGGATACAAGATTTATTTCTATAGGTTTCCCCCTAGGCGGCCCAGCTCTTTGAGTTCGTGTTTCAACTTTAATTCCTGCAATTGTAGATGTAGCCTCTCTG
>CABXVZ010000022.1 GCA_902515765.1 uncultured Alphaproteobacteria bacterium | reverse complement strand
TTAGAAATTTAAGTTGATCAAATCTATGTATTTCAAATTTTTGATTATTGTCAAACTTAGAACTAAAGTACTTAGATCCATCAGCTAGTACTTTAACATTGTGTCCTAATATTGCTGCTTGGGATGCTATATTTGTCATTACTGACTCTATTCCTCCTAGCTTGGGGGCAAAGCATTGGGTATAAACTAAGATGTTCAATAGGTTATCTCTTTTAGTATTAATCCTCTTGGTGGCATAGTTGGGCCTGCTAAGACTCTGTTCTTTAATGCCAATAATTCTTTAATCCAGGATGGATCTTTGTTATTTAAGCCTATTTCTAATAATGTTCCCACCATTATTCTAATTTGCTGGTAGAGAAAAGACTGGGCTTGAAAAATAAAAATAATTTTATCATTGGAGGTTTCTATGCTCGTGAACTCGACTGATTTAATTGGAGATTTTGCTTGGCACCCTCTGCCTCGAAAAGAGCTAAAATCATGATTACCTTTAAAATAAACAATTGCTTCATTCATAGCATCAATGTCTAAATTCTGTTTTACATGAATACTATAATCCCCTTCAAGCACAGAGGGGGAGGGAGTATTATAAACTTGGTAACAGTAGGTCTTTTTATTTTTGCTAAATCTTGCATTAAAGTCTTCTGAAACATTTTCTACTTTAGAAATCTTAATTTTCTCAGTTCCTAAGTGAAAATTTAATCCATTTAAAATTTGGTAATCTGTAAATTTTTTGTCTAGATTGAAATTTGCGCATTGAGCTAAAGCATGAACTCCGGCATCTGTTCTACCAGCCCCTTGAATTGTTTTTTTTTCACCTGAAAATTTGAAAATTGCTTTTTCAATTTCTCCTTGAACAGTTTTTTCATCTTTTTGATACTGCCAACCACTATATGGTGTTCCTGCATATTCAATTGTTAACTTAATGTTAGCCATTAATATTTTTGCCAATAGTAAAGCTGTGTTTTCCTAATAAGAACTGTTTAATATTCATAGCTTTTTTTCCTTCTGGTTGAATCTCTATAATATCCAAACTTCCATTTTTACAAGCTATTGTAAGAGGGGTGTCAACTACTTCGCCAGGCGATCCTGTTAATTCAGAAATTCTTGCTTTTAAGATTTTAAATCTTGAACCTTCATATAAAAACCACATGGAAGGATAGGGATAAAAGGCTCTTATTTTTTGATTTATCTCAGAGGCACTTAGTGACCAAGTAATTTTAGTTTCAGACTTTTTAATTTTTGAAGCATAAGTACTTGAGCTGTTATCTTGTTGCAAAGGAGAGATCTTTCCTAATAAATATTTTTCTAGATTATTAAAAAGCAAAGAGCAAGAGTCATAGCTCATTTTATCAATAAGTGATTTTCCCGTGGTATCGTTTGATATTGGTATTTCTTGTGAGGCTATTATAGGTCCTTCATCTAACCTTTCATTCATTTTCATAATAGTTATGCCTGATGATTTATCACCATTCTCGATAGCTCTTTGAACTGGTGCAGCACCCCTCCATTTAGGAAGAAGAGAGGCATGAATATTTACAAATCCATAAAGGGGAACGTTTAGCCAGTTGGCAGGAATAATTTTTCCATAAGCAAATAAAACAGCAATATCGGGCCTAAGTGATTGAAATTGTTCTAAGGATAAATCATCAAGTTTACTTGGGGTAAAAACAGGTAAAAGTTGGCTTTCAGCCCATTGATGCACAGGTGTTTCAATTTCTTTCATTCCTCTTGATTTTTTTTTTGGCTCTTGGGAATATATACCAACAATTTTATAACCTCCCAAATATAGGGTTTTTAAGGGAGGTAGAGCAAATTCTGGTGAGCCAAAAAAAACTAATCTATATTTTTTTGTCATTTGAGCTGTTATTTTCTTTTTTGAATTTCTTCATTTTTCGAATTATTACGTCTCTTTTTAATCTACTTAAGTAATCTACAAAGAGTATTCCATTAAGGTGATCTAATTCATGTTGGATTATTCTTGAGGTAAATCCATCCGTAGTTAAAGTTTTTTTTTTGTTATTTTCATCTAAATATTTGATTGTTAATTGATCCGGACGATCAATTTCTGCAAAATGCTCAGGAAAAGACAAACACCCCTCTTCGTAGGATACTGTTTTATCATCTATTGAAACTAAAGAAGGATTAATCATTGTCAGTGGTTTTTTTTCCTCTTCCCTAGCACCAGAATCTAAAATAAATATTCTTTTATTAATTCCTACTTGGGGGGCTGCCAGTCCTACTCCATTAGCCTCATACATTGCTTGAAACATTTTTTTTATTAAGTCACGATGGTGATCATCTACTTGAGATAAAGGTTCACATACTTCTTTGAGTACAGGGTCAGGAGCATAGACTATTTTCAACATTAGAAGTAATATAGGATAATTAATTTGGTTATGGGAAATAAAAAAATAAAAATTTTTAATGATTTAGTTAATTTAATTAAAGAAACTCCAAAACTTGTGCCTCCAATCCATGTGGCAGAGGGAAAAGTATCAGAGAGTTGGATAGATTATAATGACCATATGAATATGGCTTACTATGTTCAATGTTTTGAGGAAAGTTCCGACTTCGTTCTCGAACATGCAGGGCTAGGTTATAATTATGCCCTAAATCAGCAAAAAGGGGTTTTTGTAATTAAATGTGAGATTAATTACAAAAGAGAAATTAAACAGGGAGAAAAATTTATTATCTCTTTAATAGATCTTATATGTAAAGGGAAAAAACTTATTTTAAAATTTAATATGATTGATAATCAAAATTCTATTTTTGCAGAATATGAAATTCTCAATTTGAATATTGATCTAAAGACTAAAAAATCAATTTCTTTCGATGCTGGTATCATTAAAAGACTCTCATAAATTAAAATAGTTTTTCGGATTCCTTGATGCATGAGCCAAGAATCTTTTTTTCACCGACCTGTTCTAAATAATATTTATGGCTAAAAGGTCTGTCATCAATATACATTCTAAAATTTCCCAAATTACTTAAATATAAATGTATGTGTTTTTCATCTCTTTCATCTTTTAGTAGTGCTATAATAAAATCCTCTTTATTAATAATTTCTTTAAAATTATAGTCAGTATGTAGACTTTCTTCTGAATTAAATTTCACATTAATCTGATTTCTTTCACTATCTAAATAAACATAAAATCTGTTTGTAAACATACTACTACATATTAAGTCACTAGATTTTTTAATTTGGTTATCATTATTATTAAATGAGTAAAGAAACTCCCCACCATTATATACCATTACTTTTTTATTTCCGTTGGAGTCTATTAATATTCCATAATTATGAAAATTATCACTCAAAAATTCTCCATCATATATCCTTCCATCGGAGTAAGTTAATATACCCTTGCCTTCCCTTCGTCCGGATACAAAATTACCTAAATATTTATCACCATTAAAATAATTAATTTCTCCCTTGCCATGAAATAGACCATTTTTAAACTCCCCAACATACTCAATATTTTTTCCTTTATATATTCCTTGACCATGCGGTTTTCCATTCTGAAATTCACCCTCATAAATGCTATTATCATCATAATAATAAGATCCACTCGATGAGCACATATTTTCTATTTGCATATTTTGAATCAAATGGGAAAAGCTTTCATCTTGTTCAAGTTCTAAAGAAATTGGAATTACATTTTCATTTATAATTCTGCATCCCTTATTTTTTTGATTGGTTTCTAAATAAGAATAAGCTAACGCTATATAGCTATTAAGTAGAAGTTCTGACTCCGGATAAGTGCTAATAAATAGGCTATAGAGCCGTATCGCTTCCCTCTTTTGTCCCATAAAATAAAATGTGTCTGCATACCATTTTTCTACAAGGTCAATCCATTTGTGATTGGGAAATAACAAAATGAAGTTACGGTAACCCAGCCGTGCATCGTAAAAAAAATCTTGATCAAAAAGTTCATCAGTAAGATATTTTACATACTCATCTGGACTTTCAAAATAGTCAAAATTTCTTATTTCTTTATATTGATCACAGCTTTCATTAATACCGCAAATTAATTGTTGTAAATCGTATTTTAAAACAAATTTATTACGAAATTCGTCCTCAGTATTTGATAGATTATAGGGGCTGCATTTTTTTAATGCCCTCATAAGAGCCTCTGTCCAAATTCTTGTTTGATTAATAATTTTAACTTTTTCAGAGGCTGAGATATTTCGACCTGACTTATTTATTATTTCATAATCTAAAAATTTTGAGGATAAAATTTCTCCTTTTTGATCAATTTTAATTTCAATTTTTACAATAGGGGAAACATAACCTGCGCTTAGTTTAATTTTTTTCAAGAAGTCATATATATGGAAATCCTCTGTTAATCCTAATGGGATAGAAAGACATTCTAAAGCAGTATCAAAAGGATATGAGGATCCATCATAGTTTTTATTAGAATTTGCAGAACTAATGCTATGTGATAAAAAAGAAAAAATTAAAATAGCTAGAATTTTTTTTATTTTCAATTTTGGCAACATACTAAATTAAATGATAACTATTTTAATTGATTAGCCTAGGTTTTTTCGGGATTCTAGTGCGGCTCCTAAAGTATTATCATCTAAGTAATGAATTTCGCTTCCTACAGGGACTCCATAAGCAAGTTGTGTAATTTTAATGTTAAGACTCTCTAATGCGTCTTTAATTACTAGGGCTGTAGTTTGACCTTCTATAGTGGCGCTCAGGGCAAGAATAATTTCTTGGGCTTGATTAATTTTTATTCTTTCTCTGAGTTTGTTTAACTTTAAATCTTGTTCTGTAAAATTTTTTGCTGCTGAAAGAAGTCCCCCGATAACATGATAAAGGCCTTTATGATAACCAGATCTTTCAAAAGCCCATACATCTGCCATATCTTCTACAATACAAATAGTTTTTTTGGAGCGATTATCAGAGGAGCAAATCTTGCATGGAATTATGACATCTAATATTCCACAATTATCACATTTCTTAATTATTGCTGCTGTTTCCTTTACGCTATCTCCTAGGGGTAGCATTAATTCTTGTTTATTTTTAATCAAATAAAGGGCTATTCTTTGAGCTGACCTTTGTCCTATACCAGGCAATCTAGAAATAAGATTGATTAATTTTTGAAGTTCGTCTTGAGACAAATTAAAAGGGCATTTTCATACCTGGAGGCAAAGGCAAACCTCCAGTAATTTTTTTCATTTCCTCAGAAGACATTTCTTCAACTTTTTCTTTAGCCTGGTTAAGAGCAGCTTTGATTAAATCTTCCAATACATCTTTTTCCTCTTCGGATAAAAGTGATGGGTCTATATTAATTGATTGAACTATTTGTTTTCCATTCATAACAACCTTGACCATTCCTCCACCAGACTCGGCTTCAATAGATTTATTTTCTAATTCTTTTTGCATTTCTTGCATTTTAGCCTGCATTTCTTGAACTTTTTTCATCATACCGCCCATATTACCCATCATTTTCATCACCTCTTTCTATATCTTCAATATCTATAATCTTTGCATTGGGGAATTTAGCAAGAACTTTTTTAAAATCATCTGTTTTCGTTTCTTGCTCAATTAGTTCTTTTTTGTATAAGATTTTGATTGACTCTAAATTGTCTATATTCTTTTTGACTTCAATATCTAATTCAAAATCCTTATTTAGGTTTTGTTTAAGTTCCTCACTTCCTTGAAAGCTATCTGTTAACACGTTAATTTTTAATTTCTTTTCTTTCTCTGAAAAATAAACTACTTCACATTGCTCTATGATTATACCCGCCATTAGAGGAGAGAAATTTTTTCCATAAAATTGAAAAAAACTTTGATGTATTTCTATTCTTTCCTTCAATGAAATTTTGATACTAGCATCCACTTTGTTTTCAATAGCTTGATCTAAGTTAGGAGAGGATTTTCCTTTTTTTTGAATTATTTCAGGCTTTTTTTTTTCTTCTAAAGTATCAGAAGGATTATCATTTAAAAGAAATGCGCATCTCAGCAAGATCATCTCAAGTGTGGAGTGTGGATGAGGAGAAATTTTTATTTCATCGTATCCTTTAATTAAGCTTTGCCAAAAAATATTTAATTTTCCATGATCGTATTGAGTCACATAAGATGCAAAATTTTTATCATCTTCTGTTAAAAACTCATCTTTGATAAGATTTGAATTAATTTTAAGTTTGCAAGACCAATTAATTATATTCATCAAGTCTTCTAATATTTTTGATGTTTCAGATCCTCTTTGATACATAGTTTCAAGCTTGGAAATAAGATCAGTAAGATTATTTTCAAGGATATTCTTAGATAAATCGTAAAGATCGCTTAGCTTTGAGTAACCAAGCATATTGATAATTTCTTTCGTTTTAATTGTTTCTTCTAATTTAAAAACATTTGCTTGATCTAAAATACTTAGAGCATCTCTCACAGAACCGTCACTAGATTTTACAATTAAGTTTAATGCCTCTTTTTCAATTAATATATTTTCTTTATTGGCAATAGTTTCAAGAAATAAGGATAAAACTTTTTTATCTATTCTTCTTAGATCAAATCTTTGACATCTAGATAAAATAGTAATGGGAACCTTTGAAATTTCTGTCGTAGCAAAAATAAACTTGGAGTGTGGAGGGGGCTCTTCTAGTGTTTTTAACAATGCATTAAAAGCACTCTTAGAGAGCATGTGCACCTCATCAATAATGTAAACTTTGTACTTACCTAAAACAGGATTATATTTTACGTTTTCAATAATTTCCCTAGCATTTTCAACACTGGTATTTGATGCAGCATCAATTTCTATTACATCGGGGTGTCGATCTTCAGTAATAGCTTTTGCCTGTTCACAGTTTAAGAGATCTGGCTTATTAGAGTTGTCAAAAGCTGTACAATTTAACATTTTTGCTACAATACGAGCTGTTGTAGTTTTACCAACCCCCCTTATGCCAGTGAATATATAAGCATTAGGTATTTTGTTAAGCTGTATTGATTTTTGAATAGTGTTTACAAGATACTCTTGGCCTATTAAATCGCTAAAGTCTTTTGGTCTATATTTAAGTGCGAGTATATCTGATTGATGCTTCATTATTTAAAAGGAGAATTACACGACCCAGGCCTTTGTGTTACGGCTGCTTTCTTTCGAACCTGACCGGATTAGCATAAAAAACTGCCCATGTAATTCTCGATTCATTTTATAACAGTTATCATACAAAATATGAAGTTATTGTCTTGATCGATAGCTAGATTTCTCAAAAACACCTAGTTTTCTCACTTTTGAACAATAGTGATTCATGTCTTCTAAAGCTAACTTAGTATTTTCCTGATCAGGGTGACCCTCGATTTCACAATAAAATTCTGTAATAACAAAATTAGCACCGTAGTTGTAACTTTCTAATTTTATCATATTTACGTTGTTAGTAGCAAAACCTCCCATGACTTTAAAAAGAGATCCTGGGGTATTGTTCACAGCGAATAAAAAAGATGAAATATATTTTTTTTGAGAGTCATACTCTTTATTTTCATCTTTAGACATTACATAGAATCGAGTGATGTTGTTTTTAGAGTTGGCAAAACTCTCATCAACTATTTTTAAAGTATATATATCAGCAGCTAAACTTGATGCAATAGCTGCTGTATCTAATACTTTATTTTCATAAATGTTTTTTGCCGATCCCGCAGTATCTGCTCCTACGAGAATATCAAAATCTAATTTTTGTATTTTATTACTGCATTGTGCTAAGGCCTGTTCATGGCTGATTATTTTTTTTATATTTTCAATTTTTGAGTCAGGGTGGATTAATAATTTGTGCTCGACTCTTTGAAAGTGTTCATAATTAATATGCAGATCTGATTTTGGTAACAAACGGTGTATATCTGCAACTCTTCCAGCGGCAGAATTTTCTATTGGTATCATAGCAAAGTCAACCTGTTCGGATTCTGCTTTTGAAATTGCAATTTCAAATGTTTTGCAAGGAACAGGTTCTGATTCAGGAAAAAATTCTTGAACAGCAAGATGGCTGTATGCTCCCTCAACGCCTTGAAATGAAATTTTTTTACCCATGGTCTTGAATTAACTGATTTACTGTATCTAAATCTTCTTTGGTATCAACACCCAATATCTCCTCTTCTATGACAGTTATGCCTATTTTTGTATTTTCTGATACCCTGAGTTGCTCCAGTTTTTCTTCAAGTTCTCTCTTTGTTGGTCTTTGAGAAATATATTCTTTTAAGAACTGCTTTTGAAAACCATATACACCTATATGATGAAAAATACTTTTATTTAATTTTGAAATATCAATTAAGGTTCTACTAAAATCTTTAGCTACAAGATTTTCTTGATGAGCCACCTCAACTTTAACCTTAGATAGGTTTTCAGCCTCAACTCTATTTTTAAAAGGACAAGCTAGAGTAGACATTTTGAAGTTAGATAGGTTTTCTCTTAATGACGAAATGTATTCCTTTTTGATAAAGGGCATATCTCCTTGAACATTAATGATAAAATCAAAACTTAATTTTTTCTCTAATTTTTCAACTGCCTCCCCAATACGGTCACTCCCTGAAATATGGTTAGGGTTTGTTAAAACAAAGGGAAGGTTATTTTTATTACAATAATCCTCCACCTCTAGGTCACAAATTGCTAAAAAGACATTTTCAAAAGATTTTGAGGCTGCATTAAACACATAATGTAGCATTGGGAGATTACCTATTTTTGCAAAAGGCTTATTGGGAAACCTTGAGGCCTGCAATCTTACAGGAATTACAATGACAGTATCAATCATGAATGCGACAAAAATCCGTTTTTAGTGCTATATTTTTAAACATAGACTTCTCTTTTTAATATGGAAACCAATAAAATCCTAGGCGCAATTATACTTGCTTTATTACTAGCTGCAGCTTTCTCTAAAATAGCTGATATGACCGTGCACCCAGAGTATCCCAAGGAATTGGCTTATACTATAGAAATTCCTGAGGGAGATTCATCAGGCACTCAGGTAGAAGAAGTTAATATTTTTGAAGTCTTGCCTGAAATAACCCCTATGCTTGCTTCAGCAAATTTAGCTAATGGTGAGAAACTATTTAAAAAGTGTGCCTCATGTCATACATATCAAAAAGGTGGCGAGAACAAAGTTGGTCCAGCAATGTGGGGTATAGTAAACAGAGCCAAGGCCTCTGTTGATGGTTTTGCTTATTCAGGAG
>CABXVZ010000021.1 GCA_902515765.1 uncultured Alphaproteobacteria bacterium | reverse complement strand
AAGTAGTTTGTAATTACTGTAATAAGAAATTTATAAAAAAAAATTAACGTTGTTTTTCTTTATTTGTTTCCCTAACTAAAAAGTCTCTTAATGCAGCAATTTTTTTTGATCCTTTTAATTCGGATGGATATGTAAAGTATATTACTGCTTTTGGTGTTTTGGCATTGGGTAAGATTGGCACTAAATTATTTGAAGATAATTTCATATAATCAGGTAAGGCTCCTATTCCAGCCCCTCCTCCAATTGCTCTCATAACCCCATACATATTAGAAATGTATAAAATTTTAACTTTCTTTTTTTTTGGAAGTAAATCAATAATACAATTTACATCAGGTATAGAGGGTTCAACATCATGGCCAAATGCCACTATCTTATGTTTAGAAAGTTCAGATACATCCTTGGGAATACCATATTTTTCAATATATTCTGGAGAGGAGTAAATTTTAAATTGAAACTCATATAAAGGAAATCTAATCAAGTCCATTTGAGTGGGTTCTGTCAGTCTCAATGCCACATCAGCATCACCCTGTGCTAGATCCGTATATTTATTCTCAATTAAAATAGAAATATCGATATAAGGATAAGAATTAGCAAATTTTTCTATCCTAGGCGCCAACCAAGTAGTACCAAAAGCTACAGTTGCAGCTATTGTAAGTGGACCGGCCGGTTTTTCTTTAGAGTCTGTTAATTGGGCCTCAGTAAGGGCTATTTTACCAAATATATCATGGGCTGTCTTAAATAAGATCTTTCCTTGTTCGGTTAAAGTTAGTCCTCTTGCGTGTCTCTTAAATAGTGAGACTTTTAATTCTCTCTCTAAAGCACTGACTTGCCTACTTATGGAAGAGTGGCTTATATTCATTTTGTGAGCTGCTTCTGATATATTTAAATCAAGAGCTACGTTATGAAAAATTTTTAATTTATCCCAATCCATAATTTATATTTGCTTGTTTAAAACTATTTATACTATCGATTTTCTGATTAAACAATGACCAGTCATCTTTTATATCAATATCATCCCAGATTTTTTCAATTTCATCGTAAAGGAGTGTCTCTCTTGGTATTTTCATTAATAATTTTAGATCAATATTATTTGATATTTTGTGGTTTTCGAAAATTTTATCCAAATTAAAATTTTTATATTTTTGCTTGAGTTCATTTTGAAAATTTACTTTTTCTTTTCCACCCCTTAGGTCATGATATATTTCCTCATATAAATATGGACTCTTAATTAAAATCTCATAAAAATCTTGTAATAATTTTTGATTATTAGAGTCAAGGCTATTGGGTTGAAGACCTAATCTTTGAAAAAATAATCTAAGAACTTCGATATTATACAGATCTATATATTTTTTTAATTCCTCTATTATTAATTTCTCCTCTAAAAATAATGTCATAATTGAAGCTAGTTGTTGTACATTCCAAAAAATAGCATCAACTTGTTTTGAAAACTTATAGAGACCTGAGTGGTCAAAATATGCAGCTATTTTTTCAGGATTGTATTTTTCCATCATTCGATAAGGCCCGTAGTCGAAACTCTCTCCAGTTATATTTATGTTATCAGTATTTAAAACTCCATGAACAAAACCAAAAATATTGTAAGAAGCAGCAAGATTTGCACAATTTTGAACAACTCTTGAGAAGAAATTTAGGGCTGTGTTTTCGCTGTCATTAAAAGAAAAATAATATTTACCTATAGATTTCATCAAATTTTCAAGGCTAGTATTATCTTGATGGTATGCATGATATTGGAAAGTTCCAATTCTAATATGAGAATGAGAAATTCTAACTAAAACACACGATCTTGTTGGCGAAGCTTCATCATTACGATATAGGCTCTCCCCTGTTTCAATTAATGATAGGGTTTGAGAGGTATTGAGACCTATTGCATCTAAATAGGAAGAGCAAAGCACTTCCCTAACCCCTCCCTTGAGAGTTAATCGGCCATCTCCACTACGAGAATATAATGTTGTTCCACTTCCTTTAGTTCCAAGATCATATAATTTTTTATTCTTATAAAATTGAGCAATGGTAAAACCCCTGCCATCTCCAATTTCAGGATTATAAACCCTAAATTGATGACCATGATATTTCATAGCTAAATTACTATTAAAGGGTAAGTATTTGCTATGAAATTTTCCAAAAAGATTAATCCAATCTGTATCATCTAATTGACTAAACTCTTCAAAGTTTTTGTTACGGAATTTTATTTTTGTTTCAGGAAAATTTACTAAATTAACTTTACTATGGAATTTATCACTTAAAAATTTATAAGGAGAAAATAATTGGATCTTTAAATTTGATTTCAATTGGAGTCTTAATATATTTCTTTTTAAATTAAAAGTATCTATATTTTTCAAATGCTTTGTATATTCTATCTAATATAAAGAAATGCTTGGATTAGAAGTCTTAAAAAAAAGTGTAAAAGATGCTCCTAAAACATCAGGTGTTTATCTTTTTAAAAATAAGAAAGATTTACCTATATATATAGGTAAGGCAATCAATCTAAAAAGAAGATTGTCTAATTATGGTAACTTACCTAAATTACCTCGTAGACTCCAAAAGATGGTTTCCCAAACTGTAAACATAGATTTTGAACATACAGAATCTGAGAGAAATGCTTTATTATTAGAGGCTCTTTTAATTAAAAAATTTTCACCTAGATATAATATTCGACTCAAAGATGATAAATCTTTCCCTTTAATTAAAATTACGGATGGTATTTTTCCTAGATTAACAAGATTTAGAAATAATTTTCAAAAAGATGATAGGGTTTTTGGACCATTTACATCTGCACTTAAAACAGATGCTGTTATAAAGATATTACAAAAATCTTTTAAACTAAGAAGTTGTACAGATTTAGAATTTAAAAATAGGAATAGGCCATGCTTATTGTACGATTTGAAACAATGTACGGCACCTTGTGTTCAAAAAGTTACTCAAAAACAATACAACAATCAGGTAGAAGATACTGTTAAATTTTTTCAGGGAAATCAAAAAAAAATTTTTGATAAACTTGAAAAGCAAATGATTAATTTCAGTCAAAACCAAAATTATGAAAAAGCAGCAGAGATAAGGGATAGCCTACAATCTTTAAATTATATAATTAGAGAAGAAATAAAAATAAGTAATCAGGATACTAATTATGATTATATCCATATCAATAAAAAAGATTACTTTTCTATTTATATAGGATTCATTAGATATGGTAGATATCTAGGTGGTAATTTAATTTATTACTCTGAAAAAATAGAAGATGATATTGATCCTACATCTCTGATTATACAATTTTACCTTAAGGGCTTTAGACCAAACAAAATAGTTTTATCTAATAGGATTAGCTGTTACTCAGAATTAAAATCAATAATGAAGGAAAATTATGAGATTGAAACTTTAATTAAAAATAGTTCAATTCCCAGTGTAGCTAAAATTTCAAAATTAACATCTAAAAGAAACGATAAGGAAATTTTATCTCTAAATCAAAAGTATAAAACAAATAATGAAATTTTAGATTTATTAAAATATCGATTTAACATATCTGATCCTGTAGAAAGAATTGAGGCATATGATAATAGTTTTTTTGGAAATAATTATGCTGTTTCTTCCTATGTAGTATTTAATAATGATGGAATTAGTATCAAAGAGTCTAGGACTTATAAATTCAAGGACTTTGATTTGAAGAAGTTTGGTGATGCGGATTTAATGCGTAAGGTATTTGAGTCAAGATTCTCTAAGGATGATAAATTACTTCCTGATATCATAATAATAGATGGTGGAATCCCTTATCTGAAAATATGCCAAGAAATACTTAATAAAAATGGTATTAAAGCAAACATATTTCTGATCGGTGTAACTAAGGGCTTTAAAAGAGATTTTCGATTTGATAGTTATCATACACTTCAAAAGAAGAATATATCTCTTAAAGACAACCCCAAAATAGAGGGTTTCATCCAAAAATTAAGAGATAAAGCTCACAATCTCTCAAAAAAAAATAGTATGAAACGAATGTCAGAATCCTTAAAAACTAGCTTTCTAGATGGAATAAATGGTATTGGAAAAATTAAAAAAATGAGGGTGATTAATTTTTTTGGAAATGTACAAAATTTAAAACAAGCTTCCCGCGACGAACTTTTACAAATTAAAGGTTTAAATTCAAAAAATATTCAGGATATATTGATAAAAATAGATGGCTAAGATTTATACAATACCTAATATTATAACTTTCATAAGGATATTTTTAATTCCAATAATTCTGTACCTTATGTTTTCTGAAAACCCCAATATAGTTCTTTTAGCAGGGGGATTGTTTATTATATCTTCAATATCAGATTATTTTGATGGCTATCTCGCTAGAACTTTAAATCAGTCATCTCGATTAGGTACTTTATTAGATCCCATTGCTGACAAACTTTTAGTTGCTTCTGTGATTGTTGTTTTAGTTGATACTCGAGTTATTACTAATATACATGTGATACCTGCAATTATAATTTTGTTACGAGAAATAGCTATATCGGGTTTAAGGGAATTTCTAGCTAAATTAAATACTGATATGCCAGTCAGTAGGCTAGCTAAATATAAAACAACTTTTCAAATGGTAAGTCTTTCCATTTTAATAATAAGCTTAGGTTTTGAATTAAATGATTTCTTATGGAATATAGGCTTAATAGCTTTATGGGTTGCAGCTTTAATAACACTACTTTCTGGATATAATTATATTGTAAAGGGTCTAAAGCATATTTGAAAATTACTGTTAAATATTTTTCATGGATAAGAGTAAAAATAAAACTAGGCTCTGAAATAATTGAAACATCTGATAATTTAAGTTTTTCTGAATTCAAAGAGATTTTAAGAAACAAAAATCCTATTTTTTTGGAGGTTTTTAAAGATAAAAGTGTTAAATATTTTTTAAATTTAACTGAAATTATTGATACCAACATTTTTTTAAAAGATGGTGATGAAATTGCATTTCTTCCACCCGTTACTGGTGGTTGATGATTAAAATTACCAAAAATGCATTTAATCTCGAAGAAGAGTTTCTAAAAATTCAAGACAACAGTAATGGTGGTTATAGTTTTTTTTTAGGTACTGTAAGAGAAGATATTAAAAATAAAAAAAATAAAATACAGAGTATTATCCTAGAGTGTTATGAGAAATTAGCTGTTAAACAACTCTCAGATATTAGAGCTCAGGCTATTAAAAATTGGAATTTAAATAATTGTTTAATAATTCATCGTATTGGTAAACTTTTCTTAGGAGAGAAAATCGTTCTTATAATAACAGCTTCGGCTCATAGGGAAAATGCTATTAGAGCATGTGAGTTTATTATTGATAATTTAAAAGTTAACGTAGCACTTTGGAAGTTTAATGTTTCTAACGGCGAGGAACAACCGGTAAATTTTAAAAATAAAGATAAAGAAAAATTTCTAAAATGGTCCGAGGTTATTAAATATTAACTACTTTGATAGTTTGGATCTACTTCTTTCATATAAAGATTTGATATTTTTGATGTAATTTCTCCTACTTTATAGTCCACATCATCTATTTTACCAACAGGAGTGACTTCTACTGCGGAACCAGTTAAAAATATTTCATCGGCATTTTTAATTTCATCAGGATATATATCTCTTTCAATTACATTGATTCCTTGGGATTTTGCTAAACCAATAACTGTTTTTCTCGTTATGCCATCTAGAAAGCAATCTGGTATAGGTGTATGAATTTCTCCACCAATGACAAAGAATATATTTGATCCTGTGGACTCGCTCACCCTCCCTTTATAATCAAGCATTAGAGCATCTGCATATCCATTTTTTTCTGCCTCATGTTTGCTTAAAGTACAGATCATATATAGACCCGCTGCTTTTGCGTCAGTAGGAATTGTATCAGGAGCAGGTCTTTTCCAAATTGCAGTTTGTAGGGATATTCCTTTGAGTCTATCCTCTTTGGTAAAATAACTAGGCCACTCCCAGGTAGCTATAGCTACATTGATTTTGTTTTTTTGAGCAGAAACAGCCATCATTTCACTACCTCTCCAAACAACAGGACGAACATAACCGTACTTAATATTCATTTTTTGGATTGTTTCTTCTTGTGCTTGATTAATAATTTCTTGAGAAAAAGGTATTTCAATCCCCATTCTATCAGCAGAATGAAATAGTCTCTCTGTATGCTCCTTTAATTTAAAAATTTTTTCGCCATATACTCTAAGGCCTTCAAAAACACAACTTCCGTAATGAAGTCCATGATTAAGTACATGGGTGGTAGCATTTTGCCATTCAACGAATTCACCATTATACCAGATAAATCCGATTCTTTTATCAAAAGGGATGATTTCCATAATTTTCAATAATGTATTATTATTTATTTCAATTCTCAATATAATTAATTTAATTAATGAACCTAAGTTTTGCTGATACTTTATATTTCAAAAAAGAAAATATTTTAGAAATTATCATTGGTCTTCACAGGTCATACAAATCTTTACAAGGAGAGATTCAAATTTGTTGTGAAATGAATAATTTAACATTTAATGAACTATTAGTTCTTTTAGAAATTAGAAAAGGTTTTATTAAAAAAATTGATATTGCTAACAAAATTTATATTAAAAAACAAAATTTAAATTTGATAATTAAAGATTTATCTAAAAAAAAGATTATTATTACAGAAAATAAGAAAATAACTGTTACTAAGGTTGGAAATGAAACTATAGAAAAGACTATTAATAGAATAAATGAAAAAATTATAAAAATATTTAAAAAAACTGATCCTAAAAATATGGCTGGATTTATAAATATTATTGAGTCTATATGATTAATGATGAACATATTCTGTTAGTGGAAGATGATCAAAGCTTACAGGAATTAATTGAAAAATTACTAAAGAATAATAATTATATTGTTTCTAAAGCTAATAATATTGAAGAAGCTGAAAAACTTATAAATCTATTTAAATTTGATCTTATGATTTTAGATGTAATGCTTCCTGATAGTACTGGGCTAGATTTTTATAAGAAACGAATAAAAGATAGGATAAATACTCCAGTTATTTTTTTATCTGCATTAAGTGATGTTGAAGATAGAATTAGTGGTTTAGAGCTAGGAGCTGATGATTATATTGGAAAACCATTTGACTCTAGAGAATTAGTGTTAAAAATTAAAAAAAATATTATTAAGAAACAATCTATGGATATTGTAAATCTTGGAAATGATACTGAATTCAACTTAAAAAAAGAACAACTTAACTATCAAGGTATAAAAATTAATCTTTCTAGCAATGAAATTAAAATTTTAAAATTATTAATCCATAATTCTCATCAATACCTTACGAGAGATTTATTAAACACAGAACTTGGATTAGATTTTTTATCTAGAAGTGGAGATATGCAAATATCTCGCTTAAGATTAAAAATTAAAAAAGAATGTTATATAGATGATCTAATTAGGTCTGTTCATGGAAAAGGTTATAAAATTTTTCTATAATGTTTAAAAGGACTAACATCTCCGGTAGTCTTTTAATAAGATCTGTTTACTTAATAACTATACCTATAGTTTTAATTCAAATAATTGGCATAGTAATATTTTTTGAGCTTCACTGGGATTTAGTTCTAAAAAGAAGTGCCCAATCTATAGCTAATGAAATTAAAATTTTAGAAATGAATAAGCAATCAGAGTCAATCAATAATTATGCAAATACTCTTGAAATAATAAGGGTCAAAGAATTTGAAATCGAAAAAACTAAAAAAATAAAAAATTGGATATTTAAAAAAAGGATAACTCAATCACTCGGTAGCATTCCAGGAAACTTTATATCTAGGCAAAATGATAATTTTTTTATTTTTTATGATAAAGATTTAACACAATATTTTTATTTAATACCTAAAAAAAGAGTTGAGACAAAAACAGTAGGTGGATTTTTTTTATGGACAATTGCGATAAGTATTATGCTATCATTGATTTCTTATTTTTTTATTAAAAAACAAATACAACCTTTAAAAAGACTTGGAATTATAACTAGAAGTTTTGGCAGAGGTATCGCAACACCAATTTTAAAACCAACTGGTTCATCGGAAGTTAGAGGTCTCATTAGTGATTTTAATAACATGCAAAATAATATTAATAGCACTATTGATAACCAAAGAAATATGCTTGCTGGAATTAGTCATGATTTAAAAACACCCTTGACTAGAATAAATTTAATGATTGAAGAGATGGATAATGTTGATTTACAAATATCTATATCAAAAAATATATCTGAGATGAATTTAATGCTAAATCATTATCTAGATTTTATTAAAAATGAAAAAAATGAAAATTTTGAGGAAATAGAGACACAAAACTTCATTGAGGATTTAACTTTTGATTATTCCAAATTAAGTCTTACTAGAAATGATAGTAAAATTATATTAATTAGAAAAAATCAGATTTCTAGAGCTTTGGTTAATATTCTTGATAATGCTAATAAATTTGCAGAAAAAATTTATATGAGCTCAAATGTTTCAGAAACCAAATGGGTTATCACAATCGAAGATGATGGTCCTGGAACGTCACTATCTCAGGAAGAGTTAGTGAAACCTTTTACGAAAGGTTCTGATCATCTAAACAAAGGAACAGGACTAGGGTTATCAATTGTCCAAAAGTTAATTAAGCTTAATAATGGTGAGTTAAGATTTGAGGATTCATCTCATGGAGGTTTAAAAGTGCTAATCTCTCTAGAGATGAATTATTAAAATAACTTTCCTCCATTAGCTACTTTCTTGGAAGGTAATACTAAAATTGGTTCGTTGTTATCATCTGGAAAACCAAGTACTAGTATCTCTGATATCATTTTTCCTATCTGCTTGGGGGGGAAATTAATAACTGCAGCTATTTGCTTACCTATTAATTCACCAGGATTATAATTTTTTGTTAGTTGTGCGGATGTCTTTTTTAGGCCAATCTTAGAACCAAAATCTATTATTAGAATAATACTAGGTTTATTTAATTTATCGTTAAAGGTTGATTCTAAAATAGTGCCTACTCTAATATCTACCTTTTCAAAATCCTTAAGATCAATCATTTTTTAAAGAATGACTCAAATCTATTCAATCCTTCAAATGACTTACCAATAGCAGCCATGGTTTTATCCATACTAGGATCATCTTCAATCCAAATATTAAATGCATAAACATATATAAAATATGCTTTAGTAATATCTATTGGGGATTTTAAAAAGGATTTAAAAAAGGATTTAATATATTTATTTATTATGAAGAAATATTTAGGGTTTTTTTGAGACTCTAAATATATCTTTAGAGTAATATTTTTATAATCAGAAAGGGCATCTAAGCGGGAAATAATACCTTCAAATATCTTGTCTTCATTAGATAGATTACTTAGAGGGTGGTCCATATTACCCAATAGAAAAGTTTGGAAATCACTAATAAATAAACCAAAGTCATTATATTTTTTATCAAAAGATGAAATTTTTTTTGAAAATGAATTTAGATGAGCTATATCATTTAGATTTTTTAAAAAAGTTTTATTTAAAGTTTTATTTTTCAATGCCAATTTCCTTAGCACGTTTATAAGCCCTATCTAATGTGGTGTATATAATTTTATTAATATTTTGAGATTTTAAAAAATTTACACCGGCTTGTGTAGTGCCTTTTTTACTTGCTATGGAATTTAAAAAAAAATCTAAATCTTTTGAATTTTCATTAACTGATAAAACATTATGAAATAGATTTATTAAATCAATATCTTTTAGTTGATTTTTTTTAGACAAATTTTTTGCAGCCACAATATAAGATTTTATTAAATATGCTATGAAAGCCGGCCCACTACCAAATATAGATGTCGCAATATTTATTTGGTCTTCGTTTGAAGTATAATGAACAGAACCAAATGATTTAATTAATTTATCAAAACTTCTATTGAGAATTTTTTTATTTTTTGCAAAAACAAAAGTTTGAGATTTATTTTGCTTTGCCATTACATTTGGCATAATTCTTATAACATTTTTATGACCAAGATTATTACAAATTGTCATTAATTTAATACCTGCCATACAGGAAATAATTTTTGAGTCCTGACTAATAAAATTTTTAAAATGTGAATTTTTTTTAAAAAAAATATCGGGTTTAATTAATAAAAAAATATATTTATAAGATATATTTTTTTGTTTGATTTTTTTTTTTGAATTAATTGAAAAAACATTGTTTTGAGAATTTATATAATTTATATTATAATTTCTTCTTAAACTTGTAGATAAAAGGGATTTGGCTAAATGACCATAACCTATAAATAATATATTGGGCTTAAGCGTGGCCAACAATTTTTTGATTAATTAAAATATTGGACTCTTGAACAATTTTATTATTTTTCAATAAAACTGATATTAAATGATTAAATTCAGATAATATATTTTCAAGATAAAGCCTCATATCCTCTGAAGTTGAATGCCCTGTTATAGGCAAACTATGTCTATATACAATTGTATTATTTGTATTTTGCTTAAGTGTGCCTATCACTAAGTTATTGTTAATTTTATTTATATGATTAGTGAGAAAACTAAATTCATAGTTATCAATACTAAAAGAGGAAATTAAAACATTTAAATCTTTAATCCAGTGGAAGTCCATAATTACCTTTTGATCATTTATTTCGGTCATAAGAGAGATATCTAAACTCTGAGATTTAATATTTTCCTGCTTTACATTGAATATATCTTGAAGATGTGAAATGGGGCTAGAATCAATACTTTTTTTTGACATGCACCATATATATCACATTCTGAACAATTGAACATACTAGATATGGTATAAAAATGTTAATAAAGTCACTTTATTTATTAATTATTGGTAAATATTTCTTTAATTTCTTAATGTCAGAATTTATGTATTGACCTGCTTCATATAACTCCAAAGTGAAATGAATAATCTTGGACAAATGTGAATAAATTATATCTTTGTTAGAGCGATAAGTTGTATTATTAATTTTTACAGTGTTCGTATATCCTGAATTTTTATCTCCAGTTGCTTTAGATTTATATGGTTTTGGCATTAGATGGTACAGTATATCTTATATCTTGGGTTTTATTTACTTTTATTTATTTACTAGACAGAATTTAAGATATTTTCAACTCAATAAAAAACAAATGGAAGATTTATTTTTCTGTATGTTTTTAGCTGTCATAATAGGTGGAAGGATAGGTTATATATTATTTTATAATATTAATTTTTACATAGAGAGGCCTTTAGACATATTTAAATTGTGGGAAGGTGGAATGTCCTTTCATGGAGCTCTGTTTGGAGTTGTGGTGACTTCGTTCTTCTTCTCTAAAAAAAATTCTATTCCCCTTTTCTTAATATCAGATTTACTGAGTATCTGTGCTCCAATAGGAATATTTTTTGGAAGAATTTCTAATTTTATAAATCAGGAATTAATAGGACGTCAAACAGATTTTATAATAAGTATTAGGTATCCTGGAGAAGAAATAACAAGGCATATTTCACAATTATATGAAGCTATTTTCGAAGGGATGATACCTGCTATAATTTTAATAATACTGTTTTTAAAAAAGAAAACTAAATATGGATTTCTAACAGCTATTTTTCTCATTAATTATGCTGTAACGAGGTTTTTAATAGAATTTATTAGGCAACCAGATATACAACTGGGTCTAAAATTAGACTTTTTTACTCAAGGACAAATACTTACTATACCTATTTTTTTATTAGGTTTTATAATTCTATATAAATGCCAATTAAAACAAAAGTAGATAAAATAATCGGATCTATGGGATCTATAAGCATTCAAGATTTTATAGAATTATCTAATTTCGACAATGAGGGATTTTATAATTTAGAGGAAAATTCAAAAATATCAAAAGATGGTCATTTTATTACATCACCAGAAATTACATCACTTTTTGGCTATAGCTTATGTAACCAGTTTATTAATGCTTTCAATAATCCCAGTAAAGTTCACCTTTTAGAATTGGGACCAGGTAATGGAACTCTAACTAACGATATTTTGACCTATTTAAATAAACAGAATATTAAAATTAGCCAAATTTCATTTTTAGAAAAAAGTAAATATTTTCAAGAAAATATAAAAAAAAATTTATCTTATGAGGTGAATTTTCTTAATCATATTACTAGTTTATCAATTAATAATGATGAAATATTA
>CABXVZ010000020.1 GCA_902515765.1 uncultured Alphaproteobacteria bacterium | reverse complement strand
AGTCTTTTTTTAATTGCAGAGTATCTGTACTTCCGTCGGGTCTTTGGATATCTAATAGAATTTTTTGGATCCCTGGAGTTTCTAATATGGAGGTTAAATTTTTATAGGCCTCTTCCTGATCGAGGGGTAAGGCATTGCCATCGACAGCCGTAATAGCATCTCCTGGATTTAAATTGATTTCCGCGGCTGCAGATCCAAAGCGGATTTTATCAATGAGTGTTTTATTGGGGTGAAGGACAATTCCCCCATCGTGGTGGACGAGTTTGATATTGCTTGTTTCTCTGAAATCTTCTTTGAGGATTTGCTCACAGAGCTGAGAGGCATTAACAAAGGAGGCTAAAAAAACAAAAATACCCGCTAAAATCCCCCTAAAAATCAATTCAAAGAGATTTTAACACACTCTTGATTTTAGACAACTGATCATCTATTTCTTGGATATCTTTATAGATATCCTCCTTTTCGTGAGGGACGATTTTCTTTCCCCCAGAGCTCTTCTCATCCATAGATTTTTGAACAGAATCCATCAGGTCTCCTACTCGCCCTCCAATTCCCATCACCTCTGATTGAACCTCATTTTCGCTACCCGGTTTATCCAGCTGGGGTAGTGTGAGTTGATCTTTGAGATATTTAGTGAAAGGAGATTTTTGGTGGTAGCGCTGCATGGCTTGCTCGAGGGCTACAACATCCTTGAAATGAATATGACGATCATGGTCATCGGGGTCTGCGCACTTATATATATAAGACTTGGACTTACCAGTGATCTCTTGGATATCCTGGTCACTGAGGTTTTTTAGGACCTCTTTGAGCGTGTGTTCGATGGAGATAATTTCTTTAGTTTTAGACATGACACAGTATAGCAATTTATGATAATGGGGTAATCAACTTTTTCTGTCCAAAATTCTTTCAGCTTTAGACTATAGCTAGAGGAGTTAATTTTTCATTATACTGTCATGAACAAAAATTACATCATTCCCACTCTGGGGGAGGGTTCCACCAATCCCAGAAAAGAACCCCAGTCTCAAATGGGTGTCGAGCAGTATCTTCATAGTCTGGCCGAGTCTCGCCAAGAAAAAGAGATAACCCTAGAAAAGGTCATGGAGCATCTTAACTTTTCCCTGAGTACCCTAGAGGCACTGGAGCAAGGAAATTTAGATTTTATCCAGTACCCCTTAAATTACTTTTTTACCCGCCAATATGCAGAGTACCTACGAGTACCTTTTCCAAAGCAATACCTCATGACACATTTTAAACCGAGGGAGAAAAAGTAATGAAAATTTTAATCATCTTCCTAAGTCTGTTTATGGTTAGTTGTGTTACTCAAGCCAAAGAGGATGAAATTCATGAATTTGAAAATTGGGTTCATTCCAGCAGTAGCGATAACAATATAGATATAGTTTATAATGCCAAAAACCAATTAAAATCAGTCATTTTTATCGTAGATCCCACGATGAGCTGTGATGCAAGATTAGTCTACACCAACGTGGAATTAGAGAGTGAAGGTCTCTCCTCTCTGGATGGAGAAAAATTTGACTGGCAGCTATCAGGTGTGACCTATAAGGGAGATGACGCCAGTAAGCTTAATACCAATGGATACACAAGATTTGAATTAATAAGTTTTTATAAGCACCACTTCGAAGAACTAGAAGAGCTCTTAGCGCCAGAGGGTATTATCGGATTTTCCCTCAAAGATCCTCAAAACAGATTTGAACCCCAAAGCGTTCAGCATGAAGCATCTGGATTAAGTCGTGCTTTAAGTAATGCCTTAGATGCCTGCCAGGGGTGGACTTGATAAAAAGTATTTTTGTATTCTTAATTTTAATCTCTATGTCCTTTCAGGCCTCTGCTCAAACACTTCAAGGAAAAGTTTATGTGCTGGGCAGTGTTGATCAGGAGCTTAAAAGTTTATTTAAGCAAACTATCTCTCAAGAACTCCACAGCTATGCTCAAAATATTTCTTTGAACTCCCATTCTCATATTTATGTCTTTCCCTATAGGGATGATCAAATCTGGCGAGTGGTAAGCTTTCATGTTGAAGGAGATCACCATCATAAACAACTATCTCAATTAGAACTTCAAGGGCTTCCCCTCAGATCCCTGGATCAAGTTCGAGAGATAATTGGACTGGATGGATCTCTAAAATATATCGGATGGAATTCTTATAGTGAACTTCCTCCGGAACAAATTTTTCTAGCCTCTAAAGCCATTGCTCAAAACTATCTTTTCTTGCATTTTTAAAAAGCTCCCTTTGGGGGTGCTGATATTTATCTTAACTATGATTTATCAAAGTGGGTTCATTCCCTTGGTAGTGACCGTGGGTATTCTTATTTATGTTAGTGTCATTTTATATTTATATCTAACCTACAACACCAGGAAATAAGCTTAAAAAGCATTGATTTTCAAGCTCTTTTACTTTTTTTATTGATGACATAATTACGCTTGCTGAAATATCTGAGAGGGAATAGAGTTTTACTTATTATATAAGTTTGTGGAGTCACTATGAGTAAACCAAATAACCTTGAATCCTTGTGGATGCCTTTTACGCCCAACAAGACTTTTAAAAAAGATCCCCGAATTATTGTGGGTGCAAAAGATATGCATTTTACCAGTGATGATAATCGCCAAATTCTCGATGGCACTGCTGGGCTCTGGTGTGTGAATGCTGGGCATGGTCGAAAAAAGATTCAAGAAGCGGTCTCTGAGCAATTAGAAACACTCGACTATTCTCCACCCTTTCAATTTGGACATCCTAAACAATTTGAACTAGCAAACCGCCTAGCTGAAATTTTTCCTGAAGGAATGAACCATGTCTTTTTCTCTAATTCTGGGTCCGAGGCAGTGGACAGTGCTTTGAAAATTGCCCTTGCCTATCAACGAGCCAGAGGACATGCCACAAAGACGAGATTGATTGGTCGCGAGCGGGGCTATCACGGTGTGGGTTTCGGCGGTATCAGTGTTGGCGGGATGGTAAAGAATAGAATGTACTTTGGATCGATGCTAAGTGGCGTTGATCATCTTCGCCATACTCACAATCCTTCTGTAAACGCCTACTCCCACGGTCAACCTGAGCATGGAGCAGAGCTGGCTGATGATCTGGAGCGACTCGTCCAACTTCACGATGCCTCTACAGTAGCGGCTGTGATCGTAGAACCCATCGCAGGATCAACAGGAGTTCTTCCACCTCCTAAGGGTTACTTAAAACGACTTCGAGATATCTGCACCAAGCACGATATTCTCTTAATCTTTGATGAGGTTATCTCAGCTTTTGGTAGACTGGGTAAGGCCACGGGTTCTGATTACTTTGGTATCACCCCAGATATTATTTGCTGCGCGAAAGGTTTAACTAATGCCACTATCCCCATGGGGGCAACGGTCGTCCAAGACTATATTTATGACTCTATGCTAGAAAACGCTGATGCTCCTATCGAGCTCTTCCACGGCTATACGTATTCAGGCCATCCTGTGGCTTGTGCGGCTGCTTTGGCAACGTTAGATATTTATCAAGATGAGGGTTTATTTGATAATGCAGCAAAAATGAGTCCTGTTATTGAACAAGCAGCCCACAGTCTAAAAGGCACGAAAAATATCGCAGATATTAGAAACCTCGGTGTCATAGCTGCCATTGAACTGGAACCTAGAGGAAGTACTGTAGGTGCACGTGGATTTGAAACTATGAAAAAAGCTTGGGAAATGGGACTGATGGTTAGAGCCAATGGAGATACTCTAGCTTTCTCTCCACCCCTTATAGTAAATGAAAGTCAAGTAGATGAAATGTTTACGACAGTTAAAAAAGCTATAGAACAAGTAGACTAAAAACATCACCGCCGCATCCACTATTTAAGTTAAATGTGCCACTGGGTTGATAAAGGCCACAGAGCATTATCCATCTATATATAAAGACGACGCCTGGAACGACTATAATAGCATTTATTATAAAAAGTGTTGTTGAAAGCATTACCCTAATAAAAATTTTATTTTTTATATATTGTTTATAGAAAATTCTTATAACAAGACCCGTGGTTACCGCGGATAAGAGGAGAAAAGGAGCATCAAGATGAGACACAAGAAAGGAGTAATACATTCTTTAATCATATAATCATTTATTAATGTTTTGTAAGGATTTTTTTGATATATTAATTTTAGATAATAGGGGACTGAAATGAAAAAATATTTATCTGAATTTATTGGAACAGCCTTTTTGGTTGGAGCTATGCTTGGCTCAAATAGTTTAGCTATGAACATTATGGGAGAAAGCTCTGCGGCACATCTAGCCCACGCCTTTGCAATTGGTGGAACGTTGATGGTGATGATAATGGTATTTGGACCTATATCAGGTGGTCATTTTAATCCTGCAGTTACAATTTCCTTTTTAGCGAAAGGTGAAATGAAATTTGATGAAGCGCTTCCCTACTTTATTTACCAAGTATTAGGTGGAATTGCGGGTGCTATTGCTGTGAACTTGATGTACGAGGTTAATGTGTTTCCTGTCTCTGATGTTGTGAGAGATGGCTATGGCCAATATATAAGTGAATTTATTACTACTTTTGGTTTAGTTATGATTATTCATATACTTGTGAGTCAAAAATCTGAGTCAATACCCTTTGCAGTAGGTATTTATATTATCTCTGCTATCACATATTCTAGCTCAACTTCATTTGCTAACCCTGCTGTAGCTATAGGTAGAATATTTTCTAGCGCTGATGCAAGCATAGCCCCCCTTAGTGCAGTTACTTTTGTGGTTATACAAATAGCTGCTGCCTTAGTTTCTTTTCAGGTTTGTAAGTTTTTTATTGCAGAGGATACGAAACCAAGAAATAAGCCAAAAAGAAAAAAATAATTTGATATGCAATTGAGGACTTTGTGGCAGCATGGACTAAGGTTATGAATTCAGACAGATTTGAATTAAATAATAATTAAAATAAGGACTCATGTTTAATTACGGAAATATCCAACTCAAAGTTTGTGGTATTACAGATATTAGATCCCTTGAAATAATACAAAGATACTCTGTGAGCAGAGTGGGCTTTGTCAGTGATAGCTTATATGGTCCTAATACTTTATCAGTTGATGAAATAATAAAGCTAAAGAATAAATCTTATGAATTAAAACTTAATCCAATTCTGCTTATTGGTAATTTAGAGATCACAGAAATAATTAAAGTGATTAACAAGATAGGCATTAAAGAAGTATGTTTAGCAAATCAATACACTTACGAGGAAATACAACAATTAATAAATAGCACAGATATTAAAATGTCTATTTCTGTTAGTTACAATAATCATGATTGTGATTTCTTTCAAAAAATTAAGAATATGATTAGTAGTTTTTATTATGATTTAAATATTTACCACGAAGATAAAATTGAAAAAAAAGAACTCTCCGAATGTATCACCCAAATAAATGAGCTAAGACAATTTTCAAAACCACTCTACCTAGGGGGCGGTATTAATATTGAAAATATTAAAGAAGCAGTTAGAACTCTTTCTCCTTTTGGAATAGATATATCTAGTGGATTGAAGAAATCGAATACACTAGACGAAGAGAAGCTTAAAAAAATCCTCGATAGTCTTGGGTTTGACGAGATTGTTTAATAATAAAACGCTCGTTCAGATTACTTAAAAGATTTTTGTAAGTTTTTTTGGTGTTTAAGTCAATAAATTGGGGGTTTAAATCAAGAATAGGTTTTAGCACAAAATCTCTTAGATGGGCTGAAGTATGGGGAAGTGTAATGAGATGATTTTTAATATTTAAATTTTCAAATTGTATCAGATCTAAATCAATTCTACGGGGACCATTTTTAATAAATTTATTTTTCTTAATTTTTTTTTCAATAAATTGCATTTTACTAAATAGTTCATTGAAGAATAAATTTGTATGAAACAGAATTGCAGCATTGTGGAAATACTTTTGATTAGTTGGGCCAAAAGGCTTTGTGAAATAAACTTTGCTAATTTTGTCAACATATCCAATTTTATTTAATAAATTTAAAGCCTGATTAAAGTTATTCTTCCAATTACCAATATTTGAACCTATCGCAATATAAGATTTATATTGAAATGCTGACTTTTTGAGCATTATACTTTTTTGCAATTACTATTTTATTAATCTCTAATAGCTGTATTTCTATCGGGAATTTTTTAAGGATTACTTTTTGAAGTTCCGTAATAAGTTTTTCAAGTGTTTTATATTTTGAGGAAGAGACAAAGTCAGTAATTTCACTTTTTAAATCTGCGTAACTTGTCACATTATCAATATTATCTAGATCTTGATTTTCATCGAGATTTATTTGACACTTAATTGTTATTAATAATTCTTGCGGCTTTAATCTTTCCTCATCATAGACACCGATGATGCAGTGCACACTCATATCTTTTATTTCTATTAGAAACTTCACTTATTTAATACCTTTAATACTTTTATCATTTGATTGGTCTCTTGGACATCATGAATTCTAAAGCAATTAACTCCTTGGGATAAGGCATGGGCGACTGAAGCTAGGGAACCCCCTAATCTCTCATCTGTACTAGACGGGTCAATAAAATTAATCCAGCTTTTTCTTGAGGAACCCAATAAAATTTGAATAGGAAGGTTACTATATTTTTTTAAGGACCTCATTAACTGTATATTTTGATTGAGAGTTTTACCAAAACCTATTCCTGGGTCAAACCACACTTTCTTAGTATCTATATTTAAATCAGCTAATATTTTCAGTCTTTTTTTAATAAAATTATCAAATTCTTTAATCATATTTTTACTTGGTTTGAGGTTTTTTTGCATGTCTTTAGGGGTTCCTATTTTATGCATAAGGAAAAGACCTGATTTATACTTTTTGGTAAGATGGAAGAGTTCATCAGAACCACCATTGATATCATTTATAATGTGAACACCTTTTTTTAAGGCATATTCTTGTGTTTCTAACTTATAAGAGTCTAGTGAAACCAGATATTTGTCATAGTTTAAATAGGGTAAAATTTTTGAAAGTCTTTTGATTTCCTCCTGGTACGTAATTGGAGTGCTATTTGGTTTGGTACTCTCAGCGCCGATATCAATGATTTGGGCTCCATTGTTAGTCATAGAATTAATATATTTCATGGCTGATGAACGAGTAAAAGTTTTACCCCCATCACTAAATGAATCAGGTGTGAAATTACAAATACCTACCAATAAGGGATTTTTAATTTGAAAAGAATGTTTATTAAATTTCATAATAATTTTTATTTACCATATTCTTATAACCTTTTTTTAATTTGATAAACATTTTTGATGACTTTCTTTTCCACGCTATATCAGGAATAGAATTTAAAGAAATAATACCCCTCCCTGATCCAATAGATATGATTTCTGAATATTCATTTAAATTTTCGAGAAGTATTTTCTTTTTATGAAATTTGAATTTTATATCATTTTGAAGTAATTTAAGCGTATTGCCATAGTAATACCCCTCTTGTGGGATAAATAGTGTATCTGATTTTACAAATATTAAGTTTGTAACAGCTCCTTCAGTAATTTCATTATCTCTTGATAAGATTATTTCATTCTGAGAATAATCAATTTCACCCATAAATTTTAATAATTTTTTGTAGTATAAATTTTTATGGATAAAATCTTTTCTTTTATAATTTTTGATGAAACCAATTACACTGTCTTGTGTTTTTATTCTTTTTCTCAAAGAAACAGAAAGTGTTTTTCCATTACATGCAATTCTGAGTAAGTGATTATAAGTTTTGATCTTTTTAATTTCATCTCCAACTAATTTTTGAATTAATTTGGGAGTAATGGTGATCCCAAATTTATAGTCTTTGCATGATTTATTGAAGGTTTGAAGGTATCTTTGAAGCCCGATAAAATGGGGTTTTTTTCCAATTATCGGAATAGAAGTAAATACTCCTCTTTGACCCCAGAGTGGCTTAAATAAGCTTAATAAACTTAAGTTATTTTTTAAATTGTATGATTTTGCTAATAAATTGTTTGCCATTAGGTGTCAAAAATGAGTCCGGGTGAAATTGCAATCCACAAATATCGTTGGTGTGGCTTTCCAAGCACATAGCAACATTTGTCTCTTCACATCTCATTGTAATATGCATTGAGGAGGAATCAAATGGCTCTTTTAGTTTTAAGGAGTGATATCTACCCACTTGATACATATGATTATTAGGAAATCTCAAACTTTTATTATTAGTTCGTATATAGGTTTGATAGCCATGAAAAATTTTTTCTTGTTTGGATATAATTCCACCCTCTCCATTAGCAATTAATTGAAAGCCAAGGCAGATACCAATAATTTTTTTTTTAGTTTTAAATTTCTCATATATTTCTAGAGATATTGGATAGTCAAGGGGTTTACCAGGACCAGGAGAAAAAATAATAATATCAGATTTTTTTACTGTGCTTTCTTTAACATCATAATAATTTTTAACTTCAAGCTTACCAAAACTAGATAATAAATGTGCTAGGTTGTAAGTAAAAGAGTCTTCGTGATCTATTAATAATAATTTCATTTTAATAGATCTAATAAGGATTTAGCTTTGAGAAAATTTTCATGATACTCATTTTTAGCAGTACTGTCTAAAATTACCCCACTAGCAACAAAAACTTCATTATTATTATTAAAATTCAAAATTGACCTGATAATGATATTAAAGCTCATATCTTTTATGGATCGAAAATATCCAAATGATCCAGTGTAAATCCGCCTTGGTTCTTTTTCCTCTTTATTAAGAAGTTTTAGGGTATTAATTTTAGGGCATCCTATAACTGAACCACCTGGCATCATAGCTTTAACAATTTGGGATAGCTTCACCTTATCATGCAGTGTGCCTGAAATATCAGATACATTATGATAAATATACTGATACTTTTGAACAAATTTAAGCTTTTGAATTTTTACCGAACTGGGTTTAGTTATACGGCTCAAATCATTTCTCTCTAAATCTACAATCATATTGTGTTCTTTATCTTCTTTTTGATTATTCTCAAAAAATTGGCTTGCCTGTTTTGTGGATTTAATTTTTTCTCTACTAACTGTTCCTGCTATGGGAGATGTGACTATTTTATTGCCTTTCACTTTAAATAAATTTTCTGGGGAACAGCTAATGACATTAAACTCTTTAGTTCTTATACAAAAAGACTCGGGGCTTAAATTTTTTTTCATTAATTGAAAAAACAATTTAGCAATATCTAAATCCTTCTTGTTGGAGTATTTCTGTGCAATCTTAATTTGATAAGTCTCTCCAGCTTTAATATTTTTTTTAAATTTATTAAATATTTTTTCATAATTTTCAACACTTGGACTAACTTTAATTTTGTTTTTACTTATATTTTTGGAATTTTTGAGAGGTTTTATACTTTTTATTAAACTTAGCTTTGATTTAGTAAAAATATCTATTTTTGAGTCTATGACTATTTTAGTTTGAGGACGAAAAAATACTCCCTCAGGAAAAGCATGTTTGTCTTTATTGACTGTTAAATTTAGGTTTTTACACAGTAATTCATACCCAAAAAAGCCAATATAACAATCGTATTTTTTCTTTGCTTTAAATTTTTCTAACTTATTTAGAAATTTATCTAAATTATTGATATTAAGGTTTATTTTTTCAATAAAATCAGTGTACAGCTCAAAATTATTTTTTTCTGAATTTCTATAAATAATTATGTCTTTGTCTGAGGCTAGTAAAGATTTAAGAATAGCTGAATTATTCATGTGGCAATACTAGTTATATAGATTTTTTATTCAACTAATGCTCTTAATAAACATTATTTTTATAAATTAAAAAAGCACCCTAACCTTTGGGGTGCAGCGGATCTATTTGAAGCGATCAACCTATGATTAACCGTCGTAATTAATTTTTTGTAGGATATCTAGAACGGCTTTTCTATTTGAGGCAATTTCTTGTAAGTCAATAGGATCAAATTTAGCATTGTTGGCTAAGGCTTGGACTCTCTCAGAAGCTGAGACATTAGGGTTAACCGGAAATTCATTATTATCGTTAGCATAAATTTCTTGAGCTTCATCGCTCAATAAAAATTCTAAGAAATCTAAAGACGCCTCGTAATTTTTATCATTGATAATTGCTATACCAGAGATATTGACATGACTTCCATAGCTATCTTGATTAGGGAATATTGGAGAGACCTTGTCTAACCAAACTTTTTGATTGGGATCATCCATCATTTTAAAATAATAATAATGGTTTCCAATACTCATATCACATACTCCTGCATAAATAGCTTTGATTTGATCTCTATCATTTCCTTGAGGTTTACGTGCTAAGTTTGCTTTTAATTTCACAATATAATCTTCAAACCATTCTTCCCCGTGGTGGGCTATTAAGCCTGAGAAAAGTGAAACGTTGTAGGGATGAAATCCTGATCTTGTACAAACTTTACCTTTGTATTCAGGTAGGATTAGATCTTCATAAGAAATCTCATTAAGATTGAGTTTATTATGAGCATAAATAACCCTGGTTCTCATAGTTAAACTAGTCCAGTCCTGAGTTTGCAAATTTGCCGGTACTTTATCTTGTATTGGTATATCTATATTTGCATCCGCTTCTGCAATATCAATTAATCTTGCTATATCTGCTGATAAAAAAATATCAGCAACTGGATTATCTTTTTCGAGGATTGTTTTTTGAACCAATCCTTTTTTAGAGAAAATCCATTCAATTTTATTTCCAGTATTTTGTTCATATTGGTCTATTAGAGGCTTTATAAGAAAGGGTTGTCTTTCAGAATACACTTTAATGGTAGTGCCTGCTTCTGCCTTGCTTACGGCAACATACATAGATGTTAGTGCAAATATGATTGCACTTATTAATGCTATTTTAGCTTTCATGATATATTTTGATTTTAGAAGAATATTCATGGGAAAAGAATAGTTTAATTTTTTGATACACTATTGCAGCTATTGTAAGCTTTTTTTGTAGTATATTTCAGATTCATCCTTCACCTTTTTTTTTCTACCAAATAATAAGTAAAATCTTTTCTTAAAAAAACCGAAAAACTCTAATACTGGAATGGTATAGAGTTCTTTTAGAGTATGTTTTTTTTGATCATCCTCTGTGCCCAGTCCTAAAGTCAAATTATCAGTATCTTCTGAATGATGGAGGGATCCAAAAATCCAATCCCAAAAGGCCAAGGCCGCACCATAATTTTTATTATAATGTTCTTTTGCTACTGAGTGATGAAGGTGGTGCTGAGCAGGTGAAATAAGAATATATTCTAGCCATTTCCAATATCGTATTCCAATATGAGAATGTCGAAGGTTAGATCCAAAAATATTAAATAAAAAGACGAATAAATTTGCACCGAGTATTGTGTATAAATCAACTCCGCTTCCAAAAAAATAAACAAAAGTAGAAATAGTAACACCTTGCGCGAAAGCAGATCGTAATGTAAAAACTAGTCCCTCTAGTGGATGAGTTCTAAAGACTGTCATAGGAGTAAGGTTTGTGGCTGAATGATGAACTTTGTGTAAAGCCCATAAAAATGGCCATTTGTGCATCCATCGGTGAACAATATACTTGGAAAAGTCATCGACTACAAAGTGCGTTAGAGTAAATAAGCTAATTATTAGATACTGGGGAGCTGATGAAAATAAGCCCATTTCAATAAACTGAATTTCAAAGAAGAAGAAATACAGAGCTGTGGCTATTGTAATTTGGGTTAGCAAGTGGGGTGAAACTAGTAACATGATTATTTGATTAATAAAAAAAACCTTGTAATCACTTTTTGCTGATTTAGAGAAAAATATTTTGCGACTAAAAATAAACTTGAATGAGTCTTTAAGTGATTTTTTTTTATAAAAAATCAACCAACCTGTGGCAATCAATATTGATAGAAATAGATAAAGAACAAAAACTCTTTTTTTAGGATTAGTAAACTGGTCTATTAGATTTTGAAATATATCAAAGAAAAATTCCATAATTATTATCTTAATATAACACGGCCCTCCCTGAAGGGAAGGCCGCGCATCGTCTCTTTATGTGTCAGTGTAGGAGAAGAGACAAACTAGTCGTTCTCTGCGGAGTCAGAAGAACCTAATTTTGATGCAAGATCTGACATATCTGCAAGCATATCGTTTGATTTTGCAACTACGCCAAATTCGTCGATCATCAGTTTTTGTACTTTTAACATATGAAGCTTGGCATCATGCATTGAATACACTTTATCCATTACATAATTACCATTTACATCTATGCCAACTATTTGGGTTTCATCCATCAGCATTGGGCCAAAACCAATCATTCGATTAAGTTTTGTTTCTGTCTCTCCAATGTTGTTTTTTCCAACCTGTAGAGCCATTGAAAAGCCTTTCAGCTCTCCCCAATATTTCATATATTTGCTGAATTCTTTAGATAGGTCAGCATTGCTTACGTCTTCTAAAGCAACAAGTGACTTATAAGTAGAACCTGCATATTTAAATACGGACTCAGCAATTACTTTTTCCCAATTAGTGGAAATATTATCAACATATCCCATTAATTCAGATCTTTGAGCATCAGTTAGCTTCTCACCATTAGCAGATGTAATTAACTTTCTTCCATCTAAGAAAGCTCTGGTAATGTCAGCCATGTAAGTAGTTTTTCCACCCTTATCAAAGCTTGAAGCATAGTATGCATGAGCGAAAACATATTCTGACTTAAGATCTACTACACCATCACCATTGTGATCAGCTGATACTAAATCTTTTTTCTTAGCTACATTGTAGTTTTGTTCTGCAGATAGTAATAATGAGTGAGCCGCTGCTCCCCAGTATCCAAATGCTTCATCCCAACTATGCTCTTTACCTGTATAACAAGCTCCATCTTTGTATGGCTTATCATTAGGTTTTGTGTCTGCTTCCATTTTTTCATCAAGGTAATTATCTACTGCTTGATTGTAGAAAACTGCTCCCATGATGAATTTTGATAATAACTGTTGATAGTTAAGACCAACAGATACATCTTTAGGATTAGCTGTAGCTTTGTTCATCCAGAAATCAATTACTTCAGAACCAGTCATGTTATTAGGCCATGCAGTAATAGTACCTTTGTAGGTTTTACCAGAAAGATTTTTACCAGATGAAATCTCATTTATTAGAGTTTGTTTAATAGGGAATCCATCCTTTGAAGCCGGAGCCCAAATCTGTTTGTTTTTATCTGAACCGCTGTAATATGCATTCATTTCTGCATAACTACCTTTTGTGGAGCGATCCTTAAGACTATCGTGTTGAACGTGTCTTGCTATTTGGCCACTGTAAGAAACAGTATTTGTACAATCGCCAGAGTAACCTTTGAGAGTTACTGGGAATGGGCCATAGACATCTTCACTGTGAGCTCCAGCATTAGCAAAGCCTGCTAAACCAAAACTTAAACATGTTATAGATGCCAAGATTTTTGTTTTTAATTGTAATTTTCTCATAATGCCGAAGAAAATATTGAAAAAAAAATAGAAGAAAACACAAAAAAAATCGCGACTGCTAAACAGTATTTATGGAAGTTTATTGAAGTATATTACAGTAAAGAAATTACTTCTTTTTGATATTAATAACCAAGGAATATTCTTGTAACAAACCTAGACAAGCAGGTATTGGTAAGTCTTTATGTATTGATGTGTATTCTTCATAATCATAAATACGATTCTCTTCTTGATTAAAAACATGAATGTGATCGGAGGTATTGGTGTCATAAAAAGCTTGTTTATCAACAGTTATTTGTTTTAAATAACCCTTATTGACTAGAGTATTTAGATTTTCGTAAAGGGTTGTTAAAGAAAAATAGCTTCTATTATCTTTAAGTATTTCGTTCATTTGGTTGATAGAAAAATGTTTATCTTTTCCATCAAATATTGACTTAAGCAAAACTACTCTTTGTTTAGTTTGTCTCCAGCCACACTTTTGAAGAATGACATCAATATCAGATTTAGAAGCTTCAGTTAAATTCATAAAATAAATCTAGAGTAAAAAACCATATTTTTCAATAGTTTTGAGGTTTACGAAGTAAGACAAAAGAGCCCTATTTAAATGTAATGAATTTCAAAAAACTTATAATGATATTGAAATTCAATATTTATTTTGAATTTTGTGAGATTTTTGTTTCATTCTCAATCTCTTTTTTTCTGGCGTTCATGTAATAGAGAAGATTAACCCTATCAAGAAAAGATGCAGGATAATACTTCTCTTCGACGATTCTTTTTATTTTGTGATTACAAACCTTGTTTTTAGTTTTTCTCATAAGGCATATAAAATGCCTATATGAGAAAATTGTAAATTAGTTTTTTTTTTGACTTTAAGTTTCTTAGATTATTGAAATTATCTGAAACTTATTTCAAAATTCCTTAGTGACATTCTTTAATAGAATTTGCAATTCCATTAATTAGTTCAACATACATTGTAGGTCCTGCATCTATGAAAGCTCCTAAAGGATCCATAACACCAGTAGAGATATTCATATCGTTGCCGAGTGTCTCAATTATCTTAGGATTATATTGAGGCTCAGAGAAGATACACTTAATACCCTTGTCACTAATTAAATCTTGTATATCAGCTATTTGTTTAGCACCTGGTAGGACGTCAGGATTTAAAGTTAACGCTCCTGCAGATTTCACACCAAATCTTGTTTCAAAATATTGGTAGGCATCATGGAATACAATGTAACTAATATCTTTAGATAATTCTTTTTCAACATTATTAATCAGATTATCTAATTCCAAAGTAGCTCCTGCTGTATTTACTGAATATTGCCTTTGACCTTCTGGATCAATTTTTATTAATTCATCACGGATAATTTTAACCATTTCTTTAGCGTTTTCTGGGTCCAACCATATGTGAGCATCAAACTCTCCGTGATTGTGACCGTCGTGATGTCCTGCATGATCGTCATGTTCATCTTCATGGCCATCGTGGTCATCGTGATCATCGTGATCGTCATCTTTGTGACCGTCATGGTCATCGTGATCATCATGTCCTTCATGTTCATCTTCATGGCCATCGTGGTCATCGTGATCATCGTGATCGTCATCTTTGTGACCGTCATGGTCATCGTGATCT
>CABXVZ010000019.1 GCA_902515765.1 uncultured Alphaproteobacteria bacterium | reverse complement strand
AATTAATGTCTATAATTTGAAAAATTTAAAAATTAATTATCAGAATATTTACTGGGTTAAAAAAACTGAATTAAAAAAAATAGCATTACCGACTTTATTTAAAAAAATTCTTTATTAATTACGAATCTTTTTTCTAATCTCATCAATAGAGACTAAATTTTTTTTTTTATCTTCATAATGCCAAAAATCCCATCCATTAAATGAAGCTGTGTTATTTACTTTAGCTGCAATTTTGTGAATAGACCCTCTTTGATCTTGGTAGGAAATACTTCCATCAGGAAGAATAGTAGCCCTATGATTTTTTTTGTTATTATATAACTGGGATCCAGGTTTTAAATAACCTGAGTTAATAAGAGTACCGAATGGAATTTTTTTTATTGGCTTATCTTTTTCATTTAAATCTAGAAGCTTATGATCAAGAGATTTGATTGATTTTAACCTTTTATTAGCAATTTTCTGGTACGATCGATCCTTTTCAAACCCAATATAATTTCTACCTAAGTATTTTGCTGATGCGCAGAAACTTCCAGTACCAGCAAATGGTTCTAAAACAAGATCATCTTTTAGGGTTGATTGCAGAATTATTCTGTTCATTAAAGCTAAGGGTTTCTGTGTAGGATGGGCGGTTTCATTGTTTTCATTCTTAATTCTTTCTTTACCTGAACAAATTGGAAAATTCCAAACACTTCTCTCTTGTTTATCTTCGTTACTAGTCTTCAAAGTGTGGTAATTAAATTGGTATTTTGATTTAGGGTTCTTAGAGCACCAGATCAATGTCTCATGTGCATTAGTTAGTCTAGTAGCTCTGAAATTTGGCAAAGGATTAGATTTAACCCATATGACGTCATTTAAGATCCAAAAATTTAAATCTTGAAGGATTTTACCAATCCTAAAAATATTATGATATGAGCCAATAATCCATAGACCGCCATCATCTTTTAATAATTTTTTACAACTCTCTAGATATGAATAGGTGAACTGATCATAAGATTGATAATTATCAAATTTATCCCAATCTTGGCTAACACCATTGACAACTGAATGATTAGGTCTGGTTAACTCTTTATTTAATTGGAGGTTATATGGTGGATCTAGAAAAATGAGGTCAATAGACTTATCATCTAATTTTTTTAAAAGTTCTAAACAATCACCCAAATGGATTTTGTTAGTTTTTATCACCTATGAATCTTATTTCTTTTTTGATTCAATAGTAGTAGGAGACAATACCTCTGTTGATAACTAGGTAGATAACTTTGTAATAAGTTGACAAATAGGTTGATAAGTTTTTCGATGATATTGACTGACCCCAACTTTATTTAAAGCAGATAGATGATTTTTAGTTCCATAGCCTGCATTTTTATTCCACTCATAAAAGTTTTCAATAGAGTGAAGTTTTGTCATTAATTTATCTCTAAATACTTTAGCAATAATCGAGGCAGCTGATACTTGTTCGATTTTATCATCGGCTTTTACCATGGATGATACATTATAGTTCTTTAAATCCTTAGGAATAAACCCTCCGTCAATTATAACTTGATCTTGGTTATTTGCTATTGATTTAACCGCTCTTGACATTGAATCAAGAACAACTTTATGGATATTTGTTTTTTCAATATCTCTTTTTTTTCCAAAAACAATTTTGTATGAAAAGTTAAGTTTATTGTTCTCTTTAAGAAAATCAAAAATTTTCTCTCTTTTAATTTTACTTATTTTTTTTGAGTCTCTTACTTTGAACGGAAATTCTTCAAATAGTGAATTTTGGGATTTGAAAGCACATATTATTACACTTCCAACTAAAGATCCTCTGCCGACCTCATCAACGCCAACAATATATTTATTCATCTAGTCTTGGAATTAACTCAATAAAATTACATGGCTTATGTCTTACATCAAGTTGATAAAAAAGAATATCATTCCAAGCATCTCGAACAGCAGAAGAGGAGCCTGGGAGACAAAATATATATTTTTTATTTACCAGAAATGCACTTGAACGTGATTGTATGGTTGATGTACCGATTTTATTGTAACTTAGTTGTCGAAATAACTCACCAAAACCAGGTATTTCAATCTCTGATATTTTCTTTATTGCATCAATAGTATTATCTCTTCCAGTTAATCCAGTCCCACCTGTAGTTATGACTACATCATGATTTTTAGATTTTGTTAATTTTTCAACAATAGGAATAAAAATAGAAGGTTCATCCTCAATAATTTGATAGTGCGAGACTTCATGCCCTTTTTTAATAATTAATTCTTTAAGAGTTTTACCAGACTTATCATTCTCATACTTTCTGGTATCCGATAAAGTAATTATGGCAATATTTATTTTTTTAAAATCTATTTTTTCATTAATCATTTATCAAAATTGTATTAGATTCTATGAGCTCATCTGCATAATTAAATGAATTATGATTGATTAATTCATAAATAACAACATTAGTTAAAACTCTTTCTACGAACAGTCTTGTTTCCCTCGATGGAATGGACTCAATTAATAAAAAACTATCATTATTAAAGGATGTTTTTTTCATCCATTTAGATAAGTTTCCTGGCCCCGCGTTGTAGGAAATAAGTGCTTTAAGTAAATCATTATTGATATGTTTTAATCTAAGTAGGCTTTGCAAATAAAGACTGCCGGTCTCAACATTTATTTGAGGATTATATAAAATCCTTGGATTAGATTTAAAATCGTAATTTTTATTCACCATTCTCGCAGTTGAAGGTAGGATTTGCATTAAACCATAAGCCCTTTTGCCACTCTTAGCAAAAGCACTAAATTGAGATTCTTGTCTTATCATACTTATAATAATTGTAGGGTCGATTTCATTCAAATCATATCCTTGTATCCATTTTGGAGTAGGATATAAAAATTTTATAGGTGCTTTTTCTTTAAATAAATACTTTGCTGTTTTAATTTGCAATGAACTCAAATCGTTATTTATAGAAAATCCTAATATTATTCTTTTAAACCTATCGTTTGAAATACTTTGAATACGGTTAAGCTCTATTTCGGCAACAGGTATTTCTCCAATTTCTATCAAAGCTTGTATTCTTTTTCCTAAATTCGTTTTTAAAAATAATTCAAGATCATTTATCATTTCTAGATCGTTAAATTCATTGTCAATAATGGGTTTATCTAAAATTCTACAAGATAGAATTGAGTAAATATTAAAACTTGGCTTACAAGCATTGTTTAGTGCACTAAGAGATCCTTGAAAAGTTATATTGTCTTTTGCATCTTTAGTTGCAGATAAGAAAGACCAATATGCGCCCGCATTTTTTAACCATTTATTATCTGTTATTTTGGAAAGTATTAAAAATTGTCTAGAGGCTTTTTGGAACTCACCCTTGCGATAATAAGCCAAACCCTTAATCCAAAGTCCCTCTGAATAAGGCTCCTCAATAAAAGATTCATCATTTAGAACTTTGATAGCTTTGTCGTCAAGATTTGCTAGGTAATAACCATTTGCTATTTTTGAAAGTAGAAAAGCCCTCTCCTTGTTGTTGAAATGTCTTGTATGATGATCTAAATATTCTAGCGCACCTGTAGGCCAGCCTCTTCCAACTCTTGAGCGAACAGTATTATATATACTAATTTTTTTTGAGTAATTTTTTGAAGTAAAAATTTTTCGAAGAGGACTTACTTTAGTTTCTTGAGCTAAGTTTTCTGTAAAAATTATGTCTAATGAAGGGTAATTATTTTTTTTGGGCTTTTTTGCGTCAGTGGGTTTTCTTTTGACTCCTAGTTTATAAATTCTTTTTGCCTCATATTGGAAATGATATTCTCTAAGCCAATCTCTTAATTCTTCAAAACTAGATCGATGCTTTGTGGGGTGTAATAATTTTAAAGCTTGAACATGCCCCATAAGTATTTTGTCATCTAATTTTGCAATATTTTTATTGGCTAAAGAAAAGTCACCATTCCTATAATCCTTAAAAATTGATTTATATAGTTTTATATCTTTTTGGCTTAGAGCTAATAAATTTTGAGTTAAAAAGAAAATTACAATAGTTAGAATATATTTCATTCTATCCTCCTAATTGCTTCTGAATTTCTTTAAGGTCTTCCCAAGCATCTTTTTTCAATTCAGGATTATTAACTAAAATTTCAGGCTCATAAAGAACTCTACACTTTTTTGGAGTGGTATCATTAGGTGTGTTAAAATCAAACCATTTACCTCTTAGCGACATTGAAGATAAATCAGTTGCTAATAGCATTTTGATACAATAGTTAGACATAATTATAAGATACTTAGGATTTATTATTTCTATTAATCTATAATTAACCATTTGAATTTGAGTTAAAAACCCCTCATCATCATATAAATTTTCTAAACCTCTTGGTATGTATGAGGCTAAACAAATATTAGCTCTTTTTAATTTAATTGAAGATAACATTTTATCAAATAATTCACCGGATTTATTATCCAAAATTCTTTGATCTAGTTTATGGCATTTACCAAAAAAAAATAAAATTTTTGATTCAAAATTTCCTTCAATTAATTTTGAATTAAAATTATAGCTTTGATTGAGGTATTTTTCTAATTCTTCTATTGATGTTGAGGAGTGCACACTTACTTTTTTAGCAATTTCTTTTGGGGGTATTATCGTTTGCTTTTCAGCACTTGAGTCATTTAGTTTGAATTCTTCTAAATTCATCAATTCCAAAAGAATATTTTTTTGATAGTGTTTAATGTCCATGTGTAAGTTATTTAGCTATGTTGGGAATTTTATATTTTTTTTTATGTTAAATGTACATGCTAATGGGGCGCAACTTCAAAATAATTATGATAATCAGATCTTAAGCTCGATATATTCAGATTATAATAATGATTATTTAACCTGGAAAACATTACCTAGATACGACAAATTTATTGAAAAAAAGTCTTATTTACTTAATCAAATTATTATTGAAGAGTATGGGTATATTAACAATATCACATCAGGAAAAAATTTTACTTTAGACTTATTAAAGTCTCTTGAACAAATAAAAAAAAATAAATGTACAACTTTAGATAGTAAAAGTACCTATTATATTTTTGAGGAAATCTTAAAAAATAGCTTTAATTTTTGGTCTAGCTACTGTCAAGACAAGGTAGATAAAAGTCTTTTAGTTTCAAATGATGAAAGATTTATGAATATTTCATTTATTAATAACCTTTATCTCCAGTTTAAAGAGGATAATTTAAATGAAATTGAAAAACTTCATAAAATTATTACAAATGATACTTTACTCTTATCTCAATTTAATTCTAAGCAACTCAATCTAATAAATAATATTTTCCAATCTAAAAATCTCCAATTTTCTTTGGATGATTTACTAGGTTTAAATAATTCTCTCAACAGTTTAACTATAAAACTTGATGAAAATTTTCTAGTTAGTGATTATAACGATTTAATCAATATGCAAATATATCAGACTAGTCTCTATTATTTTTATGCTAAGGAGTATAAAAATTCACTAGCACTTTTATCTTACTTGATTAAAAATGATGTTAAGAATAAAAATTATTATCTCTATAAAAAAACTTCATTCGAGGCTGAGTTAAACCCCAATAAAAAAATGTTAAAATTAATCAATGATTTAAATTTTCAAGATAATAATAATTTTCAATTTTTTAAAGATTATCTTTTTCTAAAAACTGCAATAGAATTTGATTATAACATTAAAGAGTTAATTAATTATTATCAAAAAATAATTTCTAAAAATGAATGGCAGTCTATAGAACTCGCCATGATAGTTGCCATAGAGCTGTACAGTCAAAATAAAAATATTAAAGCACTAGAATTTATTGATAATTGTTGTTTAAAAATTATAGAAAATTCTACTGATCCGATACATTTATTCAAATATGGCATTCTATTAGAACGCAACGATAAGATAAAAGATTCCGAAGATATTATTCAAAAGAGCATTGATATTTCTGAAGGTAATTATCCTTATATTCTAAATTATCTTGCTTATTTATGGGTGGACAATAATAGGAATCTTGAATTAGCAGAAAAAATGCTTCTTCAGGCTGTTGAGGACTCAAATTATGAAGATGGAGCTATACTTGATAGTTTAGGTTGGCTTTATTTTAAAAAAAATGAAATTGAACTAGCTGAAAAATGGATATTACAGGCCTATAAAATGGAACCTTCGGAGCCAGAAATAATTGATCATTTGTCTCAAATTTATTCTAAACAAGAACGAACTAAAGAAGCAAAATTTTTGGATAATAAAATCTTATTATTCCATAAGGATTATTTTAAATTTAACGATATTGTGAAAAGAAATTGAAAACTACTTTATTAACATCACCTGCAAAAATTAATTTGACATTAAAAGTTTTAAATTATGACAAATTACTGTCGAAGCATAAAATATCCTCAAAAGTATATTTATTAAAACTCTCTGATACCATCAAGGTTTCAAAATCTAAAAATTTATCGATAAAATACTATATCAATAAAAAAAAAATTATTGTTCAAAACGATATTATAAAAAAAACTATACTTTATTTTGATAAAAAATATGGAACTAATTCAAAATTTGAAATTTCAATAAATAAAATGGTTCCTATTGGTTATGGACTAGGTGGTGGATCATCTAATTCTGCAAGTATCTTAAAATTTCTTTATAAATTTCATAATATTAATAATAAAAACTTTTATATAGATGCACCTAACATCGGCTCAGATGTTTTAATTTTTTATGATAATTATCCAAAAGTAATTGATGGATTAGATAAATTTAAAAAAATTTACTCAAAAAAGCCGAGATGGAAGAAGATATTTTTACTTATTCCATCCAAAAAAAATATTACAAAAAAAATATTTGATATTTATAGAAATAATAAAAATACCCTAATAAAAAAAATCTTTTCACAAAATGATCTTTTGTATTCATCGATGATGTTTAATGAAGAATTTCAAAATTTATATAATTTTATTGAAACCCAAAAAGATAAATTTAAAGTTAATGGAATGAGTGGAAGTGGATCCTCTATTTTCTTTACGTTTAAGTCTAATATTGCTGAAAAGTCATTAATTAATGATATTAGAAGTAAATATCCCTTAGTTAGAATTGAAAAATCCTATTATTTCAGTTAAGTTCTTTAATTCTTGATGGGGCGTAGCCAAGCGGTAAGGCACCGGTTTTTGGTATCGGCATGCGTAGGTTCGAATCCTACCGCCCCAGCCATTTTCTAAATATGTCATATGAATAGCCAATTATTATTCTCTCTAAAAGAAGTTATCGTAAGTTATCACAAGTATGAAATCTTCCATAACTTAGATCTAAATATCCATAGAAAAGATTTTATTGCCCTAGTGGGTAAAAATGGAGTTGGAAAATCTACTTTGATGAACGTAATTTCAGGTAAACACGAAATAGATAATGGTGAAATTTGGAATATAGAAAATATATCTATTAGGTATTTTAGTCAAAATTTTCAATTTGATAATGAAAATCAAACTATTGAAAATGAAATTTTGTCAATATTAGAAAATCGTGAAGAGGACTTTCAAATTGATATTTTTTGTAATTTTATGAATTTAGACAAAAATTTAATTTTAAAAAATTTATCAGGAGGACAAAAGAGAAGAGTAGGTTTGATTAAAACATTAATTAATAAATCTGATATCATATTACTTGATGAACCAACAAATCATTTAGACTTAGACACAATTATTTGGCTTGAAAATTATTTGCGAAGGCTTGATTGTGCAATTATATGTGTAAGCCACGATAGACAATTTTTAAAAAACTTTACTAATAAAATTTTTTGGATTGATAGATCTAAAATTAAAATTAACCAAAATGGTTACAACGATTTTGATCATTGGTCGCAACTTCTTTTATCTCAAGAGGAAAGAGAACTTCAAAATAGAAGGCAGCATGTAAATATCGAAGTTAGTTGGGCAAATAAAGGTGTTAAAGCCAGAGTTAAAAGAAATACTCGAAGGTTAGAGCAGGCAAGAGAATTAAAAGAAAACTTAGAAAAGGATGTTAGTTCTTATATACAGGCTACCAAAAAAATTGACTTTAAACTTGTAAAAGATGAAACAAAAAACTTCCGTCATGTTGCTGAGTTTCATAATTCCTCTTTTTATTATGATGGATATCAAAATCACCCTTTGTTAAAAGATTTTAATCTAAAAATAAACAAAAAAGATCGTATTGGTTTACTGGGGTCTAATGGATCGGGTAAATCTACTTTTTTAAAAATTTTATTACAAGAAATACAACTAAAAGAGGGTTCACTTAAGATTAGGAAAGAGCTTGAATTTTCTTATTTCGATCAATTAAGAAATGATCTCAAAGATAATCTCCCAATTAAAAAAATACTTGTACCTTCAGGTGGTGATTATCTTAAGGCCAATCAAAAAGAGAGACATGTTTGTAGTTACTTAAAAGATTTTCATTTCGATCCTTCAAAAGCCAATGATCCCGTAGGTAGCCTATCTGGTGGAATGAAAAATCGTTTATTATTATCTAAAGTATTAGCTAATCCAAAAAGTGGGCTTATTTTAGACGAACCCACAAATGACTTGGATACAGATACTCTGGATTTAGTTGAGTCTATTCTATCTCAATATAATGGAACTTTGATAATTGTGTCTCATAATAGAGATTTCTTAGATAAATTAGTAAATAAAATTTTATATTTTAAAGGAAATGGAGAAATTATTGTTTTTAATGGTGGGTATCATGATTTTTTAGAAAAAAAAGAAGACTTACTTTTAGAGCAAAATTATTTAACAAATAAATTAGACAAACAAAATTTTACTAAATTAAAAAAACCTCAAGAAAGAAAAAAGCTAACCTTCAAACTTCAATTTGAGCTAGATAACTTACCTGATAAAATAGATAACTTAAAAAAAGACCTTCAAAAATTGGAAGAAATAATATCTGACCCCACCTTATATGACAAAAATAATGAATTATTCCTTCAAACGTCTCAAAAAATAGGTTTATTACAAATAGAATTACAAGATAAGGAAGAGCGATGGTTAGAGTTAATGGAAATAGAGGGAGTGGATGAATTATCTTAAACAAGTAAATCAGATTATAGAATTTTCTCATCTTGAAAAAATTCTAGAAATTCTATCCATTAATAAAAAAGAGGTTTATTTCATTGGGGGTGCAACCAGATCCATTCTTAGTAATACATATAATAACAAGGATATAGACTTAGTAATCCCTGATCTTAAAGATGAGATAATCGAAAAAATATCTAATGAATTTAACTCAAAGTTTTATTCAGGTTATAGAAGTTTAGCTATTACAGATAATAATTTTGAATATCAGATCAATTCATTTAGAAGAGACATTCGCCCCACAGGAAGGCATACAAAAGTTGCAAAAGCACTTACTCTTGAAGAGGACTCAAAGAGAAGAGATTTTACATTTAATAGTATTTATATAAATCTTTTAGGTGAGGCCTTTGATTTATACAATGGGATCTCACATTTTAAAAATTCTTATTTAAAGTTTATTTTTGATCCTATTGAACAAATTCAAAAAGATTATCTGAGGGCAATAAGATTTATGAGATTTCTCTCTTTATTTGAAAATACAAAGGCTAGCGATACAGATCTGGATGCCATCATCTTACTTTCTAAAAATATAACTGAATTTGTGAAAGAAAATAAAATATCATCTGAACTTAAAAAAATACATACAATGCCTTATCCTAAAAATACTATTAGTTTTTTAAATGGAAATAAGGAGTTAAATAAGTTTCTAGATTATTTATAAATTTGAAATTACCTGACTAGCAATTATCGATACAGAAGTAGCTAAATTTAAAGAACGAGTTTTTTGATTAATTGGTATAGTAATTTTTTCAATTACCTTTTTATGAATTTCTTGAGGAACCCCAGCTGTCTCTTTACCAAATAATATCATATCAGAATTACTAAAACTGTAATTATAAAAACTATTATTAGATTTAGTAGTTGCAAGAACAATTCTCTTATTATTGGACTCGCAGTACCTCTCGAAGTTATTCCAGTCATCGTGATTTACGATTTCACATTGATCAATATAGTCCATAACTGCACCTTTAAATCTTTTATCAGTCATAGAGAAGGAGAGGGGTTTGATTATATGAAGAGGAAATTCGAGACATGCGGCTGTTCTAATTATTACCCCAAGGTTTTGAGGCATATCAGGCATATAAAGACAAATTCCAAATTTATGCGTCATGATGACTACTACTTATGCTACATCTTACTAATAAAATCTACTCAAGTTTTAATTATATAAATGTCAGAAAATAACAAACCTAGAAGAGACTTTATCAAGCTTTCAGCTATGACTTTAGGTGGAGTGGGCGCTGCTAGCCTTGCTATACCTTTCATTTCAAGCATGAACCCTGGCAAAGATACTCTGGCCTTAGCTTCAACAGAGATTGATCTAGCACCTTTGGAAGAAGGACAAAGCCTTACAGTCATATGGAGAGGTAAGCCAGTTTTTATTAAGCATAGAACTCAAAAAGAAATAGAAGAAGCCAAGAATATTTCATTAAGTGATTTGATTGATGCTGAAGAGGACTCTGCAAGAGTCCAAAACGATAAATGGTTGGTGGTTCTGGGTGTTTGTACCCATCTTGGTTGCGTGCCCTTGGGCCAGAAAGTTTCAGATACAAAAGGAGATTATGGTGGATGGTTTTGCCCCTGTCATGGTTCCCACTATGATACCTCAGGTAGAATTAGAAAAGGTCCTGCACCTACAAATCTCCCTGTACCTCCATACGTTTTTTTGACAGATAACAGAATAAAGATTGGATAAAATTTTATGAGCTCTGACCACCTACAAGGTTATAAAAAAACACTAAATTCACCCTACACTGGCTTTAAAGGCTGGATAGACTCCAGACTTCCTTTAATTAGAATGATGGAAGCTGAATACTTAAAGTTTCCAGTTCCTAAATCCTTAAACTATTTTTGGTCTTTTGGGGGTATCGCAATGTTCTGTTTGATAGGATTAATTTTAACAGGCATTTTTTTAGGATTTCATTACAAACCGTCGGCCGATGATGCATTTGACTCTGTTGAAAGAATTATGAGAGATGTAAGTTTTGGATGGCTAATAAGATACCTTCATGCAAATTTAGTTTCATTCTTTTTTATTGCTACTTTTATTCATATTTTTAGAGCATTATATTTTGGATCATATAAGGCACCACGTGAGTTAGTTTATATCTTTGGCTTGACTATGTTTATGCTAATGATGGCTACAGCATTTTTGGGATATACTCTTCCTTGGGGGCAAATGTCATATTGGGGGGCTACCGTCATAACTAATTTATTTTCTGCAATTCCAGTCGTTGGAGATGCTATATTAACATTACTTCTTGGTGATTTTACAGTTGGCGACGCAGCCGTTAACCGTTTTTATGTATTGCATTGGCTTTTAGCTTTTGCAATTGTAGGCTTAGTTGTCTTTCACGTTATTACACTTCATATGACGGGTTCTAATAACCCAACTGGCTCAGAGCCTCAAAGTTGGGATGAAACGGTTAGTTTCCACCCATATGTTACAATCAAGGATTTAAATGCAACAATATTCTTTTTTATAATTTTGGCTTTTATTCTCTTTTATTATCCAAATATTTTAGGACACTCAGATAACTACATTAAAGCCAATCCTATGGTTACACCCGCCCATATTGTTCCAGAATGGTACTTTTTACCGTTTTACGCTATTCTTAGAGCTATTCCTGATAAGCTAGGAGGTGTCTTAGCCATGTTTGGTTCTATTCTTGCCTTAGGATTAATGCCATGGCTGGATACATCAAAAGTCAGATCTTGTTTGTTTAGACCTGTGTGGAGAGTGTGTGTTCTCTTATTTGCAGTAAACTTTTTGGTGTTAATGTATATGGGTGGTAAGCCTGCAGAGGGAATTTATGTCATAATTTCTAGAATTGGCACTATATATTGGTTTTTATTTATATTTGTGCTTGCGCCGCTGGTTGGCTTTTTGGAAACACCAAGGCAACCTTTAACTATTTCAAATTACTTACAAAGTAAAAAAGCCTGATATGAAAAAAGCTTTACTGTTAATTTTTTTATTTTTTAGTTTTCATTCTTATGGAGCTGGAGAAAAAATTGATATCCCTAAATATGATTGGTCATGGAAAGGTTTTTTTGGAACTTATGACCGCGCCTCAGCTCAACGAGGTCTAAAGGTATATAGAGAAGTTTGCGCAGGCTGCCATTCCATGAATTATTTATCTTACAGGAATTTAGGTGATCTTGGCTTTAGTGAAGATCATATCAAAGCCATTGCTGCTGAATACTTAATTTTAGATGGTCCTAATGATGAAGGTGAAATGTTTGAAAGAGATGGAATGCCATCTGATCAATTCGCAAATCCATATGCTAATATTAAAGCTGCAAGGGCTGCAAATAATGGTGCTTACCCTCCAGATTTATCACTAATTGTAAAAGCGAGACCCAAAGGGGCAGATTATGTGAAAGCATTATTGCTTGGCTATGTTGATCCACCAAAAGATATGACTATTCCAAGTGGTCAACACTATAATAAATATATGGCAGGTAATTTAATAGCGATGACGTCCCCATTATCAGATGGCCTAGTTGATTATGATGATGGAACTCAAAATTCCATGGATCAAATGTCGACTGATGTGACTACATTTTTAGCTTGGGCCGCTGAGCCCAGTTTAGAAGATAGAAAAAGAATGGGTTTAAAAGTTATTTTATTTTTAATAGTTCTTTTTGTTTTAGCCTATATTTCAAAGCAGCAAATCTGGAGAGATATTAAGTAATATATTAAACATTAAATAAAAAATGCATGACGTCTCCATCTTTGACTTCATACTCTTTGCCTTCTAATCTAAGTTTCCCCTTTTCTTTAGCACCACTTTCCCCATTATTTGCTACATAGTCATCGAAAGATATTGTTTCAGCTCTAATGAAACCCTTCTCCATATCACTATGGATAGTTCCTGCAGCACTTGGAGCCATCGTACCTTTGATGATTGTCCATGCCCTTAATTCTTTTTCTCCAGCAGTAAAATAATTAATATAATTTAAAATTTCATATCCTTTTCTTATCACCCTTTTGAGCCCTGTCTCAGAAAGACCCATACTTTCTAAAAAATCTTGTTTATCTTTTTCATCTGCTATTTGAGATATTTCAGACTCAATTTTGGCACTTATTAAAAGTACTTCAGACTTATTATCTTTGGCATAATCTTCAATTTTCTTTGTAAATTCATTACCAGATAAAGCAGAACTTTCATCAACATTACATATATAGACAACTGGTTTAATTGATATTAATTGATAAGTATTTAAATACTCAATTTCATCATTTCCCAAATTGCCTAAAAGTTTTTTTTCATTAGAAATAAGATCAATAGCTCTTTCTATAATTTGAACTTTTCTTTTATCATCATCTGTTTTTTGAATCTTTTTAAGTTTTTGATAATTCTTTTCAAGAATATCTAAATCCGATAGGGCTAGCTCTGCATTAATTATTTGGATATCAGTTACAGGATCTATTCTATTTTCTACATGTTGGATGTCAGAGTCTTCAAAACATCTAACAATATGAAACAATGCATTAACAGACCTTATATGAGATAAAAAAGCATTGCCTAGGCCTTCACCTTTTGAGGCACCTTTGACTAATCCTGCTATATCAACTATTTCAAATGCCGCTGGTATTATTTTTTGAGGATTACAAATATTAGATAATTTCTTCAATCTATCATCAGGCACTCTGACTAAAGAACTATTTGGATCAATGGTTGCAAAGGGATAATTTGCAGCTAATGCCTGTTCATTTTCACACAAAGCATTAAAAAGGGTAGATTTTCCCACATTAGGAAGGCCTATAATTCCACACTTCATCTAAATACCTAAATTGGACAAATGTCGGGAAATAAAAATTTGTGATAAGTTTAAATAAATTAACTCAAAAAGATTGTTTAAAATTTTTTTTTCATTTTCTTTGAAGTTCCCTAAGACATGTCTTGTTACTTGTTCTTTATCACCTGGGTGGTCAACGCCAATTCTTAATTTCCAATAATTATCTCCTATTTTACTCGATATACTTCTGAGGCCGTTATGACCTGCATTTCCTCCAGAATACTTAATTTTAATTTCTCCTAGACTTAAATCTAATTCATCATAAAGAACGAAAAGCTCGTCACTTTTGCTTAATTTTGTAGTTTTAAGACTGAGTACTCCATTTCCAGATTCATTCATATAGTTTTCTGATAGAGCGATTTGACACTGAGTGCCATCAATTTGAAAAGTATTGGAGAGTTTGTAATGTTTAAACTTTTTGAGATTTAGATTTAACTTTTTCACTAAGTAATCACCTAAAAGCAAACCAGCATTATGACGATTTTGTTTGTGTTTTAGAGTTGGGTTGCCTAGACAGTATAACGTAAGCATAAAGACAGATTATATTATTCTGCTGCCTTTTCTTCTTCTTTCTTTTCTTCAGTATTTTCGCTATCTTCACCAGTCGACTCTGCTGTCTCTTGAACTTCAGGTTCTTTCTCAACTTTAGGTGCCTGAATTGTAGCTAGCATAAAATCTCTACCTAGGATAGTTGGTTTCATTCCCTCCCCAAGGGTAACAGAGCTAAGGCGTATGTCATCGCCAATTTCTTTACCTTCTAGAGAGATAACAAATTTTTCTGGAATGTTATTAGCCAAACAACTTAATTCAATCTCTCTTCTCACAACATTTAAAACCCCTCCTTGTTTTAAACCAGGAGAATTCTCTTGATCTATAAGCTCTACAGGAACAGATATAATAATTCTTGTTTTTTCATCAACTCTTTGAAAGTCTATATGAATTGGATTGTGTTTAACCTTATTACGCTGAATGCTTTTTACAATGACAGCTTCTTTTTTATCACCTAATTCAATTTCAAAAATTTTAGAATAAAAGCCACCTTCGTCGAATCTCTTTTTTAACTGAATTTTATCAACAGCAACCATAGTGGGGTCTGCTTTACCACCATAAATTATTGAGGGTATGAGACCTTCATTTAAATAAGGATTTGTATTACCTTTTTTTCTCTCTTTTGCAGGTATATTTCCACTAATTTTCATAGGCTGAGTTTATACAATAAATTAATTAATTAATCAAATAGAGATGATATGGAAGATTCACTATTTATACGCATAATTGCCTCACCAAAAAGAGGAGCAACAGATATATATCTCATGCATTCAGGTACTTCAAATGTGGGTTTAATAGAGTCTGTGCATACCATTTCTTTTAAAACAGAATTATTGATATTATCTAAGGCTTGCCCAGAATATACACCGTGAGAACAATAGCCATAAACACCAGTAGCCCCATTTTCTAATAAGGCAATAGCGGCATTACAAATAGTTCCACCTGAGTCAACTAAATCATCAACAATAATACATGTTTTATCTTTGACAGTTCCAATGACGTTCATAGCATTAGAGATACCAGGGGCATCTCGTCTTTTATCAATAATGGCCAAATCAGCGTTTAGTTTTTTGGCAAAAGACCTAGCTCTTAAAACTCCCCCTACATCTGGGGATACAAATACTAATTTATCATCTTTTATATTTTCTTTAATGTCATTGATGAAAAGAGGGGAAGCATAAAGGTTATCCAAGGGAATATCAAAAAATCCTTGAATTTGGCCAGCGTGTAAATCCATAGTCAACACTCTATCTGCGCCAGCTGTAGTAATAATATTTGCTACTAATTTAGCAGATATGGGTGTTCTGGGACCAGTTTTTCTATCTTGTCGAGCATAACCAAAGTACGGGAGTACAGCAGTAATCCTAGCAGCTGATCCTCTCTTTAGAGCATCGATAGCTACAAGTAATTCCATTAAATTATCATTAGCTGGAAAAGAGGTAGACTGAATTAGGAAAACATCCTCTCCTCTTACATTTTCGTCTATTTCAACAAAGATCTCTTTATCAGAGAATCTAGTCATATTTGCAGTAGAAAGAGGGGTGTTAGCGTATTTAGCTATTTCTTTAGAAAGTTTTATATTACTGTTTCCAGAAATTATTTTCATAGATTTAGATCTTTATATATTAAATAAAAATTCATTCAAATTTAATTTAGAGCAACCATACTTATGTTCCTTCCATAATCGGTGAATTTATTTTTTCTACTTTCTCTAAAACTAAAGTAATTAGGATCAATAAAGGTATTTTTTTTAGTATCGTTAATATTGAAAATTCTAGTCTCAGATAAAATATATTTGGCTAGTTTTGGAAGATCGTAGTAATACTTTTCTTTTTTTTTATAACTAAACACTCGATATTTATGTGGCAAGGAACTTACAAATGATTTTGAAACCTCGTATGACATTTTCCTTATACAGGGTCCAATATAAGCATGGATATTAGTATTTTTTGAATTAAGTTGGCGCATTTTTTTTATAGTATTTTGAATAATCCCTCCTAGAAGACCTCTCCATCCTGCATGACATATTCCAAAAACTTTGTTTTTTTGATCAATTAAGATAATTGGCAAACAATCAGCAGTAGTTATTCCTAGAATTATATTTGATTTATTAGAGACAAGACCATCACAATGATAATTTTTATTAATATTCTTAACTATTAAGCATTTATTTGAATGAGATTGTACAGGTAATATTAACGGTTTTTTTTGCTTTGAAAAATTAGTTATTGCCTCATCAATATTTGCTTTTATTCTTTTAGGATTATCTTTGGATCTCAGACCACAATTTAATGATTTATATATACCCTTGGAAAAACCATTATTTTTAGTAAAAAATTTTATTTTCATTTTTTTTATCATTTTGAAAAAAAAGAAATATTACTAAACGAACTACCCATATTAAAAAAAATCTCGCTATTAAGAATCTTCTTAGCTTTCAAGGTACTTGCCTCAGTCGTATTTTTGAACTCTTCAGGTAAAAAATTTTCAATCAAGTCTTTTTGAGATATAAACTTAGGATTGAATTTTTTAAAAACCTTTTTTATTAATTCAAAATTTACCCCAAATGAATAATCTACATTTTCAAACTTATCAAAAAGTTTTATTGGTTGGTGATTTGAAATTAATCTTAAAGTACTTTCCTTGGGTAATTTTTGATATCCATAATCTGTTGTAGTAAAAAAGAAATTTTTTTTAAGAATAAAATTTAAATCCTCTAAA
>CABXVZ010000018.1 GCA_902515765.1 uncultured Alphaproteobacteria bacterium | reverse complement strand
AGTAGACCCCCTGGACGGGACTAAAGAGTTTATTAATAAGAATGGTGAATTTACAATTAATATTGCTCTTATTGAAAACCGATACCCCACCTTAGGATATGTTTATTCTCCTATTAAAAAAGAATTGTATGTGGGAGGTCTTCATAAAAGTTCCTTTAAAATTTTTGAATCTAATATCTATGAATTATCAGTTTCTCTCCCTAATGATCCTATACGCATAGTTGCTAGCCGAAGTCATTTGAACGAGGAAACTCAAAAATTTATTTCTCAATTTCAAAACCATGAATTATTACAAGCGGGTAGTTCAGTAAAGCTTTGCATGATAGCTGATGGGTCTGCAGATATTTATCCCAGACTAGCTCCAACATCAGAATGGGATACTGCTGCAGCACAGGCAATAGTTGAAGGTGCTGGAGGAACAGTAAAAGATTTAAACGGGCAAAGACTTATTTATCAAAAAGAAAATATTCTTAATCCTTTTTTTATAGTTCGGGGAAAAGAATAATTATTTACTAGGATTTTTTTCACGATAAGTTTTTTCTAAGCTCACGTCATCTACCTCAGTATAAATTTGTGTAGTCGATAAGGAGCTATGTCCCAATAGTTCCTGAATAACTCTTAAATCACCACCATTTTTTAAGAGATGAGTTGCAAAGCTATGCCTTAAAGCATGAGGGGTGGTTGTGGGAGGGAGTCCTAAATTAATTCGCGCTTTTTTTAAATCTCTTTGAAAAGCTGAAGCTTTCAATGGTGCCCCTCTGTCTCCAACAAATATTAAATCATCTTGAGAGGTTTGATACGGTAATTCTTTGAGGTAGTCTTCTATCGATCGGCTCACAATTTCTAATATAGGAATAAGTCTTTCTTTTCTTCCTTTTCCCATAATGGTTAAAGATGATCTATCTGCCAAATGCTTTTTAGTAATTGAGAGGGCTTCACTAATACGAAGGCCACACCCGTACAATAGATATAAAAGTGCTAAATTTCTTTTTTGGACCCAGCTTTTTTTAGAGACTTTGACTAATTGCTCAATTAATTGATCAATTTGGTCCTCTGATATGGGCTTGGGTAGTGATTTTGGAATCTTGGGATTTTTCAAAAGTTGTATTTCTGTGTATCCAAATTTGTATTGCTCATTTTTGAGGGAGGAAAACTTAAGATAGTTTTTCATGGAACTAATTGCCCTTCTTCGAGATCTAGCTGCTAGGGGTTTTTTGTAAATATTAAAATAATCTCTTTGAGATCCTATATCCGCCACCCAAGCACGAAATGTTTGGAGATCCAGCTTCTTTAAATTAGATACAGATAAGGTTTCTTGTTGATAGAATTGAAAAAAAATAAAAAAATCACAAACGTCATAACAATATGATTTATAGGTATTTTCAGAATAACCTTTGATATCTTTTAAATGAAAAAGCCATCCCTTAAAATCTTCAATAATTGATTTATGAACTTTTGAATGTTCTAGGAGTTCGATAAAATTCATATCATTATATTATAAATTAGAATCAAATTTAAAAAATGTCTTATTATTACCAAGTTATTCCTTTTGGCCAAATTCAAGAAAGTTTGACATATAAATTTTCAAAAATCATACCAGTTGGTTCAATCGTTCAAATTCCTCTAAGGAGAAAAACTCAAGGAGGTGTCGTTCTATCTCAAACGACAGAGAGAAAAATTAAATTTGATTTAAAAAAGATATTGCAAATTAAATCCTTTTATCCTCACCCCCTAAGTAAAGAGACAATAGAATTTTATCAATACTTGTCAGTTCATTATTTCATTGACCTAGGAATGGTTTATAAAATGGCACTTCAACAGTACCCAACCTCAGATATTAAAAATTATTTTTCTTTTTCCAGTAAAATATATCGCTCACAAAAAAATTTAATGGAAAGTTGTAAATTGACTAGTAAGCAGTGGAGAGAGCTAACGTCCAACCAGAGTATTATTTCTACAGATCTAAGTTTTTTGTTTGATAAAATCGTACAATCCATAACTCTCAATGAAGATCAGGAAAAAATATTCCAAAATATTTGGAAGAAAAATAATAATTATATAACCCACTTAATTGATGGGGTAACAGGCTCAGGTAAAACTGAACTATATCTAAAATTAATTGAAGAAAATTTAAAAGCAGGCAATCAGTCATTAGTCTTGTTGCCCGAAATTGCATTAACCGAAGAGTGGTCTAAAAGGTTCCAGTTGTATTTCGGATGTGAGCCCTTTATTTGGCATTCTAAGCAAACAAAACAGCAAAAAAGTAGAATATTGCGATCTTTGTTATCAGGAGAGCCTTGCGTAATTGTGGGCGCTCGGTCTGCAGTACTGCTTCCATTTCAAAATCTCAAATTAGTTGTTTGCGATGAGGAGCATGACTCCTCTTATAAACAAGAGGAAGGACCTCGGTATCATGCAAAAGATATGGCGATATTTAAGGCTAAATGCAACAATGCAATTTGTACTCTAGTGAGCGCCTCTCCTTCATTAGAGAGTTTGTATAATTTAAATAATCATAAAATTATATCTCACCAATTAGCTAGTCAATTTCATCAAACCGAACTACCTGAGATTGCAGTTGTTGATATGAATGCTTTAAAACCTGGCCCTAGGTCTTGGATATCAAAAACTATTTACGATGAAACGATCAAGGTTTTAAAAAAACAAGGTCAGGTTTTATTTTTTCTAAATCGTCGAGGATATGCCCCTACAAAAATTTGTGCAAACTGCCATGCAACAATCCAATGTCAAAATTGTGCAGTAAATTTGGTCTATCATAAAAAAATTGATCGACTTATCTGTCATCATTGCTCCAGTTTTTATGAACCCCAACAAACTTGTAAAATGTGCTCTTCGGATAAGTTTGTTTCTTTGGGAATCGGACTTGAAAGATTACAGGAAGAGGTGGATAGACTCTTTCCTGGTTACAAAAGTCAGCTTTATTCCAGTGATACTTTAAGAACAAAAAAAAATAAAAAAGATTTGATTGAAGATATTTTTAATCAGCAAACCAATCTTTTGGTAGGATCTCAAATTATAGGAAAGTCATTTCATTTTCCTAATTTGAAATTAGTTAATGTTATTGATGGAGACTCAAGCCTCTTTAGTCCCGATTTTAGAGCCATGGAAAAAACCTATCAACTCCTTCAACAAGTTGCTGGACGATCCGGAAGAGAGGGAGAAAGAGGAAAGGTCTTTATTCAAACCTATAATCCGCAACATCCTATATTCCAAAGTATTAAAAACCAGAACCGTAGTGAATTTATTCAAATGGAGCTATCTCGAAGGGAGCAGAGCCAGTTACCTCCCTATACCAAAATTTCTCAACTGCAGTTTATCCACCCTAAATCCTCTGAGTTGCGCGAAATTTGTATGGAGGTTCTTTCGATCTCCAAAAAGCACCAATTATCTATATTAGGACCCACGCCCTCACTGATTCCGTATAAAAAGAACCATTATCAAGAAAATTTTTACTTCAAAGAGGAAAGCTATACTAGTCTTAGAAGAAAAATTGACCTTCTAAAATCAAAAATGACCCCTAAAAATATACGTTTTTTGCACATTGATATCGACCCTCTCTCGATCGCTTGATGCGTCATTTGTATGATCTCAATCAGGGCGTTGATGTGATAAAAAGTGCAGATTAATTTATAAAAATGAGTAATAAAATAGCATCTAAACGCTACTCAGTAGCCCTTTTTGATACTGTAAAAAATGAAGAACTAGACTCTCTTTTAGCAGATGTCCAATCTCTTTCAGAGAGCTTAAAAGAAAGCCAAGAGCTTTCATCTTTACTTAAATCTCCCCTGACAAAAAATGAAATAAAGTCGAATATTTTATTAAAGGTTATTTCGGGTTTAACATCTGAAAAAATACTTGAGGGTTTAATTAACACTCTCAAAAAGAATAAAAGATTAAATTTATTTGAAAACATTTTGCATGAATTTCAAGATGTTCTTTTTGAAAAAAGAGGATATCAAAAAGCAAAAGTGACAACGGCTCATGGTATTGACGAGCAAACAAAAAGCAATATTCAGGAGCTTCTTCACAATCAATTTGGCTCCAAAATTAAATTAGAGTTTCAAGTAAATAAATCCCTCTTAGGGGGAATGACTGTTGTAATTGGTTCAAAGATGATCGATTTAAGTATCATCAACCAAGTTTCAAAATTTACCAACAACGTGAAAGGAGACATTTAATGTCAATTAAAGCATCGGAGATCTCTTCTGTCATCAGAGATCAGATTAATAACTTTGAAAACCAAGCCGACATATCCGAGGTCGGAACCGTATTAAAGGTTGGTGATGGAGTTGCTCAGGTATACGGCTTAGACAACGTTCAAGCTGGTGAGATGGTCGAGTTTGACGGTGGAGTCAAAGGCATGGCTCTTAACCTTGAAGAAGATAATGTTGGTATCGTTTTATTTGGTGATGATAGAGATATTAAAGAAGGCGACACAGTTAAAAGAACAAAAAGTATTGTTGAGGTTCCGGTTGGTAAAGGCTTACTTGGAAGAGTTGTAGATGGTCTTGGAAATCCTATCGATGGAAAAGGACCTATTCAAAGCAGTGAGTCTAGAAGGATTGAAGTTAAAGCGCCAGGAATTATTCCTAGAAAAAGTGTGAGCGAACCTATGCAGACAGGATTAAAGGCTTTAGATGCACTTGTTCCTATTGGAAGAGGTCAAAGAGAATTAATTATTGGCGATCGACAAACAGGAAAAACAGCTGTTGCGATTGATGCTATTATTAACCAAAAAGAGGTTAACCAGTCTGATGATGAATCGAAAAAGCTTTATTGTATCTATGTTGCGATTGGTCAAAAAAGATCAACCGTTGCTCAGGTTGTCAAAACTCTTGAGGAGAATGGAGCTTTAGAATATACGATTGTTGTCGCTGCCTCAGCTTCTGATCCTGCTCCTCTCCAGTTTCTTGCTCCTTATACAGGATGTTCCATGGGAGAATTCTTTAGAGATAATGGAATGCATGGTCTGATCGTTTATGATGATCTTTCCAAACAAGCTGTTGCTTATCGACAAATGTCACTCTTGCTTAGAAGACCTCCTGGAAGAGAAGCCTTTCCTGGTGACGTATTTTATTTACACTCACGCTTACTTGAAAGAGCGTGTAAATTAAATGATGACAGTGGCGGTGGAAGTTTAACGGCACTTCCCGTTATTGAAACCCAAGGAGGAGATGTTTCTGCGTTTATTCCTACTAACGTGATCTCCATTACAGATGGTCAGATCTTTCTAGAAACAGAATTATTTTTCTCAGGTATTCGACCTGCGATCAATGTAGGTTTATCTGTGAGTCGTGTGGGCTCAGCTGCTCAAACTAAAGCTATGAAAAAAGTTGCGGGTAAGATCAAGCTTGAATTAGCGCAGTATCGTGAAATGGCTGCTTTCTCTCAGTTTGCCTCTGACCTTGATGCATCTACAAAACAGCTTTTATCAAGAGGTGAAAGACTAACTGAATTGTTAAAACAAGATCAGTATGTTCCTATGACTGTTGCGGACCAGGTTCTGAGTTTGTACTCAGGCGTTAGAGGATTTCTTGATAAGGTCGATACATCAAAGATTACCGATTTTCAGCATAAGTTTTTGGAAAGCTTTAAATCTAAGCATTCTGATATATTTACTGAAATTAACAGCACCGGTAATTTCAGCGATGAGTCAGATAAAAAAATAGAGGAGTTTTTAGCAGACTTTTGTCAAAACTATAGCTAATGCCCAATCTTAAAGATCTTAAAACAAGAATATCTAGCGTTAAATCCACTAGAAAAATTACTTCTGCCATGAAAATGGTTGCTGCAAGTAAATTGCGAAGAGCCCAAGAATTAGCAGAGTCCTCAAGAGTGTATGCTGAGAGTTTAAGTCTCATTTTATCCTCTCTTTCAGGAGGGTCGAAAGACAATTCTGATTTACCAGAGGTTTTAGTGGGTCGCGCAAACCCTAAAGTGGCATTGCTGATTATCAATTCTTCTGATCGAGGCTTATGTGGCGGATTTAATTCTACTTTATTTAGAAGTGCTGTTGCTTGGATTAAAGATAAAAAATCTAAGAACATTGAAGTAAAGCTTATGCCAATCGGTAAGAAAGCTAGTGCTTTTTATAAGAGAAGTGATTTAGAGATTATTGAAAATTTTGAAGATATTAATTCTAATGACAGGCAGTTAGAGGTATCTGAAAATGTCAAAAATAAAATCTCTGAACTATTTGAGTCTCAGGTGATTGATGAAGTGAGCATACTGTATAATAAGTTTGTCTCTGCCATCGCACAAGAGCCAACCTTTAAATCTCTTATTCCATTGGAACAATCTGAATCTGAGGAAGGTTCTGAAGAAACAACTAATTCGTCTTTTGAGTTTGAGCCAGATAAAAACGAACTCTTAGAATATTTAATACCAAGAAATTTTATGACACAAGTCTATGGATGCATCTTAGAAAGTTCAGCGGCAGAGCATGCTGCAAGAATGACCTCTATGGACAACGCAACAAGAAATGCTGGTGATATGATTGACTCATTAACAATGACTTACAATCGTACTCGTCAGGCAGTAATAACAAAAGAACTTATCGAAATTATTTCAGGCGCAGAGGCTGTTTAGGAAAGGAGCATATAATGGCAAGTAATAAAACAGGTAAAATAACTCAAGTATTAGGGGCTGTAGTTGACGTAGCATTTGAAGGGGAACTTCCTCCTATTATGAATGCATTAGTTGCAAAAATTGGAGACCAAGAAGTGGTGCTAGAGGTAGCCCAGCATCTTGGAGAAAATACAGTTCGCACAATTGCCATGGATGCGACAGAGGGAATGCAAAGAGGTCAAGAAGTAACTGACCAAGGTAATCCTATTTCAGTTCCAGTTGGCCCTGAAACATTAGGCAGAATTATGAACGTTATTGGTGAGCCAATTGATGAAAGAGGCCCTATCGCTACTCAAAAACAGTTGCCAATTCACAGAGGTGCCCCTGATTTTGTTGACCAATCAACTGAAACAGAAGTTCTTGTAACAGGCATCAAGGTTGTGGACCTTTTAGCTCCATATGCCAAAGGTGGAAAAATTGGTTTGTTTGGTGGAGCTGGTGTTGGAAAAACAGTTTTAATTATGGAGCTTATTAATAACGTTGCAAAGGCGCACGGTGGATATTCAGTATTTGCTGGTGTTGGAGAGCGAACAAGAGAGGGTAATGATCTCTACCATGAGATGATTGAATCTGGAGTTATTGATGTTGATGGAGACAAGTCCAAAGTGGCCTTAGTCTACGGTCAAATGAACGAGCCTCCTGGAGCCCGTGCGAGAGTGGCGCTTTCTGGTTTAACTCAGGCTGAATATTTTAGAGATGAAGAAAACCAAGACGTTTTGTTTTTCGTTGATAATATTTTTAGATTTACACAAGCTGGTTCAGAAATTTCTGCACTTCTGGGACGTATCCCTTCAGCTGTTGGTTACCAGCCAACACTTGCAACAGATATGGGTGCCCTTCAAGAAAGAATTACAACAACAAACAAAGGATCTATTACTTCCGTTCAGGCTATTTATGTTCCAGCGGATGACTTAACAGACCCTGCGCCTGCTACTTCTTTTGCTCACTTAGATGCAACAACCGTTTTGAACAGATCTATTGCAGAGCTTGGAATTTACCCTGCGGTTGATCCTCTTGACTCAACTTCTAGAATTCTTGAGCCAAGAACACTTGGTGAAAAGCACTATCAAGTTGCAAGAGATGTTCAAAAAACTCTTCAGACATATAAGAGTCTTCAAGATATCATTGCCATCTTGGGTATGGATGAATTATCTGAAGAAGATAAGCTAGTTGTTTCAAGAGCCAGAAAAATTCAAAAGTTCTTAAGTCAGCCCTTCCACGTTGCTGAAGTGTTTACAGGGTCTCCAGGAAAATTTGTTTCTCTTGAAGATACCATTAAAGGGTTTGAAGGCTTAGTGAAGGGCGACTACGATGATATTACTGAAAATGCTTTTTACATGGTCGGTACTATTGAAGAAGCGCTCGAAAAAGCTAAAAAAATGGAAGCAGACGCAGCTTAATAAACCCTATGATTGAGCTAAAGGTAGTATCTACACAAAAGGTTATCTTCCAAAAAGAGGTTGAAATGGCTGTGCTTCCGGGCACAGAGGGTGACTTTGCAGCAATGCCAGGTCACTCCCCATTTATTAGTTCGCTTCGACCGGGACAAATGGTGATAATGGCTAATAATAAAGTTGAAGAGAGTTTCTTTGTTTCGGGGGGCTTGGTGATGCTAAAAGAAAAGGTCTGTGAAGTTTTAGTTGATCAAATTGAACCTCTTTCTGATATTACCAATTCTAATTTTCAGCAATCTAAAACCTATCAAGAACTTGAGGGAAATGATTTAGCTCTCAACACCTTCGAACAGGTTGTTAATACACCTTCTTATAAATAGTCTTCGAATTCTTCTAATAGTTTAGTGTAAATTTTCTTTTTAAAGGGAACAATATTGGGAACAAGAAAATCTTTTGAAACCCACTTCCAATCTGAGAATTCTGGGTGTTCCGTCTCTATATTAATATCATTCTTAGTTCCATTAAATTGGTATAAAAACCACTTTTGTTTTTGACCTTTGAATTTCCCTTTCCATAAAGTCTGAGCTAAGTCTTTGGGAATAGAATAATAGTACCACTCCTTGCTTTGAGTTAGTAATTTAACCTTATTTTTTTTAATACCAACTTCCTCTTCCATTTCTCTCAAGGCAGCCAGTTCAGCTTTTTCTTTTGAATCAATTCCACCTTGAGGCATTTGCCAAAACTCAGAAGGGTGATCTATTCTTTTACCCACTAATATTTCTTTTTTTTTATTAATGACCATCATTCCCACATTGGAGCGATAATCTTTAGGATTTAATTTCATTAATTAAGGACTGCTATAGTTTTAACCGCATCAATAGCTCGAGATAGCTGATAATCATTTTCAAGTAATTCGTTGAAATCTTCTTCTTCTTCATTTTCATCGGTTGTCTCGTTATCTAGGGCGTCACGATAATCGGACTCTCTGAAAGTAAAATAGCTATCAATAACATTCAGCTCTGCTCGAGGTACCTCCACATCTGGAATAATACCCACGGCCTGAATAGAGTCCCCACTTGGAGTGTAGTATTTAGCAATAGTCAGTCTAACAGCCCCACTGTCTATTGGAACAATCGTTTGAACCGAGCCTTTTCCAAAAGATTTTATTCCCATAATAACTGCACGATCATGATCCTGGAGTGCTCCAGCTACAATCTCTGAAGCGGAGGCAGAACCTTCATTTATCAATATAATTAAGGGCTTTCCATTTATCATATCCCCTTTTTTTGCTGAAAAAACTTGCACATCTTTCTTCTCTCTTCCACGAATGGATACAATTTCTCCTTTTTCTAAGAACACATCAGTTACAGTAACGGACTCATTTAGTAATCCACCCGGGTTATTCCTTAAATCCAAAACATAACCTATAGGAGGATTTTCACTTCCTTCTAATTCCTCAATGCTTTTTTTCAAACCAACAGTAGTTTGTTCATTAAAAGTACTAATACGAAGTACTCCCACATTATTAATGACACGATGCTTTACAGATTGAACCTTAATAATGTCTCTTTTAATTTCTATATCAAAGGGTTTTTCTGTTCCTCGAACAATTGTAATTGTAATAGGCTCTCCTACTTCCCCCCTCATAACATCAATAGCTTCTTTTAAAGTCATATCGACTACTGAAGTCCCATCGAGGTGAGTGATATAATCTCCTGCTTGAACTCCTGCTTTTTGTGCAGGGGTATCGTCAATAGGAGAGACAATTTTTATAAAACCTTTATCTGTTGTAATTTCAATTCCTAAACCACCAAAAGACCCAGAGGTATCAATTTGCATTTCTTTATAAACTTCTTCATTCATATAACTGGAGTGAGGGTCTAGAGCTTGAAGCATTCCATTGAGGGCTTTTTCTATTAATTCCTTATCTGTAACTTCTTCAACATACTGTTCTTTAACTCGATTATAGACTTCATTAAAAATACTTAACTGACGATAAGTCTCTTTAGTATCAGCAAAGCTTGATTGGCTATAAAATAATAGAAAAAAAATGGAAATATATTTTAGTATAGAAATTTGTTTAAGAAGCGGTGCTGGCATTGGTAAAGTCCTCTGACCACAATTTTTCCAAATCATAGACTTCACGAATTTCATTTCTAAAAATATGCACTAAAACATGACCGGCATCAATAACCGTCCAGTCGCATAGAGGTCTTCCCTCAGGTTTAGAGCAGTACATTTTTTGAGTCTTTAAGTCCCGAAAAACCTTTTCTGAAACGGAGTCCACATGTTTATTGGAACGACCAGAGGCTACCACCATAAACTCCGCAAACTCAGCTTTTCCTTTTAAAGAAATAATAGAAATTTTTTCTGCCTTATTATCTTCGAGACTATCAACAATAACCCTGACTGATGGATCTTTATGTTGGTTAGACATCTCGTAGCTCACTCGATGATATATTCACACCGGAGTCGCCTAGAATATGAAAACAGGGTGTAGAACTATTGATAAACTTAGCTAAATTAGGCATGAATAGATTAGGGTGTTGTTTTTTGATAGTTGAATTTTCGATGAAACCATCATATCTCGGTCTATAAATAACGCAAATACTAATATTTTTTGTTATCCACTCATACTCCATCCACTCATGAAAATGACCAAGCTGATCAAGGCCAATAATAAGATAAAAGGAATTAAGACTACATTTAGTGCTAATTTTTTTTAAAACATCATAGGTACTTTTCATCTGATATCGATGCTCAAAATCAGATACTTTTACCAAAGGCTCTTTAATTTGCAGGCGAAGATCAGATATTTGAGAATATATTGATTTTGGGTTTTGGTTTTCTTTTAAAGGATTTTGATAGGTCGGTAGTAATATAAGTTTTTTAAGATTCAAGCTCTCAGAGGAAGTTTTAATGACATGAAGGTGCCCCTCATGCAAAGGGTTAAAAAATCCACCATAGAGTCCTATTGTTCTAGTCATTAATTTTTATCAAGAAGTTTCCTGAGATATTATTTTCTTTAAGAAATTTATGAATTATATCTAAAGATTGTATTTGGAGTTTTGTATTCGTTTTTAATAAGATTGGAACTCTCTGTTTAAAAAAATAAAATAGGGAGATGAGAAATTGAAGATCATTTTCTTCCTCTAAGTAAACCACGCCCTTGGTTATCAAGCGCTCCTTGTTGTATTTGAAGTATAGGTTAAGGAAGGCTTCATTAGTCAGGATTACTTTATTAAGTTCCTTTAACTCTTCTTCCCTAAAGACTTCTAAATTTTCTATTTCATAAATTGATGATTTGATTATATGGGTCACATCTTCTTTTTTTAAAGAAGCAAGATATTCAACCTGCGATTTTAATTCTGATAATCTCTGACGTAAATCCATTAAGGCCGTGTAGTGTTATTGCCTTTCACTTGATATTTAAAAGTTGTTAGATGTTTTGCACCTACGGGTCCACGAACATGTAATTTGTCTGTTGAAATTCCAATTTCCGCACCAAATCCAAATTCTCCCCCATCAGCAAACTGAGTTGATGCGTTGTTCATTAAAATGGCACTTTTGCAATTTTGAAAAAATAATTCAACTGATTGTTGACTATCACTTAAGCAGCACTCTGTGTGACCGCTAGAATATTTATTAATATGATCGATAGATTCTTCAATATTATCAACAATTTTTACAGATATTTTCTTATCGAGGTACTCCGTGGACCAGTCATCTTCTGTGGCAGCTCGATCAATGGGGTATATTTCTTTGAGTCGGTCACAACCAATGATCTCACATCCTTGAGACCTCAAATTATCTAAGACGTATGCAATACCCTCAGATGAATGCCCAGAGTGGATGAGCAATGTTTCTGTAGCGCCGCAGATTTCAGGTCTTCTAAGCTTTGCATTTACAATAACTGATGATGCTTTATCTTTATCATATCCTTTGTCCCAAAAAGTATGACATAAACCTTCCAGGTGCTTTATGGTTGGAACGCGAGAATTTTTAGAGATTGTCTCGATCAAAGATCTGCCTCCTCGTGGAATTATGACATCAACATCCCCTTCGGCTTGTAATAATTCTTCCACTAAACTGCGATCAGTATTTTGAATGAAACAAACAAGATAAGGATTAATTTGTAAATCCTTCAGAGCTTCTTGAATACATTCATAAAGTTTTTTGTTTGTTTCTATGCATTCGGATCCACCTCTTAGGATAGAGATATTTCCAGATCGAAGACAAAGACAAGCCGCATCAATAGTAACATTGGGCCGGGACTCATAAATAATTCCTATGACACCAATTGGAACCGAAACTTTTGAAAACTGTAATCCATTTGAGGGATTGGTCCAATTTTCTAGTGTTTGATTTATAGGATCTGGCATTTGAGCAATTTTTTCTACATCTTGAGAGAGCTGATCTATTTTTTCTGAAGTAAGGATTAGTCTATTAATCATAGGAGCTGACACATCCTTAGATTTTGCTCTTTCTATATCTAATTGATTAGCCTCTAAAATTTCATTTTTTTTGGATAAAAGAAAACCACTAATATTCATTATGATTTTACTTCGATCTTCTGCATTGAGTTTGGACATAGCGCTCGATGCTTCTTTTGACTGGGTTATAATTTCTTTGAAATAGTCGCTCATCTTGAGGGCACCAAATTATCTTTATGAATGATTTCATCTTCTCGAACAAAACCTAAAATATCGCTAAATTCTTTGGATTTCCTGCCCTGAATCTTGTCCATTTCTTGAAAATCGTAATTAATCATTCCTCTAGCTAACTCTTTTTTATTGTAATGAATCAAAACAGTATCTCCACGATAAAACTTCCCCTCGATGGCTTTTACACCAATAGCTAGCAAGCTTGAGTTTTTCTTTAGCGCCTTAGCTGCTCCTTCGTCAATATGGAGAATGGCCTTCTGGATAGGTCTGTTCCAAATCCACTGTTGCCTACTGGTGAGAATATTCTTAGAAGGCAGAAACCAAGTTGAGGATTTTGGATGAATGTTTCCAAGAGGACTATTGACTAAGCCATTAGAAATAATCATTGTTGAGCCTGATTGAATACAAAGCTTTGCAGCATTCACCTTTGCTAGCATCCCGCCGGATCCAAATTCACTTAAATCTTTATCTATATATTTTTCTATTTGCTGATTAACCTCTTCTACTGATGTGATGAGCTTTGCTTGAGCTGATTTTTTAGGATTTGAAGTATAGAGACCATTAACATCCGATAATAAAATTAATAATTCAGCTGAAAGGACATTCGCTATCATAGCCGATAGTTTGTCATTATCACCAAATCGAATTTCTTCCGTGGAGGTAGTATCATTCTCATTGATGATCGGAACCACATTTAAATCCATTAAAGAGTAAATGGTATTTCGAATATTGAGATATTTTCTTCTTTCATTTAAATCCTCAGCAGTGATTAAAATCTGAGAGCTCTGAATTTTGCATTTGGCAAAAGCTTTTTGCCATTCCTGTGATAATTGAATTTGACCGATAGAGGCAGCGGCCTGTTTCTCATGTAAATTAGTAAGTTTTTTTTTAGAGAGAATTTTTCTTCCCAAGGCAATAGCACCAGAAGAGACAATGATTATTTTAGAGCCTTTTCTTTGAAGTTTTTGAACATCCTCGACTAGTGAGGTTAACCATTTTTTTCTTAGGCTATGCTTTTCATTAACTAAAATATTTGAGCCAACTTTGATTACAATAACCTTTGATTTCTTAGCTAATTCTAAAAATTTTTTATTCATTATCTAAGTATTCTAAACATAAATTTGTTAATTGATCGAGTTGATATCCAGTAGCAGCAGAAATCAACTTCACTTCTTGATTGAGAGATTTCTCAAATTCCTTTTTAATTTTTTTAACTCTGTCTTCCTCTGCAATTTCGATCTTATTGAGTGCTATAATCTCTTTTTTGGACTCTATTTGAGATCCATAATTCGCCAATTCTTGTCGAATAATCTGATAATTTTCAAGAGGTTTTTCTTCGGTGATATCAATCACATGAATTAAAATTTTACATCTTTCCACATGGGATAAAAAATCATGACCAAGACCTTTGCCATCACTGGCATGTTCAATGAGCCCTGGAATATCTGCTAGCACAAACTCTAGGTCTTCTTTTTGGACCATTCCAATATGGGGATGAAGAGTTGTAAAAGCATAATCCGCAACCTTTGACTTAGCATTGGTGACAAAATTCAAAATGGAGGATTTACCAGCATTAGGCATACCGACTAAACCCACATCTGCTAATATCTTTAGTTTTAGACGAACAGTCGATTCTTGTCCTTTTTCTCCTTGTTGAAATTTACGGGGTGCTCGATTAGTGGAGCTTTTAAAGTGAGCGTTTCCTTTACCTCCCTGACCTCCGCGTAAAAAATGATATGTTTCATTGTCTTCTAAAATCTCATGTATCTTGATACTCATATCTTCAGTATAAATTTCTGTTCCACATGGAATATCTAGAATTAAATCTTTACCACTAGCTCCAGTTTTTAATTGACCCGCTCCTCCCACACCGTTTTGAGCTTTATGGTGTTGATTAAAACGATAACGCTGCAAAGTATTAATACCTTTATTACCTCTAAAAATAATATCGCCCCCTTTGCCGCCATTACCTCCATTGGGTCCACCATATTCAATAAATTTCTCTCTTCGAAAACTCAAAGCCCCATGGCCGCCGTTTCCTGATTTAATATAAATTTTTGCTTTATCGATAAATGCCATAACAGTTTAATTTGAAATTTTTATTAGGAAAATTTAGTTAACGCAAACAAACTGTCTGTTACGTGATTTTTTGAACAGAACTTTGCCTTCGACTAAGGAGAAAAGAGTGTGGTCTTTTCCAATTCCAACATTATCGCCGGGGTAAAATTTAGTACCACGTTGACGGACGATAATATTTCCAGGAATTACGTGTTCTCCACCAAACTTTTTTACACCCAGCCTTCTACCAGCCGAGTCTCTTCCGTTTTTGGAACTTCCACCTGCTTTTTTTGTTGCCATATTTCTACTCTTTTACCTCAGTTGATTCTTTTTTCACAGCCTTTTTTTCTTTCACTTTTGGAGCACTTTTAGCTTCCGCTTTTTTTGGAGCTTCTGCTTTGGCCTCTAACTTTTTAGGTGTCTCAGTTTTAGTTTCAACTTTCTTTGGTTTTTCTGTCTTAGGGGCTGCCTTTTTGGCTGGCTCTTTAAAGCTTTCTTCACCAATTGCAGACTTTATGGACATTACTTTTAAAATAGAAATATATTGACGATGACCTTTGGTTCTTTGAAAGTGTTTTCTTCTATTCTTTCTAAAAACTCTAATCTTATCATCTCTTGTTTGATGCAATAGTTTTGCAGATACTTCTGCGCCCTTGACTGCAGGGGACCCAAATTCAAATTTATCGCCATTTCCAACAGCAACAATATCTTTAAATGAAATCATATCGCCAACATTTCCCTCAATTTTATCAATTTTCATAGTATCACCAGGTGATACTTTGAACTGTTTTCCAACTGATTTTAGGACTGCATACATAATGAGGAGCACAATATATATAGGTCTTTATTTATGTCAATAGACAAAAAATCAATAAATTAGAGGCTTTCGGGTCAGTTGAAGTTAATTTTAATTTGTTTTACAGCTTTTGCACAAAACAAAAAATTCTAGGTTATATCTTGTAACATTCATCCGATTTTTCTTCACTAGCTCTTTAACACCCTCAGAAAGGTCGCTATTTTTAATCTCTTTAACATTTCCACACCTTTCACAAATAGCAAAAACTGTATTACTGGCACAATTAGAGTTATTGCAAACGATAAAAGAGTTTCTACTTTCAATTTTGTGAATTTTTCCTAATTCCACTAATTTGTCTAAAGCTCTGTATATCTGGAGAGGGGATTTAAGGCCCTCTTTTTTTAAGCTGTCTAAAATGGAGTATGCTTTTAAAGCCTCGCCAGAATTTTGTAATAGGTTCAGAACAATTTTTTGATTTTTGGTTAAACTTTGACTTTTTTTAGAGTGTGTATGTGTTGAACTCATTACTTATTTAATTCTATTTTTTTTTTTGGAGATTAGCAATTTTTTCAGAGGCAAAAGAGTTAATATAAAGACACCTAAAGCAATTGCTAAGATTGTCGGACCGGAAGGAGAGTTCCAAATCATAGAAGATTGCAAACCCAGAAAAACGCATGCAACACCTATTATAGAAGAGATAATAGCCATCTGGATGGGAGTAGAGGATAAATTTCGAGAGGCCGCTGCAGGTATTATTAGTAGGCCTGTAATTAGTAATATCCCAACTATTTTAATTGAAATGGCAATTACACTAGCAATTAAAACAGTAAAAATTGCATTAGCTAAGTCTGGATTTAGACCCTCTGCTTTGGCCAATTCCAAATTAACTGTTCCAGCAAATAAGGGTCTCCAAATTAATATCAGCACAACCAAAACAATACTTCCACCAATCCAAACAAACATTAAATCTGTGACATTGACTGAGAGAATATCCCCAAAAAGCAGGCCCATAAGATCAATTCTTATAAAAGAGAGTATTCCTAAAAGAACTAAACCAATTGCTAAAACCGAGTGGGCTAACAGACCTAACAAAGCATCATCGGGAAGACTCGTTTTTCTTTGCAAAAAAAGTAACGACAAAGCTATGAAGCAGGAAACGGCAAATACGGAGATAATTAAATTAAAATTTAATGCATAAGCAATAACCACTCCTAATAAAGCTGAGTGAGCAATTGTGTCACCAAAATAAGATAATCTTCTCCAGACAATAAAACATCCTAGTGGACCTGTGATTAATGCAAGGCCAATACCTGCTGCAAATGCTCTAAAAATAAAATCATCAAACATAGGCATTTTTAATGAGAGTGATCAACACTACCATCTGGAAGGTGTTCATGATCATGTTCGTGTTGATAAAAAGCTAAAGTAGGATCAATGTTTTTCCCAAAAAGCTTGATGTATTCTGGTTCTTTGACAATAGATTTAGGAACCCCAGAACAACATACATGACCATTTAAACAAATGACGTGATCAGTTTGAGACATAACTACATGGAGGTTATGAGAGATTAAAAGAATTCCACAATTTATATTTTTTACTATTTCTTGAATTGTTTTATAAAGAGCAATTTCTCCTGGATAATCAACCCCCTGAACGGGTTCATCAAGTACTAAGAAATTTGGCTTTTTTACTATTGCTCTTGACATGAGTAATCTTTGAAATTCGCCACCTGATAAATTTCTTACGTCTCTATAAATCAAATGCTTGATACCTGTCATATTGAGGGCATCAGTAATTTCGCTAATCTTATGTTTTTCAATAAGGTTCATGAAGTCTAAAACTCTTAGGGGGAGTGACCAATCGATTGAAATTTTTTGAGGTACGTAGGAGATTTTAATATTATCTTTAATAGAGTTCGATCCCTCATCAGGTTTCAAAATTCCTAAAGCCATTTTTGCGGTTGTAGATTTTCCTGATCCGTTTGGTCCAATTAAGGTTACAATCTGTCCTTGAGAAACTTTTAAGCTAACACCTCTAACCAACCATTTTTGATTTCGTGTTACTCCACAATTTTTTAGTTCTATTAATGAGTCCATTTTTTTAATATTGACATAATTACATTGTTACAATATTACATATGTAATAATATAACATAAAGGTGAGTACTAGACATGAATTTCTTTCAAAAATCAATTTTTTTCGGACTATCTTTTTTATTTTATAGTTTTGCTGCACAAGCAGATGTAAAAACAGACATTAAAGTAGTTACTACAATTAAGCCCTTGCATTCATTAATCTCAAGAATAATGGAATCAAGAGGAGAGCCACAATTAATTATTGAGGGCACAAATAATCCACACACTTTCGTTTTTAAGCCTTCTCATGCTGAAATGTTAGAGGAAGCTGACATAGTTTTTTGGATTGGGGAAGACCTAGAGGCTTTTATGGAAAAGCCCTTGGACTCACTGGCTAAAAATGCAAAAAAAATTGCTTTTATGGAAT
>CABXVZ010000017.1 GCA_902515765.1 uncultured Alphaproteobacteria bacterium | reverse complement strand
GCCACTATTAAAGCAGCACTGAAGAATAAGGTATTTGAAAATAATTCAAAAACCATCGATGTCATTGCAGATGTTTTAGAAAACCAAGTTTTAGATGGATCTCCTGAGTCTCTTGAAATACTTGCTGAAGCTCTAGAAGATCAAGGGATTGAAGCAACGCCTGAAACTTTAGAAATTATGAGAGTTGCATTAGAAGATGACTCAGCGACAACCATTCAAGAAAAAATTGCTATTATTTCAACCTCTCTTGATGAACAATCTTTCATTCTTGATACCTCAAAATCTCCACTTGATATTATTAATAAGGCTTTAAATGATCAAAATCAGCAAAAGACTAAAATGCTATTTGAAGAAAAATCTGAATCTCTAGTATCAGCTATTGATAAGTCAAAAAATATTGAACCACCAAGTAAAAGTTTATTTAGCTTCGAAGAATTCGAGTCAGTTAAATTTATAGAAGAAACTATAAGTTCAGACCTTTCAAATTATAATATCATTGCTATAGCTATGAAGTCCTCTCCAGATCTTGATTTACAATATATAGTGAAAACGGGAGATATCTTAAACGATATAGCTTCTAAATTTGGGGTATCTGTCGATAGTATTTTAGAAGCTAATCCAAATATTAATAATAATAAATTAATTACTGATGATATTATAAATATATATTCACCGTCAGTTATTTATAGTGATAAAGGCTTAGAGGAGTATAAGAGTAACCTTAATTCCAAAGGATTTGAATATGGGACTTATTGGGTTGAGCTAGCTGTTGAGACTAAAAATAATAAAGAAATCAGAGACCAGATTTCATATTACAGAAGAAATTTTGAAGATTTATTCTTTGGAAAGACTATTAGAGTAAGACCTTTAGACACCGGAAGTAGAAGTCGAATAATTGAAGTTGGACCCTTTTCAGAAATTTCATCTGCAGAAGATGTTGTTTCAGTTTTAAATTTTAGATTACAACCAGCAAGTATTAACAAAGTGGGAGATCCCATTTTTACGACAAAATCAGATGACTCTTCTTATAATTTAAATAAATACTCTTCTGATGTCAGAAGAGGAAAAAATATGGCACTTCTCACTTCGCCAAGTGGAAACATTTTACAAGTATATGAAGGAGATTACCTTGGATTAGAAAATTCAAGGATTGTGAAAATTCTTCCTAATAAAATTATCCTAACTAGTCAAGGAAATGAGATTAACTTATATTTTAGTAAATATAGAAGAACCGTTTTAGAGACTAATGATGGGTTTAAAGATAACATTCTTTCAGGTCAAAATGTTCCTACCATGGTTCCAAGTAAAAGAGCACCAGATACTGAAGGCGAGGATCTCTCTGAAGAAGTTAGCGAATATAGTGGAATATCTTCAGAAATTCTTAATGCCCCAAACCAAGCAGGTATAGTGCCCAATAATGAAGTAATGTATTATAACTCTGAAACTGGGACTTTTGAAGTTAGTCCAAGTACTATTTCAACAGAAATTTATACTACTGATGAAAATGGAAATATTGTACCTGGTTCTTCAGCAGGCGAAGTACTTGAGTATGGAGATGACCCAGAGGTTTACGTATATGATGAAGCAACAGGCACTTATGTTGGTTATTTAGGATCTTGGGACCCAGAACCTGAAAATTATGATGACTCAGATATGGAAGAGATAAGTAGACTTTCTGCCATTAAAAAGTATGAGTATGATAACTCTGATATTGAGTCAGTAGATTTTTCTAGTATCTTATCAAATGACCCAGCCTCTATCGCAGATTATGTTGATGGAGAAAACACAATAGTGGCCCTTGAGACTACTGATGTTGAACTTGAATTGAGCGAGGAAGAACTTAACTCTGTCTTAAATGAGTATATGGAAGATGGAAAAGATGTTAGTTTTTTGACTAACTATGGTGGAGATTATGATAGCTCCACAGGAGATTTTAATTTTGTGGAAGACGATTTTTATAATTTTCCTTGTAGCTATTTTGAGGACCCAGCAATGGGGGAAGAATATAATTGTGAAGATGCTGAATGGAATTCTTTAGCAGCGGTCCCAGATGTTGAATAATGTATTGAAAATGAAATTGATGTATCTTCCATTAATCGATATTCTTAAAGGGATAAAGTATTAATGCTATCTAATTACTTCATAACTGTTATTAAATCTTCAACAATTTTAATAATCTCTTTTTTAATTCTCTCATGTTCCTCATCTAAAAAGATGAATACTGTGGACAATTCAAATGCTTTTAATTCCAAAATAGATAGATCTTTAATACAGGAAAATGTTCAATCTGTTAGTTCTGCAAATGATTTATTTGAAGAGTCTGAAGTTTTAGAGCGTCCTCGAAGACTTACTTTCGCAGACGATAGAAAAAGTCAAAATTTTATGGTTGAAGATGAAAATGAAATAGTTGAAGAAAAAGAATTAATATTACCATCTGAGAAAATATCAATTAATTTTGATGGTATACCGACTAAAACAGCACTTTATACCTTAGCCTCAATTATTAATAGAAATATTATCTTAGACCCTGAAATTACAGGTGAGGTTGAGATGGAGTTATATAATGAACCGTGGGGTAATGTTTTCAATACGATATTAGAGTTAAATGACTTATATGTACTTGAATTAGATAATTCTGAAACATTAAAAGTTTTCACTTCAGGTACAATGGATACAGTTTTTAAAGATGATGAAATAAACGAGTCTGCCGATGAAACAGAGGAAGAAGAAATAGAACAAATTTTGTACTATGATACGGCCTTTTATAGCATCTACTACAATACCGCATCTGATATTTTATCATTACTAATTGGTTCTTCTTCTAGTGAAGAAAGTGATAGTGAAAGCGATGACTCAAGTGATGATACATCAGAATCTAGTTCGTCATCAACAGGTACATCTTTATTGTCAAATAAAGAATTGGATTCTATGCTAGTCTTGCAAGCTGACGACACCACACAGACAATTATTGCCTCTGGTCCAGATGAAGTTTTAGATAAAATCGAGACTATCTTAGATAAAATTGATATTAAGTTGCAGCAAGTATATTTCGAGATTTTTATTGTTACTGCTACAGATAACTTTGAGGAAGAGTTTGGTGCTAGGCTAGGTCTTTACGGCAATACGACAACTGACGGTGTTAATATACAAGCTTCAGGTGCTATCGGGACTAATAGTGATGGTAATTCTGCCTCCTCATCTTCTGACATTGCTTTTGGAAGCGCAGCTGGTTCTCTTTTTGATGGATTAATTTCTGGTACCTCGGGTGTTGGTTTAATGACGACAATTAACAATAATGTATTTAAAGCTACTTTAGATTTACTTGAACAAGATGCAGTAAGTACAACAATATCGTCTCCTAAATTGTTAGTCGCTAATGGAAAAAAGGGCGCCATAAGGCAACAAGTTGATTTTAATATAGTTTATTACCCAATTGGTGAAGGTGACCCCATAATAGAGGCTGGATCGGTTGGCTTAGATTTTGAAATTAGGCCGCTTATTGGCGTTGATGATAATATTAAAGTTACTTACGCATTATCTGAGTCCTCAGCTACTATAACTTCAAATATGACTTCTTTTCCTCCTACAACTGTTACTGAAATAGATGAAACAGAAATGTTTATTAAAAATAACCAAATTATGGTTCTGGGGGGAATTTTTAGTGTCTCTGATAGCGTTACAAAACAAAAAGTACCGGGTGTGGGTGACCTGCCAGTTTTTAAGTGGCTTTCAAGCAGTAAATCGGTTAACGATGATCAATCTGAATTATTTATATTCATTATACCAAGAATAATTTAAGATAGTGTTATAATGTTTTACAAATTTAATTTTTTATTAATTAAATATAAATTATGGATCTTTTTTTTAGTTGTTTTTTCATTTTTTGCCTTAAATAAAAATTTAATCAATTCAGCCTTAGCAGACTACCATGGTGAGGACAACGCACCTCAAGTTTTAGTAATTGAGTTAGGTGATAAAACCATTAATAAAATTGCAAAAATATTACGAGAAATGCAAACTGTAGAACTGAGTAATGATACAATTTCTAAGCTAAAAAAAATAAATGAAATTGATGAAATTACTGTATCACTCTCACCTTCCTCAATTGATGATTTGAAAAATGAATTAGTTTTAAGTTTATCAGATGAAACTTTAGAAAAACTTAAATCTCACCAGACTATAAGTATATGTGATGCGAAAGGTGAAAATTGTACACCTATAAGATCCACCGGTTTATCAATATCGACGTATCATAGGAATAAATCTAATTAAAGATGGCATCTATCTCCAAGGAAGTTGGTTTTAAAGTAAGCTCTGCACTAAAAGATCAGGGAATTATCAATGATCAAGCTTTGCAATTGGCACAATCATCTGAGGAAAATGGTGGGAGTCTTATCAAATTTTTAATAGAGAAAAAACACTTAAAAGAGGATGATTTTGTTAAAGTAACTTCGACAACCTACAAAATCCCATCCACAGAGTTTAATCCAGACACAATGTCTCAAAGTGCTATTAAAAAAATACCTATAAACATTATAAAAAAATACGAAGTTATTCCTTTTAATATTGATAACGATATTTTAAGTATTGCCTCTGCTGACCCAATGAAAATTGCTATGCTTGGTCCAAGACTAAGACAATACAATACAAAAGGGGTAAAGCTTTTTATTTCTAAGCCATCATTAATTGATTTGGCACTGAAATCAAAGGTATTAAATGATCAAAATTCTAAAGCTATACCTTCTCAAAATGCAAATGGAAATGCTGCCCAAGAAAACAATCAATCTCAGCCTGAAAAGCTTTCTGTAAAGGCTACAAAAGGAGCAATTGAATTTGTTGATCATGTTCTCAGTCATGCTCTCAATCTAGATGCAAGTGATATTCACATAGAACCGTTTAGAGATGGAATTTCAAGAATGCGATTCAGGGTTAATGGTGTTCTTAAAATAATGAATAGTTATACAAGTTATTTGCAAGAAAATTATGGTGCTGTTGTAACTAGATTAAAGGTCATGGCTAATTGCAGTATTCAGGAAAAGAGATTACCTCAAGACGGAGTTCTTCAATTTAAAGATGTTAATAATCCAAAAGGGGATTGGATAGACGTTCGTTTCTCAACATGTCCTGCTAAATATGGTGAGAGAATAGTTATGCGTCTACTAAAAGGAAGTCCTGAATTGTCCCTAGACAAAATTGGATTTTCTGAAGATGACTATAAAAAAGTGATGGACGCTGTGAATTCTCCACAAGGTATGGTATTAGTCACTGGTCCTACTGGTAGTGGTAAAAGTACGACATTGTATGCTGCCCTTCAAAAGATTAATAATCCTAAAAAAAGTATCCTTACTGCTGAAGATCCTGTGGAATATTATTTGGAAGGGTTAGGTCAAGTTCAAGCAAACGACTCAATAGGACTTACTTTTTCTTCTATTTTAAGATCTTTTTTAAGACAAGATCCAGAAGTAATCCTAGTGGGAGAAATTAGGGATAAAGAAACTGTCGATATTTCAATTAAAGCAGCCTTAACTGGCCATTTGTTACTTAGCACTCTTCATACAAATGATGCCATCGCTACAGTTGTAAGACTTCTAAATATGGGTGTACCTAATTTCATGGTTTCCTCTGCTCTAACCCTTATTGTATCTCAACGCTTGGCGAGAAGAGTTTGTCAATCTTGTAAAAAGCCAGATGGGGATGTTAATGCTAATCATCTTTTAGATATTGGTTTTACAAAAGAGGAGTTGCCAAATATAACAGCATATCGAGGTGAAGGATGTGAGAGTTGTGGTGGAACAGGGTATAAAGGTAGACAAGGTATTTATGAAGTTCTTCAAAATAGCCCCTCCCTTGCCTCTGGAATTTTAAAGAATTTACAAGCACCTGAGCTATTAGAGATAGCCAAAAAAGATGGTTTTCAATCAATGTCAGAAACTGGTCGAAAATATATTATAGAAGGTGTTATTTCTGTTGAAGAGTTTCAAAGAGTTCTAATTAGCTAAACTAATGGAAGAGTTCCTATACGAAGGTGTAGATAAAGAAGGCAATGAACTTAAAGACACTGTTGAAGCAAAAAATGAAAGACAAGCCTTAATTCTTTTAAGAAGAAGAAAAATAAAAATATCTAAAATCAAGCTCGATGCAAAGCCTTTGTTTGCAAGTAAAAAAGTTAAAGGTGCAGAATTAATGCAAGTAACCAAAAAAATGTCTTCCATGGTCAAAGCAGGTTTACCTGTTGTCGAAACTATTGAGATTTTAAAAGGGCAAGCAAAGTCTTATGGAATGAAATATGTCCTTAAAACTATTCATAGAGACTTAAATTCAGGAAGTACGATATCAGAAGCATTTGCGAAGCATCCAAAAGTCTTTGATAATATTTATTTAAATATTATAGCTGCCGGAGAAGAGTCAGGTATGTTAGATGATTTTTTAGAAAAATTAGCAGAAATGATGGAAAAGAGAGATAAAATAGCTAAAGGGTTAAGAAAAGCTTTCACATATCCCACCATAGTTATTGTTATTGCTCTTGGAATTTCTATTTTTATGTTAATTAAAGTAATTCCCATTTTTCAAGAAATGTACGGTGGTATGGGGGTTGAACTTCCTCAATTTACACAAGTGCTGATAAATATGAGTGAATTTTTAAGAAATCCAAGTCAGGGTGGAACAATGTTTGTATCGATCATTGCATTTTTTGTGATATTTAATTTGGCCTTAAAGAGAATAACAGCCTTTAGAAGAATTTTTCATAAATTGTGTTTAAGGTTACCTTTGTTTGGTGAATTAATAATGAAGTCTACATTTTCACGATTATCTCTAGTTATGTCAAATTTAATGAGAGCGGGTGTTCCGATATTACAAGTTTTAGAAATTGGCACAAATGTATCGACTAATTTACCAATTAAAGATGCTCTATCTCGGGTAAAAAGTGATGTTTTAAGTGGAAAGGAGCTTTCTGCTCTATTTGCAAGAGATAAAATTTTTCCTACAGAATTATCTCAATTGGTCTCTGTTGGTGAAAAAACTGGTAATGTTGATGAGATGTTAAATTCTATAGCTACTTATTATGAAGAGGAGTTCGACGTATCAGTAGCTACACTCAGTGCAGCTATTGAACCTTTAATGATAGTTCTCGTAGGAGGAATCGTTGCAGGATTACTCTTAGGCATGTATTTGCCAATATTTAATGCCGGGGCATTATTCGGAGCCTAGTTAGTATTAAAAAGATTTATTCAACAGATATTCTTTGTGAAGATATCATTGATTCAGCCGCTGTTGTTCCAGTTGGATCAACACAGCTAGCTATTTGGAGGTAATCTGTTCCTGGATCTTGATCTAAACCAAAAATATAAATATTTCCCATTTGAGCATCTGTATTGCAATAACTATCTTCAAGTGTTGCAAATTTTGTTAAGTCAGTCTCATTAATAGTTGTTAATACTCCAGAAGCTGCAGCGGTCTTTGCATCTACATAAGTTTCGGAAGTGCCGGGATTTTCAAATTTTGCTATTGATATAATATATTGTTTTATTGATGTAGCTGCATTTGTTCCAGTAACTTCAGTGCATTTTATTTCAGTATTATTTGTACCTTGTTCTGATGCGGCAAACGATCCTGAACCTAGTTGGCACCTTGCTAATTCTGCAATTGAATAAGAAACAACTGAGTTATGATTGCTTTTAACGACTCCTTGTTTTGCTGATTCAATGTAACCAGAATAAGTTGTTACACCGACTGAGGCCAATATACCAATAATCGCAATGACAACTAATAATTCGACCAATGAGAAACCTTTTTTTAAATTATTCATTTTATAGTGACCTCTATTTATTTTTATAAACTTAATATAATTTTAAAGTTTTTTTAAAAGAAAATACACAAAAAACTATGAATTTTGTATTTATTCGTGTAACTTTTTTCAAATGGAAATTTCAGTAAATGATAACTCAGATCCATGTTCAATAAGCATATCTGGTGAAATTGACCTAGATAAATCTGCTGAGGTCAGATTAGCGATCATGAATAATCTTAATGCTGGGAAGAGTATTGATTTAAACCTATCTAATGTTAGTTATATCGACTCATCCGGCATTTCATGTTTAATAGAGGGTACCCAACAAGCCGCAAAGAATAACCTTTCTTTCATAATAGACAAACCTAGTGATGAGGTATTAAAGGTCATTGAACTCGCTTTTTTAGATAAAATATTAAAAATCAGAAAATAATCTGTTTTTGAATTTTATTTTTATTTTTATTTTAGGTTTATGCTTTGGTAGTTTTATTAACGTTTTAATTTATCGAGTACCAATTGGCTTAAGTATTTTAACTTCCTCTCAATGCGTATATTGTAAAAAAAAAATATTAATTTTTGATAATATACCAGTCCTTAGTTTTCTTTTACTAAAAGGAAGAGCTAGATGCTGTGGGAAAAAGATTAAAATACAATATCCCATTGTAGAATTCATCTTTGCTTTATCTTTTATTTATTCTTTTTATTTCAGTAATGATATTTTCAATTTTATTTTTTTATCAATATTTTTTTTTATTTTAACGGCAATATTTTTTATTGATTGGCAACATTTAATCATTCCTCATGTCTTTAGCTGGTCTTTGATTGCAATTGGATTAATATATAATTTTATTTTTAATCAAGAAATTTTAGACTATCTTTTTGGAGCAATCCTTGGAGCTCTATTAGTGTTAATTACTAATGGAATATATTTTGTTACCAAAAAAAAACAAGGAATGGGTATGGGAGATGTTTTCTTATTATCTGGCATAGGGGGTTGTTTAGGGTTAGTGATTTGTTTTATATCTTTTTTTTGGGCTTCTATATTAGCCACTTTTTATATTATTTTTTCCGGCCAATTGTCAAATTTACAGGCTAAAATTGCATTTGGTAGTTTTTTGTGTTTAGCCGCTGCAAGTTTAATGATAATAAATAATTTTTATTCTTTAAGTAATTTTTTTTATTAGATTAAGACAATTTCCCTTTTCGATATTTTTACTGAAGTACATTTCGTCTACAGCATTTTTTATGAAAGTTGTTCCAAGACCCCCGGCTTTAATATCATCTAAATCTCTTGGTTTAAAATCCTCTAATGTGGTTTTTTGCTTTGCAAAATCTCTAATAGAAATAACTAGATTATCCTTTTCGATATTTAATGTTATTTCTAAAGGTAAAGGTTCTTGTTTATAGGAATAACGAATGACATTTTGACAAACTTCATCAAGTGCAAGTTTTAATATAAATATATTATCTTCACGGATATTATTTTGTTGGAGAAAATTTTCCAAGAAATCTCTTATTTCTTTTAAATTTTTAGGCTCAAGCTGTTTAATTTCCAGTATATTTTTGGTCATTATTTTTCTTTTTATTTAAAAACAAACATGTAAAAATAAAACATATATGAATAATAATCTTCCTCAAATCATTTCCAGCCACCAAGCTTATAAAATTTCTTCATCAAATGAGTATATTTTAGTTGATACTAGAAATAATAAATCTATTTATAACAGTGGCTCCCCAAAAGGCTCATTTAGATGTGAATATGATAAAGACTTAAAGGTTTTTTTAAGTAAAATTACTGAATTTAATACTGAAAATAAAAAAATGGTATTTTTCTTTGATAATTTTGAACATGATACAAATCAAATGGATCCATTTGACTCTTTAGTCTCATTTTTTCCAGATAAATCAAAAAATTATTATAGAGTTGCTGATGGAGTTGAAGGAAATGATAACGGTAATGGATGGATAGCTAATGGTTACCCTATGGAATTTCTAGAAATAGATTTATCTGCCTAATTAAAAAATTAATAAAAAGATTTTTCTTTTCATCATTATTTACATAAATAATAATTTAATATAAAAACTATATTGAGAGGATAAAATAATGTCTAAAATTTTAATTGTAGAAGATAATGAAATGAATAGAGATATGTTGTCTCGCAGACTCAATAGAAAGGGCTACGAAACTGATATTGCTATCGATGGCAGAAAAGGAGTAGACGCTGCTTTATCTTCTGATTATAGCATTGTGTTAATGGATATGAGCTTACCAGAAATTGATGGATGGGAAGCTACTCAAGAAATAAAGAAAGTAAAACCTGATTTACCTATTATCGCTCTTACAGCCCATGCAATGGCTTCCGATAAAGAAAAATGCATGAATGCTGGCTGTGATGACTTTGATACTAAACCTGTTGATTTCCCAAGATTGCTTGAAAAAATCAAAAATTTGGAAATTAAGTAGTATTTAGAGATTGTCTGAAGAACTTCGTATTCGCGCCGAAACAATTAAACAGTCACTCAAAGCCCCAATTGACTCTATTAAAGGATATTTTAGTTTTTTAAACGAAGACTCTTTATCAGAATTTTTAGATGAGAGTATTGAAGACTATCATAAACTTAAACAAACTTCATTTGAACTTAACGACACCGTTAACCAGCTCCTTGATGTTAATAAAATTTCATCCTCTGAAAATAAAGATGAAATAGAAAAAAAAATTAGGCACGATATTCGAAATCCATTAAACGTTATTATAGGGTTTTCTGAAATGATGCTAGAAGATCTTGAAACGGATGAGAGTCAATTGGAAAATTTCGGAATTATTGAAAATATTCATTCCGAGGCGAAATCTCTTAATGATCAACTTTCTAATTTAGTAAGTTTTTCAACAAATCAAACCAAAAATTCTTCTTCAAACTCCAGTATCGATATTTCTAAAATCATGGAACTCATTGATACCAAAAAAAATACTAAAGAACCTATAACTAGTGCAACATTTTTAATTGTTGATGATAATGATAGTAATAGAAACTTTCTAAAACAGTTTTTGAAAAGGCAATCTCACCAAGTCTTAGAGGCTAGTAATGGCAAAATTGCCTGTGACTTATTAAACAAAGATAGTTCTATTGAAATAGTCTTGCTTGATATGATCATGCCTGAAATGAATGGTTTTGAGGTTTTGAGTTTCATGAAAAATTCCCCTGTCTTTAAAGATATCCCAGTAATAATGATTTCCGGACTGCAAGAGTCAGAGTTAGTTACTAAATGCATTGAAGCGGGTGCTGATGATTATTTATCTAAACCGTTTAATAGTACAATATTAAATTCTCGAATTAAATCGTGCATTGAAAAAAAACGTCTAAGAGATAAAGAACTATCCGAAATTAAAAAGGGCAGAAGAATTCAAGCTGCTATGATGCCTAATACTCTTCCTAGTTTTGTCAGTGCTATAAATTATCCAGCAAAAAATATTTCAGGAGATTTTTATGATGTTGTATCTAAAAATGAAAACTCTTGCTATTTCATTTTAGCAGATGTTTCAGGAAAAGGAGTACATGCAGGGATGTTAATGTCAAAAATTTCAAGCATTTTTAGTTATATTACTGAAAGTGATATAGATGTCAGTATTGAATATCTAACGAGTTCAATAAATCATGAGTTGCAATCTAAAAGTTTCGAGGGAATGTTTGCAACAGCTGTTTTAGGGTATTGTGATGAAAAATCATTTCGCTTTTGTAATGCAGGACATGAGCCTATCCTTTGTGTCAAAAATAATAATGTCGAATATTTTAAAGCCTCCGCACCTCCATTAGGCATTGTAGACAAAAGCTTATTTGTCTGTAAAGAAGAGGTGATACAAATAAATCAACCAATGAAATTAGCCATATATACAGATGGTGTTACCGAAGGTTACTTGGAAAATGGAAAAATGTTAGAGGCTAGTGGGGTGGAGGAAATATTTAGTAATAATGATTGTAACAACTCTATCGAAAAAATTAAAAATCTTTTGATATACTCAAATAACATAAAGCTACATGATGATATCACGCTCCTTGGATTTGAATTCCAAGCATAAATCCTATGAATGGAATTAATATTATTTAAATTGTATATAATTTAATTTATTTTAAATTGATAATTTAAAAATGTTATCTAGGTTTATATTAATTTTCTCTCTTTTTATGCTCTTTAACGAGTCAGCTTTTTCTAAAAAAATTAGTTTTGAATTTACCGATAAGTCAATGGAAAATTTTAAGATAAAAGACTTTTCCAAAAAATTTTTTCTTTCTTCTAACACTATTGATCAAAGTGAATTAGAAAATAAATTTTACCCTTTGATGGATGGGAAAAACCTCATAATAAATTCAACAAATGAATATCTTGGAATTGGTATGGAAACTCAAATACCTCTAACTGATAAAACAGAAATAGAACTTCATTGGAAAATAAATGAATTATTTCCAGAACATGATGAAAGATCAGATAAAAGTGACTTTCCATTTATTTTAAAATTAAAAAATATTGAAGAAAATTTGACCATAAACTATGTATGGAGTAGTAACTTTAATAAGGGGGAATTCTGGTTCAAAGATGAAAATACAGTTTATGTTGCATTAAATGGCAAGAACACAAGTTACTCATCTTCCACAAAAAATTTAATTTATCCGAATAGAGATTTTAAAATATTCTTTTTTGAAAAATTTGTTGGACGGATAGATGAAATCTATATAGCTATTGATACAGATACATATGATATAGAAACCAACTCTATTTTAGAGAAACTAGAAATCTCATACATGTAGAATGATTTATATTGGGAGATAAGGAATAAATGAAGAAAAAATTAAAAATAATTTTTGAAATAAAAATTATTTTTATTTCAACTCTCGCTATTTTGTTAACTACTTTATGTTTGTATTTTACAAATAATTTTTATTTTAAAGATAAAACAATTCAAGATGCCAAAAATAATTTAGATGCAATAAGAAATGCTAAAATCCAAGCTGTAGAACAATACATAAACACAGTTACTAAAAGTGTCGAGGAGCTCGCCAACAATGAAACATTTAAAAGAGAAATAAATTTTATAGATGAATACGTAAATAATAATGATCTTAATATGAGGATAATGGTTGATGATGATTACATCCCGGTAGATCAGATAAAAAAAGATTTAAAAAGGAGTAAAAATTCTTTTTTTCTCAATTTTTATACCAAAAAAAATCTTCTTAAAGAAACTATAGAAATAGAAAAAGAGGATAATATGAGTCTACTTTTTAAACATTTTGACATGTTTGGCTCTAAATTTGGTGATAAAAACCCCTACAAATCTTTAAATAAAGAATTAGCCCAAAATGAATTTTATGTTAATTTTCTAAAACAAGAAGATGATACTCATGAACTCGTTGGGAAATTTATTAAACGTTTTTTAAATCAAATATTTGCAGATGACTTATATGTAGTGTCCAATAATACGATTATTTATTCTTATAATACTCCATTTTTGAAATATACAAATATTTTATTAAATAAAGAAAATGAAAAAAATTGGCTTAACAAATCATTTCCGGTAGTAAACGATATTTTTTTGCAAAAATATAAGGAACTATCCTCCACAAATGAAAATGAAGATTACGGAATTACTCTAACCGATGTTTATATAGATCCTCTGAATCAAAATAGACCATGTTTTTATATCACAATGACATATATCGTAAATGGAGAACCATTAGTCTTAGTTTTTAAATATGACCTAGAAAATTTACAATCTATTCTTGATGGTGAAAAAAATTGGATTGCGAATGGATATAGTTCAACTGGAATGCATTATCTTGTTAATGCTAAGAATAATAAATTAATCACGAATATTAGAGAGAATATTTCAGATCCAGCTTCTTATTTAAAAAAAATAGAAAATTTATCTAAAGATTTAAAATTAGAATTAAAGACTAAAGTTGAAGATGGGATTGATATTACTAATAGTAAATTTTATAAAATCAATACTAGACTAGAAAAAAATGAAGAGTTAATTACAGCTCTTAATTTGAATCAACTACCAGTCAATGGAATGACTCTATCTAATAAGGCTATTACATATGCAAAAAATAATTACTCTTCAACTATTCAATCACCAAATTATTTTAACCAAGAGTCAATAATATCTTTTGCCAAATTAAATATTCCTGATGTTAATTGGATTTTTATGGTGGAAAGACAAACCTCTGATATATTATCAATTTTAGATGTCGTTACTAAAAACATTATTTACATTTCATTATTTGTCTTAATTTTATTCGCCGTTTTAAACGGTATTTTTGCAGGGATTTTGATTAAGCCTTTGGCCAATATTGTAAATACAATTCAATTAATTACTCAAGGCGATTATTCAAGAAGAATGATTACTAAAAGAAATGATGAATTTGGAACACTGCAAAGGGCCATTAATCAGATGACTAATTCAATAGAGAGAAATGAATTTTATAAAAATGTTTTTGAGAAAGAAATGCGGGCTGCAAAAGACGCTGCTCTAGAAGCGAGTAAAACCAAAAGTTCTTTTATTGCAAACATGAGCCATGAATTAAGAACGCCTCTCAACGCAATCATTGGATACACTGAAATATTAAGTGAGGATGCTGAGGATCGTGGAGATGATGCTGCAGTTGATGATCTCAATAAAATAAATGATGCCGGCAAACACCTACTTCAATTAATTAACTCAATTTTAGACTTATCAAAAATTGAGTCTGGTAAAATGGAGCTATTTATTGAACAATTTAAGCTAAAAGACTTTTTAAAATCTATTAAATCTATTGCATCACCTCTAACTGATAAAAAAGGAAATAATCTTGAATTTGATGTTGAAGATGAAGAAATTATCATTTCTTCTGATGAAACGAAAGTAAGGCAATGTCTTTTTAATTATATCTCAAATGCTGCAAAATTTACTGAAAAGGGAACTATCACTCTAAAAGTAACTTCAAAGCAGATTGATGGTAATAATCTTTTAAAGTTTGATGTAATCGATACTGGTATAGGAATACCCCCGGAGGGTGTAGAAAAATTATTTAAAGAGTTCACCCAAGTAGATGCTTCAACCACTAAGAAATATGGCGGCACTGGTCTAGGTCTCTCAATTACTAGAAAATTTGCAGAGATGATGGGAGGTACTACTTACGTATCAAGCGTAGAAGGTCAAGGATCTATTTTCTCTATAGAGATATTACAGACGCTGACTGAAGAGTCTCAAAAAAATAATCAATCTGAAAATTTAGAACAAAAAAATGAAAAAGAAATTCAACAAAAGAAAATTTTAGTTGTTGATGAGGATGAAAAGATTTTAAATGAATATACAGATATTTTAACCAAAGAAAATTATGACGTATACATATCAAGGGACTCTAAATCTGCCATAACTATTGCTAAACAAATTAGACCTAATCTTTTAGTAATAAATAGCAAAATTAAAAGTGATTTTGAAAATGAGAGTATTCTTCAGGATTTTACAAACCTAGAGGATTTTTGGTTAACACCTAAGATTGTTTTTAATGAGTTTATTAAATCTGATAGTGGGTATAACCCAGTTGAAAATACGGCTTTCCTTGGAAAGCCTATTGATCAACAAGACTTAATTAAAGTAGTAAAAAAATATATCGGAGAAAACAGCAGTATCCTAGTTATTGACGACGAGTCTTCTATGAGAAGTTATATAAAAAAATTATTAGAAAAATCTTTAAACATTAAAGTTTATGAAGCTGTAAATGGCCTTGATGGGTTTAATCAATTAGTACAAAGAAAGGTGAAACCAGATCTTGTAATTTTAGATCTCATGATGCCCAAAATGGATGGTTTTACTTTTCTTAAAAAAATTCGAGAAAAAACTGAATTTTATAATTTACCTATTGTTGTTTTTACATCAAAAGATTTATCTGCTTCTGAGAAAGAAGTACTTTTACAATCGTCTTTGAAAATTCTCAAAAAAGGTGACTTGTCAAATGAACAATTACTTGAAATTATCAAGGACCTAATTTAAATGAATTTTGAAACTAATGCCACAAAGGACAAATTAAAAGAGTTTAGAAAATTTGTATCTTCCTCCTTAAAAGATCTCGGATTATCTGACAATCACAGAGATGATTTAGTTTTTGTATGTGGTGAGGCTTTATTAAATATTATTAAAATTAGTTACGCTGGAGGAGATGACAGTAAAACTATGAAAATTGATATCAGTAAGGATAACAATAAGATTATTTTAAAATTTTTTGATAATGGCACTAAACTTGTTCAAGAAGATCTCCTCAATAATCCACTTAATTCTTCAAAAGAGAGTAATTTAAGTAATTTTTTTATTAATGAGATAATGGATGAGGTTATCTTAGAAGAAACTGAGAATTGGATCAATTGCGTTATGCTATCAAAACAACTTTCATAATTCAAAAAACTTTAAAAAAAGCTTAAGTCATAAAATTTTGTAATTATTTTTAGTGCGAATATAAGTTATAATAAACTGTGAAATTTTTACTTCTACTAACATTTTTTTTCTCTTTCAATCTCAATGCTTTTGCAGATGATCGATATAAATTTGTAATAAATACAGACAATGATTTTTATTTATTTGAGATAAATATTGAGAACAAAATATCATTTCCGGGGGGCTCAATTTTAAATACTGCCAGCTATGACGCACTGATGAAATTTACATGTTTGTCTATTTTAAACCCAGCTAATGCTGCAATATTATATAATGAGTATGTACAGTCGAATTCTATTTCTGCGCAACTTCTATCAGGCGTTAGTGAAACGGCTGGAAAGATGCAACAACAATTAACTAAAGACTTTGCCACTGCTGGTGTTGCATTTAATACTGTAGGTTCCCCTAATGCTTGGATGATGTACTATATCGTCGATAATATGGATGGTACTATTTATGATGGTAAAAATAGACAGGTCTACAAAAAAAAATGTAGGGGTATAGTTGTCAAACAACTTGAAGATTTTGCAAATTTAGTTGGGGCGCCAGGAGATTATGCGAATTATCTTACAGATCTATTAAAAAAAGAATTAAAGTTACCCTTTTGAAATGAGATATATCTTATTCTTCCTTACTTTTTTTCTTTTTGTAAACACCAGTCATTCTAACAATGATACGGATAAAGCTCTTAAAGATATAAAAGGAACTATTACTAAAGGGCTATCTACCATTGAATCAACAGGTCAGGAAGTAGGAAATGTCCTTGGCGGAACCTACGAAGCATTTGATTTCGATGAAAAATTGAATGTGGATACAAATGTAGAAGCTTGTGTCAAAACACCTGAAATCCCTCCTTGGTATTTAAAAATGGAATACCCTTGCGAACTTATGTGGGATCAGGCTTGTTGGACTGAGAGAGTTTGTGTGAGCTATCCAGCAGGAGTTAGCTGTAAAGCGTTTTCGTGTAAGGTAAAGTGGAGACAAGCCTGTACAACAGTTAAAATTTGTACTCCCCCTTATCCTTCTGGTGTGAAGTATTGTAGTACAAATTGGAAAGTTTTCCCTGGTATCCCTCAAGTAAAAAGATGTCAAGATGCAAAAATAGCTGAGATTGAAATATCTGGCAGTGGTCTCCTTAAATACTCTCCTGAAGCAGCAATATTCAAGACCATCTTAAAGGGAAGTTATTTTGGTAAGGGGTTTGAATATGGAGTAGACTGTAAATTACCTTTAAGTGGGGATTATGAAATTAAGTTTGATATGATTTCAAGAAAAATTAAAAGTATCGATAATACGGATGGTTCAGCTTATGATACTAATATCGGAGTGGATAAACCTAAATTGGATCCTGGAACCCTTGCTAACCCCTCAGAACTTCTTGTCCCTGCAGAAGTTGAAGCAGAACCATCTGAAGATTTTGAACTAGGTGGTATCGATGAAGATGGCGATGGTGCTAGTGATACTACAAGTGATAAAGGAAAAAAATTCGACAGTTCATCAGTAAAAAAACCAAAGGACAGCTTAAAAGATCAAAAAGATGGTGAAAGTGACGCTAGTAAAAATAAAAAGAAAGAGTCCTTTCGAGATAAGGCGAAGAATAAAATAGATAACAGTCCTTTCTGTGAGATTATTGACACAACACCCTCTATGACACCTCCTGGTATAGCAGCAGACGCCATATTTAATATTGCTCCTCTTAAAGGCAACTTGTCAGTAAAAGTCGAATTAGGTATAACAGCCGGCGGTCAAAGCGCAGGAGATTTTGCATTTATTTTTCCCACACTTGCCTTTGAGCAAACTTTATTAGTGATTAAAAATGGTGGTGAAATAGGTATCCCCGGGGCAAGTGTTAATTTATTCCCACAAAACCCTGTTCCACCAATTATGGATGCCTTTGTTGGTGAAATGAATAAATTTTTTGACCGATTTGGTCAATTTTTTACTGTTAAAACATGGCATGGTTTAACCCGACCTTTCTGTGGCTCCAATGAAGTAAAGCAAGCTTT
>CABXVZ010000016.1 GCA_902515765.1 uncultured Alphaproteobacteria bacterium | reverse complement strand
AATTAAACCTACAGACGAGAAAAAATTTATTCTTTAATATTTAATTTAATATAAAAAGCTCCTAGTCCTCCGTGTTGTATTTTGCAAGGGGAATAAGATTTAATATATTTTTGAAAAATCTCTGTTTCTAACCATAAAGGAAATTTTTTTCTTATCTTACCAGTAAAAAATTCACCATCAGAAGATTTATTACCTAGGCCTGTGATAACGATATGTAATAACTTCTTCTGATTAAAATTTTTCTTAACATATTGTGTTAAAACTTGATGGGCTTCATCAACAGTGTGTCCATGTAAATCTATTTTTGAATAAGTTGAATTTCTAAATTGTTTAAAAAGCTGCTGGTCATAACTTACTGCCTTAGGTAATGTCGAAGCGTAAGTACTTTTTGTGGGAGCATCATTGCGCAAAGCAATTGAATTTTTTTGGTTTTTTTTATTTAAAGTGATAGATATCTTTTGATTTGGGAGCTCCTCTAAATTTTTAGTGGTATCTTTTATGCTTAACTTTATTTTATGAGACAAGCTTTATTGAAGATAGTTTCCAATTGGGATCAGATGATTTTATTTCTTTTTCAAATCCCCACTCTTCTACAACGGTAATTATTTCATTTTTCGTAACGTTATAGTGCTCTGTTTCAAATTTAACTGATTTTAGTAGTCTTTGTTCATCTGATTTTTCTTCTAGTATTGAACTGGACTTAACATCAGAAAATTTTATTTCTTTTGGTGCTTTGGCTTGCTCCATTGCTTGAAGTGCTTCTGGGGTTAAAAGGTCTTTGACATTTTCAATGTTATTATTCTGGTAAGCCTGAACTATCATCTCATATGCTTTGTTAGCACCGCTAAGAAAGTCTTGATTGATGTCTTTTGGGACTATTTTTGGCTTAAATTTTGATTGTGTCTTTTTATTTCTTATGTTGACTATTTTTCCATCACTAGAGCCTAGGATGCTTCTAAGTCGATAAACTAAAAAAACAGCTATAGCGCCAAAAAGTAATATATCTATAAACTCACTACTCATAACTTTTATCAATTATTACCCAATTAGAATTAGGTATTTTATTTTTTATAAACTCTTTATGCCTTTCTGTCTCTTCTTTTGTTAATACGATAGAAGTTAAATTCGGCTCACTGGAAAAGTTTAAATTTTTAGATTTTTTTTCATCTAATTGAAGCCCTATTTGGTTAATTCCTTGCAATTCAAGATATATATCCGTCAAAATCTTTGCATCTTTAAGGGCTCCGTGGTGGTCTCTATTAATTAAAGAATTGATTTTGAGTTTTTTTACTAACGCATCCAGGTTAACCTGTTGACCTGGGAACCTTTTCCTAGCAATAGAAACTGTATCAACCACTCTATCTTTCGAAATTAAAGGCTTAGATATTTTTTCTAATTCTGAATTTAAGAACCCAATATCAAAATTAGCATTATGAGCGATAACTGAGCTGTCTTTGATAAAATCAAGAAAACTGTCAGCAATATCTTCAAATAAGGGTTTATCATCTAAGTACTCATTGGTAATACCATGAATTTTAATATTTTCAGGCGTAAGTGTTTTAAGAGGGTTTATGTACTGGTGAAAATGGGAACCAACTTCTTTTTTGTTAAGTTCAATACACCCTATTTCGATTACACGATGGCCCTCTTTGTGTTCAAGGCCAGAGGTTTCGATATCTAATATAATCTCTCTCATATTTTAGATAGTAGCTTAATAATATTTAACCTGAGATTCAACACAGAACTATTATTTGTAATAGTGTGATCTGATAACAATTCTTTCTGAACTTGATTTAATTGTTTTCTATTCATTAAATCAAAATATTGTTTTTCTACGCCCCTGGCCAAAACTCTTTTCTTTCTTTTAGAAGTATCTGCTTTAATAAAAATAGTTAGATCGAAGTCTTTAGACAGTTTTTCCTCAAACAATAATGGTATCTCATAAAATGTAGGCCTCCAAGCTTGATGTTTAGGCGCAATGGTCTTCTTTTTGGCGTAAAGGTAAGGGTAGATAATTTTTTTCAGCTCACGATCAAAATTATTATCTAGTAATCTTTCAATTATTTTTTTTTTGAAATCATCATTTGGGATATTTAACTTATGAAGGATGATTTTTCTAGTTAAGCTATCTTTATAGAGATCTGCTATTATCTTATCAGATGAAATACATTTAAATTTTAATCCGATGAGGAATTTAATGACTTCTGTCTTACCTGATCCTATATTGCCTGTTATTGCAACTTTCATGTAAGTATAGCCACTATTTTTTTTGATAGTTTATTTTCTATCTTTATTTTCTTATTGGTCCATTTCTCAAATGATGGCTTTGCTTGTTCTAATAACATTTTTAATCCACCAATATTTTTTACTTTATAATTATTTGCGTTTTTAAGCAGATCTGTTTGCATAGGATTATAAACGATATCAATTACACCTTTTGATTTTTTAACTAATTTAAAAATATTTCTATTTAATTTTTTACTGCCCACCATACCCGCGCTAGAGGCATTGATGATAAGTTCGTATTTAGCTTCAAGCCTAGACGTATTATTAACAAATTTTCTAAATTTAAAATCAGATGATAGGTCTTGCTTTCTTTTTAAAGATGATGCAAATATGTCAATATTTTCAATGCTTTTATCGTTAAGATAATAGAGAACTGACCTTGCGGCCCCCCCTGCACCTATAAGAAGAACACTTTTTGGTCTTTGAATTTTTAATGATTTATAACATTTAGAAAATCCAATAACATCTGTGTTATCCCCGCAGATTAAATTATTTTTTTTATAGATTAAATTTACAGATCCTATCTTCCTAGCTCTTGGTGAAACACTATCACATAGATTTAAGAATTTTTCTTTGTATGGGATGGTTATATTAAAACCCTTAAACTTCTTATCTTTCCTAAACTTATCTACAAACTTTTCAATTTCATTTTCTTTGAGTTCATATTTTTTAAAAACATATTTCATATTTATCCGAGTTATCCAATAATTATGTATTACATGTGAAAGACTGTGATTTAGCTTTAAAGCAACAATTCCGATTATATTCATTATATTTTTCTCATAAGTTTTAAAAAATTTATTATATCTAAGCCCAAAACATTGAAGTAGCTCAAGCTTATGTTATCAAATAAATCTATGCCCAAACCCTCAAGATTATAGCATCCCACAGCCGATTCAATTTGGTTAAAATTTTTTAAAACATAATTCTTTATTTTATTCTTATTATTTTTTTTAAAATAAATATTAGTGTTAGTCAGTTTTTTTTGAACAATCTTATTATTAACCATAAAAACCATACCTGTACATAATAAATGTTTTCTATTGCTGAATGAATTTAAGAGTTTAATGCAACATTCTGGGCTATCGCATTTGTATACTGTTTTTTTTTGGAATAGTATAGTTGTATCAAAAGTAACAATTATTTTGTTTTTATGTATTGATGAAAGACTTCGAGCTTTAGCGGTCGCTATTTTAATAGCATCAAACCTGTCATTATTAAGATTAGCAACACTCTTTTCATCTATGTTTGGTGATTTATATTTGAAGCCTAAACCCAAGCTTTTAAAAAGGTCCCTTCGCGACTTACTCTTTGTTCCTATAATAAAACGTTTGGTAAGTTGTGGGTTATTTAAGTTATTCATATAATTCCAGTGTTCTTAACAGCATTTATTTCTTTTATTTGTCATTATTAAGTTATCCTCATTTGTTATTAAACGCAAAAAGATAAGTAAAATAGGGGTTTTTAAAATAGATAAGCTGTTAATCCCCAATATTCGACTTACAACAACATTCCTATTTATATAAAAATATATATTTTTATTTTATTTTTTGTTATATAGATAACTCAAATAATCTAACTTTCTAGGTATTTCCAAATGCATTTGAACGAATTAAAAGTAAAAAAACCACAAGAACTTCTTGAGTATGCTGAGTCATTAGGTATTGAGAATGCATCAGGATTAAAAAAACAAGATATTTATTTTTCTGTCCTTAAAAAATTTGCTGAAAAAAATGAAGAAATAATTGGAGAGGGTGTTTTAGAGACTATGCAAGATGGTTTTGGTTTCTTAAGGTCAGCAGACTCTAATTATCTTCCAGGACCAGATGATATTTATGTAACGCCAAATTATATTAAGAAATTTGGTTTAAGAAAAGGGGACACACTAGAAGGTCCTATTAGACCGCCTAAAGAAGGCGAGAGATATTTCGCCTTAGTTGAAATAAACAAAGTAAATTTTATTGAAATTGCAAAAAATAATAAATTTAAAACTAACTTCGATAACCTCACTCCATTATATCCCGAAAAGAAATTTAATTTAGAAACTGATAAACCAGATAAAGACTTATCATCAAGAATTATTGATATTATAGCTCCAGTAGGTGCAGGACAAAGATCTTTGATTGTTGCACCGCCAAGATCTGGTAAAACAGTCATTCTTCAAAAAGTTGCTAAATCAATTGCTGAAAATTTTCCAGATGCTTATTTAATGGTTCTTCTAATTGATGAGAGACCAGAAGAAGTTACGGATATGCAAAGATCTGTAAACGGTGAAGTAATAAGTTCTACCTTTGATGAACCAGCAGCAAGACACGTGCAAGTAGCAGAAATGGTTATTGAAAAAGCTAAAAGACTTGCAGAAAATAAATATGATGTAGTAATCCTTTTAGACTCCATTACAAGATTAGGTAGAGCTTATAACACTGTTGTCCCTTCAAGTGGTAAGGTTTTAACAGGTGGTGTTGACGCCAATGCTCTACAAAGACCAAAAAGATTTTTTGGTGCCGCCAGAAATATTGAAGAAGGTGGATCACTTACAATAATTGCAACAGCATTAATAGAGACAGGCAGTAGAATGGATGAGGTTATATTTGAAGAATTTAAAGGAACGGGTAATTCAGAAATTGTTCTTGATAGAAAACTTTCTGATAAAAGAACCTATCCTGCGATTGATGTTCAAAAATCTGGAACTAGAAAAGAAGATTTATTATTAGATGCGGGGGATCTTCAAAAAGTCTTTATTTTAAGGAAAATTTTATCATCTATGGGTACAGTAGATGCCATGGAATTCTTATTAGACAAGATGAAAGACTGTAAAACTAACGAAGAGTTTTTCAGCAGCATGAACCAATAAGCCTAAACTAAAACCATTTAATATTCTTCCTTTTACATAGATCTTTTAATCTTAAAGGGTAATCAGTCATAATACCGTCTACACCATAATCAATCATCCTCAACATGTCGTACTCTTCATTGACTGTCCAAACATTAACAGGTAGACCCTCTTCATGTGATATATGGACAATATCCTTATTAACGTCTTTGTGTTTAGGATGCCAAGCTTCGCCCCCAAGTGTTTTGATAAGTCTTGGCAACTCTTTAATATCACTGCCGTATAATGGCATGAAATCCATCCATGGTGATTTATCATAGACTTTACCTTTTTGTTCAGATGTTAAATATGCTCTTGAAATTTTGGGATCTAGTTTATTTATTTCTCTTAAGATCCTCCAATCAAATGACGAATATATAATTTTATCTTTTAATTTTGATTTATTCACCTCATCAGTAATTAATTTCACCATAACGTCAGGCGGTGGCGTTAGGTTGTCTTCAATAGGTGTTGATTTAATTTCCAAATTTAAAACTAAATCATCAGAAATACTTTTTGACGTCAATTCAAGAAGTTCAGAGAGTTTGGGTATTTTTTGATCTGTTAAACTTTTTTGATCAGCAAACCTTCTTCCATATTTAGACTTTTTATTTATTGAGCTAATATCAAATTTTGATAGCTCTTCATAAGTCAAATCAAATATTTTAATATCGTCATTTTTTAACCAATGACCGTCACTGTATTTCGTAACATCTGGCCCCAGTCTAAAATCATGAGTTATAACAGGAATTAAGTCTTTAGAAATTAAAATATCTGTTTCATAGGAACTAATATTATTGTTAAATAAATATTGAAAACTTTCCAAAGTGTTTTCTGGCAAATTTCCACGCGCCCCACGGTGGCCACAAATTTTAATATGATTTGGCTTAGATAAAATCAATCTAAAATAATCCAATATTAAAAAAAAATTCCAAAAGTTTATTCTGCTTTAAATTTGTCTTTCCAACTATTCATAATATCCAAATGTTCGTTAAGTGCCTCAAAAGATACAGCTAGTTCGTAAACTAAAGTGAATAATGCAAGCAATATTAAGATTAGATGTAAAGCAAAAGTATATACGCCTAATAATTCAAAATTCATTAAAATCGAAAGATAGCTAATGCATAAAGAAACGCCACAATATAGTGATAGATACAAAGTCTGCTTTAGAAGTTCTAATCTTTTTTCATAATTCGCTATTTGAAAAAAATATTCTTGATTTCTTCTAAATGTAATACTTTTGTTTTCTATTAGTGCTCTTGAGTCTCTAATCAAATTTGCAATAGTCGCATATCTTGCTATCACAAGAGTTATAAAAATTGTGCTGGAAAAAAACATTGTTCCAAGTGCTGTCCCACTAGCTATTAATTGAAAGTTAAGATTAAACATCTAGACTAAGATAATTATCATCATATAATTGGCAAGTTTTGTTTTCTCCAGGCACAATTTATTCCAATATCACACCTTTGGTTAAGTCACCCGTAATTGGTTATAGAATATCTGGCCCCGATGTTTTAGATATTTTGAAAAAATTAACTAAGAGGAATTTTTCAAGAGAGCATTCCGTTATCAAGGTAGTAAAATTATATAATTATGTCGGTGAAATTTTAGATAAGTGTAGTGTAGTGTATTTTAAGTCTCCTAAATCTTTTACAGGAGAAGATGTATGTGAAATTTTTTTGCACGGCTCTCCGCTTATTGCTAGTCAATTAGAGCAAACACTTAAAAATTTTAAGATTCCAGGCCTTCGCTTGGCAAAAAATGGTGAATTTTCTTTCCGTTCTGTCTTGAATAGCAAAAATTCCTTAAAACAAGTAAAAGCTATTAATGCAATAATTTCAAATGAAAGCTTCTCTTCCCTAGAATATAATAAAAAATTGCTCTTTGGAGGGGATGTATTGAGTGGTTTGGCACCACTAAGGGAAGATATTATTAATTTATTTTCCGAAATAACGGCATCAATAGATTTTGTCGATGATGAGGACTTTAACTTTAAACAGATTAAGGAAAAGATTTTAGCTTTCTACCTTAAATGTAATAATATATTACTAAATAATAAGAGTAAGGTCAATCAAAAGAATATTTGCAAAGTTATGCTAATCGGACCTGTTAACGTAGGTAAATCAACACTTTTTAACAAATTAATTGATAAAGATCGAGCTATTGTTACAGATATCAAAGGGACAACCAGAGATATTCTTTCGAATAAATTCATTTTTGATGGGAAAAAGTTTGAGATATTCGATACTGCTGGTCAGAGATCAAAACAAGGAAAAATAGAAAAATATGGCTACAAGAAAGCCCAGAGTATATCAAAAGATATGGATCACTTTTTTGTCCTAGCTGATAAAAACACAAAAAAATCTGATATAAAGCAATTATTTGATGATTTTCCAGTTGGTAATAACCACACTTTTATACTTACTAAATCTGACCAATACCAATATAAGTCTAAAAATATTAAAATCAGCCAAAATCATGATAGAGATCTGATAATGAAGAAAATAAAAGTTTCTCAAATTCATAAAAAATATGTCTCGTATAAAAACCAAAAAATCGACTTTAACCTGGAAGAGATAGATTTTTTAGAGAGAATATTGGAATATAAGCATGATATTGTTAAAGAGACTGATATTTTAATAATAGCTCAATTAATGAGAAATATATTAGATGATTTTTCCTTCGAATTTGGCTATATTAATAACGAAGATGTTTATGATAGGGTTTTCAGCAATTTTTGCATAGGAAAGTAGATTGTTTCACGTGGAACATTATGATATTTTAGTTATAGGGGCAGGCCATGCTGGTATAGAGGCAGCTAATATCTCAGAAAAATATGGTCTAAAAACTGCCCTAATTACTAAAAATTACTCAGATTTAGGAAAATTGTCATGTAATCCAAGTATAGGCGGCGTAGGAAAGACACATATAGCAAGTGAAGTAGATATTTTAGGCGGCGTTATATGCAAAATAGGCGATAAGTCAGCTATTCATTATAGAGTTTTAAACCTTTCCAAAGGTCCTGCGGTGTGGGGAGTAAGAGCTCAAATTGATAGAGATCTATACTCCAAAAATATGCAAAAATATGTTAAGTCCTCTAAAATTGATCTTATTGAGGATGAAGTAATTAATATAATAGAAAAAAATAATAAGGTTATTGGTGTTGAATGTGCTAATACCGGCAAGATTAAGTCAAAAGCTGTTATTTTAACCACAGGCACTTTTCTTAATGGTAAGATCTACTTTGGGAAAGAAACTAAAGAGGCTGGAAGAATAGGTAATAGCTCCTCAAAAGAGCTAGCAAAGTTTATTAATAAGAATTTCAAGACAATGAGACTAAAAACAGGGACGCCTCCAAGGATTTATACTAAATCTATTAATTATGACATTTTAGAACCACAGCCTTCTGAAAATAATGGCATTTTCCTATCTTATTTTACTAAACAAAATACGAACAAAAATATAAATTGTTTTATAACTAAGACAAATAACAAAACGCATAAGATAATAAGGGACAATCTGGATAAATCCGCCATGTATTCCGCGATTATTAAATCTCAAGGTGTCAGATATTGCCCTTCAATTGAAGATAAAATAACTAAATTTGGTGATAGAAATGGTCATAATATTTTCTTAGAGCCAGAGGGCCTTAATTCAGAGTTAGTTTACCCTAATGGTATCTCAAACTCATTGGATAAGAAAATCCAATTAAAATTTCTCAGATCGATTAAGGGTTTAGAAAAATGTGAAGTTGACCAATTTGGATACGCAGTTGAATATGACTCTGTTGACCCAAGAGAATTAAAAAACAATTTTGAGACAAAAAAAATAGAAAATTTTTTTTTAGCTGGTCAAATTAATGGAACTACAGGGTACGAAGAGGCAGCAGGACAGGGCATATATGCAGCGATAAATGCAGCAAAAAGAATAAAAAAAATAAAATTTAATAATAAAGTTTTTGAAAGAGATAACAGTTATATAGGAGTATTAGTAGATGACTTAACAAAACTCGGTATTACTGAACCTTACCGTATGTTTACATCCAGGGCTGAAAACAGATTAAAACTAAGAACAGATAATTCTTATGAAAGATTTACAGATATTATCAATCCTATTACTTTCAATAAAAATGATTACACTTTAATTTCAAAGAATATTAAAAATGAGAAAAAAATAATTGATAAATTAAAACTCCTTAAGTTCACACCTAATAGTCTAATGAAAAAGAATGTAAAGGTTAAAAAAGATGGTAAGGTTAGAAACGGCTTTGAAGTTTTAAAGTTCTTAGACCCCACTCCACCTATATTTAAAGACTTTTTTAATATGAATATTAGTCAAAAACTTTTAACAAAAATATTTTTTGATTCTAAATATGAAGTATTTTATGAACGAGAAAAAAAGTCTTACGATCAACTAAATAAAAATAAAAATATGAAGCTGACAAACATTGACTTCAGTCAGATACCTTCTCTTTCAAAAGAAATACTTGAGAAACTGAATAAATACAAACCAGAAAATCTTAATGATGCTGGTAAAATATCTGGTATTACACCCAGCGCACTCTTTCAAATAGTTAAACACAAGAAAGTAAAAGGTACCAAGATTGCTTAATGAAAAACTAGTAAAATTTTGCAAAGATAATTTTAAAGATGAAAAAGAAATTTTAGAAAAACTCAATGAATATAAAAAGATCTTAATTAGTGAAAATGAAAAAATGAATTTGATTGGAAGAAGTACACTAAATGACTTTGATGAAAGACATCTTCTAGACTGTATACAAATTAACAATTATTTATCGGATAAGAAAAAAACTATAATGGACATTGGGACTGGTGCAGGCCTTCCAGGAATTATTCTTTCAATCATAGGTTTTCATAATCTCCATTTAGTAGAAAAATCTCCAAAAAAATCAGTGTTTCTAGAGAATTGCAAATTGCGACTTAACTTAAACTATCATGTTCACAACATATCTATTGCCGACTTATCTAACATGAGTATCGATTACATTACAGCACGCGCCTTTGCCCCTATAGAAAAGATTATTTCATCAACAAAAAAACTAATAAGTAAAAAAACAAAATTTATATTACTCAAAGGTAAGTCTTATTTAACTGAACTAGAAACTATCAATGCCCAAAAATATTTTTGGCAGACATATTCAAGCATTACTTCTGTTCAATCAAAAATTATAGTCATGGGAATTAAATGATTATTACAATAGCTAATCAAAAAGGGGGTGTTGGTAAAACAACTACTGTTGTTAACCTTGCAACTGCATTAGCCTCTATAGATAAGAAAGTTTTAGTGATAGATATGGACCCTCAGTATAACTCCTCAATGTCCTTTAATGCCTATGATGCTGGTAAATCTATTTACAAAGTTTTTAGCAATGAAATTCAAATAAATAATGCAATACAAAGTTCTCACATACCAAAGTTAGATGTTATTGCTGCTTGTGAAGATCTTGCAGCAGCAGAATATGAGTTAGCTGATGATGAAAATAGGAATTATTTATTAAAGCAATATATCGAAGAAATAAAAAACAATTATGATTATATATTTATTGATACACCCCCAACACTAGGTCTTTTAACTATCAGTTCACTAACGGCTAGTGATGAGGTATTAATACCGGTACAATGTGAATTTTTTGCTCTTGAAGGACTATCAAAGTTAATTAAGACCATTGAGATAGTAAAATCAAATTTAAACTCAAACTTAAAACTTAATGGAATTATTTTAACAATGTATGATAAAAGAAATTCACTTTCATCTTTAATAGAAAAAGAAGCTAGAGAATATTTTGAGATGAATGTTTATAAGTTTAATGTTCCAAGAAATGTTACCCTGTCTGAAGCCCCAAGTCATGGACTCCCTGCTATTATATATGATTTGAAATGTGCGGGCTCCCAAGCCTACATTGCCTTAGCAAAAGAATTCTTAGAAAGGAGTGTAAACGATGGCAATCAATAAAAAATTAGGAAAGGGACTTTCCTCTCTTCTTGGCAACAAGGAGGATTTAAAAAGAAATGTCAAAGAGGACAAGGGCCTTCTACTCATACCTCTTGAAAAAATATTTAGAGACGAAGAGCAGCCTAGAAAAGAATTTAATCAAGAAAAGATTAATGAATTAGCTCAGTCAATTAAGAAAAATGGCCTAATTCAACCATTAATTTTAAGCAAAGGAGACAACGATACATATACTTTGGTTGCTGGCGAAAGAAGGTGGAGAGCAGCTCAAAAAGCCGAGCTTAAAATATTACCTTCTCTTTTATTGCCTGAAGATCTTGATAAAGATGAAATATCATTAATTGAAAACATCCAAAGGGAAGATCTTAAAATATCTGAAGAAGCTCTTGCATACCAAAGACTAATAGACAAGAATAATTACACACACGAAAGTCTCTCACAGATAGTTGGAAAGAGCAGATCTCATATAACCAATCTATTAAGGATCTTAACATTAGATGATTACTTCTTTAATCTTTTAAATCTCGGAATTATAACAATGGGTCATGCAAGAGCTCTAGTAGGAAAAAAACCAGTGGATTTCGATGAAAAAACATTAGCCTTAATTGCTAAAGGAAAGATATCAGTTAGAGACCTAGAAACAAATAAGACACAAAAACCATCATATGATCACAATCTAGTTCAAGAAGAAATAAACTTAAGTAATACAATAGGTTTTAAAACTAAAATTACTTATAACAAAAAGGGACAGGGCAACATAAAGATATTCTATGAAAACTTAGAGCAATATAATTTCTTAATTAATAAGCTAAAAAATTAAATTTTTTATATTTCACTTCTTCTTTTAAGTTCAAAAAAGATTTTCTAATATCCCCAGAGCTTTTACTATCGAATATAGCTTTTCTAATTTTCACAATAAAATTGGTTGTTTCAAATATGCCTGTTTCTTTTGAGTAATTTTCTTTATTAATTAGAAATTTTGAAGTTTCAGAATAAGTTAGGCTTGGTGTTGATTGACAAAAACTAATTAATTCACTTTCTCTAATATTCAAGATCTTTTCCAAATAATATTTAATATCAGATATATAATTATACCCATTAATACACCCCATAAGTCTTTGGTATTTTTTAAATGCTTTATAGTCCGTAAAAATAATTTTTTTTTTATTATTTCCTATAATTTTATCTAAACTAGTTTTGCTAGTTGAGGCAAAAATGTCTAATTCTTCATCTCCAAATAGACTTATAGAATCATTACCCACATCCATTTTTTGGTTAAAATTCAACTTAGTATTATTTAATTTAGCAAAATATCTTACTAATAGTAAATAAAACGAACCTATTTCTTCATTAACTTGATTTACAATTAAAGCTTTATTTTCTTTCTGTTGAAAAAAAAAATCTATTTTTTCAATATTATTTCTACTTTTTTCCAAATCTACTTTTTCTTAAAATAAAAATTTAGTTTTCGATCCATTTTAATTTATTTCTTTTTGGCCACGCACTCAATATTTTCATAAATCAATGTGTTTATAAAACTTTTTACGAGTTCCTCTGTGTTTTCACTTTTTATTTTATTTAGGGCTGTTGTGTTGCTTATAAATTTTTCACCAGAAGCATATATATAAAACTGATTGATTTTATTATTGTATTCATAAACAGTGCAATTTAATTTTTTATCATATATTTTTAGGACAAGTTCACTAGTAATGGACTCTCTATCAGAGGTATTATCAATGTTTGTCACATAAACCCCGGTTGAATGTTCAATGCTACTTCTAATTTCAAATTTAGAATTTATATCCAACATATTAAAACTCCTTAAATGCGCATCCATGAAATTGTATAATAATAAGGCATCAAATTCCCCACCTATGTAACCAAGATAAAATTTAGCATTATTTTTTGGAGCATTTATGTTAGTACAAGATAAAAGTACAAGACTAATCAGTAATGATATTAATAATTTTATCTTGTACATTAATTACTTTTCTAATTTTTTTATTTGAAAGCCTATTTTTAACTTTATCTAATTCATACACAGCTTTAAGTAAATTATCTTCTTTATATCCCTTTTTAGTTGAAATAGTAGAGGAGAATTTACCATTTATTTGAATTGGGAGTTCTAATTTATTTTCTAAGAGTAAATTTTTGTCAACATCTGGCCATGTGGTTGTCACAATTTCTTTATGGAATAGATTTTCATAAATTTTAGATGATAAACGTGGTAAAATCGGGAACAAACAAATTAATATTTTCTCACTAATTTTATTCTCACCTAAATAAACCTTGGACTTCTCAAGCTTGTTAAACAAAGTATAAATATTAGCAACACATTTATTTAGAGAGAAGTTTAAAATATTTTTTTCTATCTCAAATACATATTTTTCAACATTTTTTATTGTTTCATCGTTAATGGTAGTTTGTCTGTTTTGAAAATATCTTTCTATTCTATTAATAATATTTTTTGAGCTTTGAATACCTTCGTCAGTCCATTCTAATTCTCTGTCAGGAGGAGAGTCAGAAATCATAAAAATGCGAGTTGCATCAATACCATAATTATCAAGAATTTCATCAGGCTCCACGACATTTTTTTTTGACTTAGACATTTTTTCTGATGGCCCCTCAGTCACCAATGCTTGTGATCTAATATCAATTAAATTTCCCTCCTTGATTGCAACATCTCTTGGCATAACCCAATCAGTGTCATTTTTGTATGTTTTATGAGTAATCATTCCTTGTGTAAAAAGTTGTTTAAACGGTTCGCTTACATTTAATTTATAAATGTCTCTTAGTGCTTTCATAAAGAATCTAGAATATAAAAGGTGCAGTATTGCATGCTCTATCCCACCTATATATTTGTCTACTGGTAAAAATCTATTTACATCATTGATATCGAAAGGCTTATTATTTTTATTATTTAAAAAGCGAATATAGTACCATGATGAGTCTACAAATGTATCCAATGTATCTGTCTCTCTATAAGCAGTCTGATTAGTTTTGGGGCATATTAATTTTCGCCAATTTTCATGACCCAATAATGCATTTCCCTTTCCGTTTAAATTTACGTCATAAGGTAAGACAACTGGCAGCTCTGATTTATCTAATACTCTATAAGAACCATCATCATAATAAATAACTGGTATCGGGCATCCCCAATACCTTTGACGTGAAACCCCCCAATCTCTAAGTTTATAATTTATTGATTTCTTACCAATTTTATTTTTTTCAAAATAATTAATTATTTTATTAATTGCATCATTTTTGGAGAGGCCATCAAGTATTGGAGAGTTTATGACAATCCCATCGCCAGAAAAAGGTAGCTCTTTATCATCACATTCAATAACTTTAATTATAGGTATGGAATACTTTTGAGCAAAGTCATAATCTCGATCGTCATGTGCTGGACAGCCAAAAATTGCACCCTCACCATAATTATCTAATACAAAATTTGCTATGTAAACAGGCAACTCTTTATCTAATAACGGATGCTTACACTTTATTTTAAGAGGAATGCCCCTCTTATCTTTTTCATCTATAATTTTATCAAAATCACTTTTGATTTTTTTAATCTCATCTTGCGATAGCAATTGATTAACTATTTTATGATTAACTGAAAGTGCTATAAATGTTGCTCCATAAATAGTGTCTGGTCTCGTGGTGAATATATTTAGACTGTTGCCAGCCCCAATAATTGAAAAATTGATTTCAGCACCTGTTGATTTACCAATCCAGTTGCGTTGCATTGTTTTCACTTTCTCTGGCCAAAGTGATAAGCCATCTAAGTCATTGAGTAATTCCTCCGCATAATCTGTAATTTTAAAGAACCATTGTGACAAAACCTTCTTTTCAACGGGTGCACCGGTTCTCCATCCTTTACCGTCTATAACTTGTTCATTTGCCAATACTGTTTGATCGACAGGATCCCAATTTACAAGAGCATCTTTCTTATAAGCTAGACCGGCATTGAATAAATCCACAAAAAGTTCTTGTTGGTGGCGATAATAATCTTCGTTACAGGTAGCTAATTCTCTATCCCAATCCAAATCTAAATCTAGTTTCTGTAATTGGCTTTTCATACTTTCGATATTTTTCAAAGTCCAATCCTGCGGGTGTGTATCAAATTGTATTGCTGCATTTTCTGCAGGAAGCCCAAAAGCATCCCACCCCATTGGATGAACAACCTCATCTCCTTTTAACTTGTGATATCGTGCAGAAATATCACCAATAACATAATTTCTTACATGGCCCATATGAATATTGCCTGAGGGATAAGGAAACATTTCTAGAATATATGTCTTCGATTTCATTTAAGATTTTAAGATAATGAATCTACGCTAGAAAGCTGGCTGGCTTTTTCTAATATTTTAAGTGTCAAATTCTTTTCTTCTTCAACGAAAAGCTCGTTGCTTGAGTACCACTCGTCACTCTCTTTTCTTTGGCAGATTATCTTCGTGTTTACCCCATTACTCATTAACTCTCGTGAAGTAATATTAACTTTGATCAAGCATCTTTGGTTAGGATTGGTTTCTTTGAAAACCCATTCTGTTGAAATAAAACCACCTTGGGAGTCCACTGTTTTTAGGGGGAATTCTTTTAAAGTTTCTAGAGCACCATTCCATAAAAACTCGTTTGAACTTGATCCAGCATAAACAACTTTTCCATTACCACCAAAACCACTAAAGATCTCAGTTAAGTTTATAGGGTCTCCCACAACTCCATCAGGGCCAGCTGCCCTTACTTGGTCCTCACATATTTTTTTTGTAATATAGGTAAACTGGCGATTAGGATTATTACATTTTCCATATATTTTATCAGTTTCTGCTAAATTTTTTTGAATATCGCCACCTAAGGGACCACTACTACAAGACTGAAGCAAAATAAAGGCAAGAAACGTTATTAAGATTTTCATATATGTTGGGAATATTATTGAATTTGTAATTTTTATACAAGGCAAAAAAAAACCAGGGGGGCAATAGCCCTCCTGGTTTAGATTGTTAATTATAATTAGATTAGAATGATACTGATGTACCCACAGCAACAGCAGAACCGTCCTGTGTAGCGTCACCTGATAGATTTCTAATATCTAAGAATACTGATGCACCTCCGCCTAATGCTCTTGAAACTGAAGCATCAAACTGTGAAGTTGAGTCACTGTCAGCATCTTTAGCGTTTTGGATACCAACTGCGATAGTTGTATCAGCATCTAAAGACATTGTGTATGTAGCACCCATAACAGTTGAATCACCGTCAACATCTAAGTCGCCGTTTGTTGCAGCAGTTGTTGTGTATGTAGTGTTTGAGCCATCAGTTGATGAAAGAGCGTATGACGCAGCAGTTGATTTCTCAGACGTATCAAGAGTCTGTTGTGAGTAACCAACAACTAATGTACCACCACCAATAGCAGTAGATACACTTGCACCTGATGAAGACTCACCAGTATCACTATCAGCTATACCAGCTGAAATCGTGTATGCACCCATTGGCACAGTGATGCTAGCAGCAGTCATCGCATTTGATGCAGCAGCATTGATTGCACCTAAAGTATTAGTGTCATCGTTTGCAACATAAGTAATGTTTAGTGTTGAAGCACCTACTGCTGTTGAGAAAGCAACACCAAGACCATCGTCATCTACAAATCCAGTTGCAACATCGGAGTTTAGTCCACCGTTGTCACCAACTTGACCGCCAACAACTCCACCAACAGAACCAGGAGTATCATCTCCAGTTACGTCACCAACAGTAATTGTTGCACCACCAGTTGCGAATGTAAGTGTTTGACCACCTGATACGGCTTGACCGGCATCAGTTGTGATAGTATTTGATAAGCCCATACCACCAGAAACTGTCATACCAGAAGCAGTAGTTGTTGAAAGTCCGAATGAAACGAACTGGCCAACATTAAGCTTTGAGTCACCTGAACCTGCAGGTGCAATGTACGCTGCGCTACCTGATCCAGATACGCTTACGTCTGCTTGAGCAGTTGCAGCACCAAATGCTGCAGCAATAGCAGAGATTGCTAAAGTTAGTTTTTTCATAATAATTATTCCTTTCTTAATTATTAGTTTAGTTTTTAGTTTTAATTAAAACTGAACTAAATTTAAAGAAATGTTGAAAAAATGAACTAAATTTCTCTTATTTTATAATTTTCGATACAATATGTTGCTTTTTTGCAACACTTTAAAGCTTAATATTTCTTTGTTTTTCCCAAAAAACATCTTGTTGAGCCAAATCATCATAAAATTGATCTCTGAACTCTGTAAATTCTTCTTTTTTTAATGAAGTCTTGTAAATGTCTTTCGAAACTTGTTGTTGGCTGGCTGTATTAGCATAATGAGACTTTCTTTTGTCAAAAGAGAATTCCCCCTTAAGTCCACAATAATCCCATAATTTTTTAATGGAAATATCTGTATTTGAAACAATTTCTTCATAAGGCATATCCAAAAAGGGATCTTTCGATATTTTTCCCCAGAATTTCATTAAATAGGAATAGTTTGAATATTCGGTTGCTATTGCAAAGAAACTAGAAGCATAAATTATTGTATCCTGGTAATTTGCTTTGAATAAAGAAATAGCATTATCCCAAGGATTACGGTGTGTGTGAATAAATTTAGACCCTGGAAGAGCTAATTTTATAAATTTGTAAAATAAAAAGTTTGCTGGCATTTTGTCAATAAAATTTGATGCGCCGTTACGGTGCAGTTCAATAGTATCCAAATATCTATCTCCTAATTCTTCAATAAATTTAGGATTAAGAGGTTGATCAGCTTTTAAATCTGAAAAAATTGTCCACAAATTATTTGTAAAAAAAACTTTTTCACCACCGGCAACAGTTTCGTTTGCAGTGGATAATATAGACTCAGTTAAAGTAGTGCCAGAACGAGGCATCCCTATTATAAAAATAACACCTTTTCCTTTATCAGGGTCTATCTTATTAGTTATTAAACTTTCTTTAAATTTGGAAAAATAATCAACTAAATTAATATACATTTGTTGCCTTGCATAAATAGGCGTTCTTTGCATGTTTGAAATATATTCATTTGCTGCAATAAAATATTTTTCTGATATTTGTCTGTTAGATTTGTGATATTCAGCTAGGCAAATATTTGCTGATGCTAGCTGCGCATTTCTTTCGACATTGTTATCAAACTGACTTGGGTTATTGATTACGTTTTCTATTACAGTTGTATAAGTTGCCTTTATTTTTGTTGGTTCTTGTTTTAATAATTTTATAAATATTTCAGAGATGAAAACTTCTTTGTCTAATATAATTTGACTAAAGTTAACAAAAGTAGAAATATCTTTTTTTGCCAAAAGTATATCAGCATAAACATTAATAAAATCAGTGTATTTTAAAAATTCTTTTGAATTAATTCCTCCCCTGATTTCAATTACTTTATCAGCATATTCTTTGGCGTTTGTAAAATTATGCATTTC
>CABXVZ010000015.1 GCA_902515765.1 uncultured Alphaproteobacteria bacterium | reverse complement strand
TTCTAAATTAGGACTTTCATTAAGGTGAATATCACTATTTGTAACAAGATAGAAACTTAAATTATTTTTAATTAGAAATTTTTGAATTAAGTTAATTTTTTTATTCATTTTTTATGTTTATTCAAAAATTCCATCATCCTTTTTTTTCCAGGAGTTAAAGCAGTGCTATTTGATATTGATATTTTATTTTTAATTTTTGAACTTTGATTATTGATTAAGTTGTTACTTTCTATTTCAATATTATTAATTTCACTCAAAAACCTTGATGGTAAAGAGTAATTGTTAATACCATATGTAAATCTAGAAGAGGCATAGCTAAAATTTAAATCATACTTAGCTCTTGTTATTCCTACATATGCAAGCCTTCTTTCTTCTTCTAATGATTTTGAAGTATTTTGCTCTAGAGCCCTAGAGCTAGGGAATACTCCCTCTTCCCATCCAGGTAAATAAACATGATCGAATTCTAAACCTTTAGCAGCATGAAGTGTCATTAATTTAATTGAATTTCCACGAATTTTTTTTTGATTTTCATTTACTAATCCAACATGTTCAAGAAATTCATTCAAATTTTCAAATTCAGCAAGAGCATTAACTAGCTCTTTTAAGTTATCTATTCTAGATTCATTCTCTATTTTTTTTAATTTATTTTTTTCATTCTCTAACATTTTTAAATATCCAGATTCTTCAATAACAAAGATACCTAAATCCTCTAATGAGGTTTTGTTTATTAAATCTTTTGTTTTTTTTATAATATCTAAAAAAGGTTGAGTTTTAGAGATCAAAGAAGGTGCTAATCTATTTGCATTAATTAATTCTTCTAAACTCTGTAAAAAAGAAATTCTATTTGATCTAGCATTATCGATTATAATTTTTAGTGATTGATCTCCTATGCCTCTTCTAGGTAGGTTAATAATTCTTTCAAAAGCGAGATCATCTTGCTTACTATTAGCTAATTTTAGATATGAAAGAACATCTTTTATTTCTTTTCTCTCAAAAAAACGAGGGCCTCCAACTATCTCGTAAGGTAAAGCAAATTTGATGAATTTATCTTCAATACTTCTCATTTGAGCTGTTAATCTTACTAACACTCCGAAAGAATTATTTTCATTAAATTTTCTTGATACACTTTCAGCTACCCATAAAGACTCTTCTTCTTGTGAATAAAAAGATTTCACACTTATTTTTTGATCAGGAATTTTATTATTAAAACTAATTAGTTCTTTTCCTAATCTATTTTTATTATTACTAATAATACTTGATGCAGCTTCAAGAATAGCACTATTAGATCTATAATTTTTTGTTAAACGAACAACAGGACAATCAAATTCTTTGGGGAAGTTAATAATATTTTCTATCTTCGCCCCTCTCCATGCATAAATAGATTGATCATCATCACCAACACAGAATAAGTTTCTTTTTTTATTTAAAAGCAGCTTAATTAAATCATATTGTATTAAATTTGTATCTTGAAACTCATCAATAAGAATATGGTCAATATAAGATAAATAGGTATTTCTTAATTCCTCATTATTAGAGAGTATCTGGTAACTATGAAGTAAAATATCACCAAAATCGACACTGTTTATTTCTAATAATCTTTCTTGATATAATTTATACACATCACTTATGCCCTCAATTGATGAAAACTTTGAAATTTTTGATTTTTCATTTGAAAGAATTTTTTGATCCTTTAAATTTTGAATTTCATTAAGATAAATACTTTCATTAACATCATTATCAATCTTACAAAAATCGATTACTTGTTTTAAAAGTTTTTTTTGATCATCAGTATCAAGTATATTGAAATTATATTTTAGTTTTACAAGCTGCGAATGTTTTCGAAGAAATTTAGCAAAAATAGAATGAAAAGTTCCAATCCATGGAGAATCTATATTATGTTGTAATTCTTTATTTACTCTTTCTTTTATTTCGTTGGCAGCCTTATTAGTGAATGTCACAGCTATTATTTTATGGAAATCTATATTGAGATTTTTGACTATGTAAACAAATCTAGATGTCAAAACTCTTGTTTTTCCAGTTCCCGCACCTGACAGAACTAATAAAGGTCCATTTTGATGCTCAACAGCTATTTTTTGTTCTTTATTTAATAAATGAAGATCCATAAATTGATTGTTATAATTAGAATCACAATTTTACGTAATGAAAAATCTATTTAAAGTATTACTTTTGCAAATCTTATTATTTGTTCCTTATGTAAGTTTTGCCAATTCAGATGAAATACCGATAGAGTCAAGTGTCAGCTATGATGAGATTTATGATCCATTAGAACCAATAAATCGTGCAATATTAGATTTTAACTTTTTCATAGACGATATTGCTATAAGACCTGTTATAAAAACATATAAATTTATTGCTCCCGATCCTGTTGAAAAAGGTGTTTCAAATTTTTTTAGCAATCTAAAAGAACCTATAAGGGTTATATCCTTTGTATTTCAGGGAGAGTTTATGAAATCTGTTAATTCAGTTGGGAGGTTTTCTATTAATACCATTACTTCCCTCGGCACATTTGATCTTGCATCTAGAATAGGCATGGCTGAAAATGAAACTGATATTGGATTAACTTTAGCAAAAAGTGGTGTTTCTAGTGGCCCTTACATTGTAGTACCAATAATAGGTCCAAGTAATTTTAGAGATTTAAGTGGAAATGTTGTTGAATTTTTAGTTGACCCTATATCGAATAGTGTTCCAAATAGGAGTTATGTATCCATAGGAAGTGGTTTAAATTCAAGGGCCGAGTTAGATGAGGAAGTAGACCAAATAAGAGAAGTATCAACTGACAAATACGAAATGATTAAATCAATATATTATCAAAATAGAAATTCTCAAATCGAAGAAGACTTCGTACAGAACCTTCCCACGCCAAAAATTTATATTGAATAATCATTAAATAATTCTTTATAATAAATCTGTGTTTAAAATATTAACATTATTATTATTCATTTTTATAAACTACTCTTATGCCGAAGACATAGAAATAACTAACTGGTTTAATCAAGAATCAAAAGAGTTTTTAGAAATTATGAATAACGCTGATGTTGAAAAACACCAAAATTATGAAAAATATAAAGCATTTGTTGAAACTAACTTTGCTTTAAAGAGCATTGCTTATGGCCTTCTAAATGAAAAAATTATTGAAAAGAACGATAAAGAGACTTTATTAAGGTATGAAAACACATTTAAGGCCTATTTAACAAAAACTATATACAACCTTGCAAACACTAGTACATCAGGCGAAATTATACTAAAAGATATAGATGTAAAAGATGGGGTTTACATCATCAACTCGGATATATCGGATAGAACTTCATCGGTTAGTCTTTACTGGAAAGTTGCCAAAATAAAAGATTCATACAAAATTTTGGATATTATTGTTGAGAATACATCTTATTTTGTTACAAAAAAATCAGAATTTACTAAAATTTTAAGAAAAAGTAGAGGAAGTCTTGATATTTTAATAAAAGAGTTGGAAAAAATATAAAATTTGGTGGGCCCGGCAGGACTCGAACCTGCGACAACGGCGTTATGAGCACCGCGTTCTAACCAACTGAACTACAGGCCCCTGCTCATTAATTAATCCCTCCTTGAACTTTGTCACCAATTTGGGCGTCATTATCACAAAGAAAGATTTAAGGAATGTATATTAGAAAAAGAAAAAGTAAATGGCAAGTTATGCCCGGATATGTTGGCCAACGGTTATCCAAGTCATTTGTTGATAGATAATCCTAAATGGCATGGGCCCACAATATGAAAAAGTAATTAAGAATTTACTCAATACCTAGAGATCGTTGGAACTTTCATTGGCTTGAAATTAAAAAAGAATTTCGTTGTAAATAATAATGAACAATATGAGAAATTAGGGTAAATTTTTAAGTTTTATTGCTTAAGAGGATTAGGGCCAAATTTATTATCTCCTTCATCACCCTTTTTACAATACCAATATAAGATCATTATGGCCCCAATAATTGTTATTAATAAAAATAACCATAGACCAGATTTATTAACATCATGTAACCTTCTAACGGCAGCTGCAAAGCCAGGAATTGCAGCTATAGAATACATAAATGTCATAGGTCCATAACCTGAATATTCCCAATAGCTTACACCAAGAATAATCCTGTCAATAAACCCACAAACAATTGATAAAATTATTATAAATAAAACAAAGTTAAAATATTCTGATCGAGATGATCTACCTTCAAAAGTTTTATATTTAATTGCACAAGTTTTAATTGACTCAATAAATTTCATAAGTTTTAAAAAAATAATTTTTATTTACTATAAGTAACTTTTTTTTTTATTAAAGATCTTTTTACCTTTATTGGATAGATAAGTAAATATCTGGGTAGTGTGGAGTCATTAGTATGGCCACACGTATGTTTTCCCTAACTTAAACATAGTGTTTAAAAGAAGCTTGGAATCGTTTTAGCTATATAAAAAAACTTTCGTGCCACATTGTTTGTGAAAATAAAATATTCTGTATGTGTAAAAAAATAGGGTTAATGGATTCAAATTTGTAACACCTCTACTGGTGGCTTATAGGTGGTGGACGATATTGTTTTTTGTCGCTAGTTTTGTCGCCACTTATGATATAATAGTATGTAATTAACGTTGATAATGCCTTTAGATTTAAGCTTTAAAGTTATGAGCAACGCGTTCTAACCAACGAAACTACAGGCCCTTTGATTAGAGAATAATACTAATATATCTAATAAAGAAAAAACAAAGTATTAAATATAAAAGATTATATTAAGAGTCCATGAAGGATTTAAGTTTTTTAGATCTAATTGGATGTTTTAATTTTCTGAGAGCTTTAGCTTCTATTTGTCTAATTCTTTCTCTAGTGACACTGAACTGTTGGCCTACTTCCTCTAAGGTGTGATCGGAAGACATCCCTATTCCAAATCTCATTCTTAAAACTCTTTCTTCACGAGGGGTTAAAGTTGATAATATCTTAGTAGTAGTCTCTCTTAAGTTAAGTTGCATAACTGCATCTTCAGGAATTACTGCGTTTTTATCTTCAATAAAATCTCCTAAAAAACTGTCATCATCATCACCGATTGGTGTTTCTAAACTTACAGGCTCTTTAGCAATTTTTAAAACTTTTCTTACTTTTTCAATTGGCATTTTTAACCTAGCGGATAGTTCTTCTGGTGTTGGTTCTCTTCCTAGCTCTAAAATTAACTGTCTACTAGATCTCACTATCTTATTAATAGTTTCAATCATATGAACTGGAATTCTTATTGTTCTTGCTTGATCGGCAATTGATCTTGTGATTGCTTGTCTGATCCACCATGTGGCATAAGTAGAAAATTTATAACCTCTGCGATATTCAAATTTATCAACAGCTTTCATCAATCCAATATTTCCTTCTTGAATTAAATCTAAAAATTGAAGACCTCTATTAGTATATTTTTTTGCAATAGAGATAACTAATCTAAGATTTGCTTCAATCATTTCCTTTTTAGCCTGATTAGCAGTGCGTTGCCCAGACTGAATTTCTCTAACTTTTTCTTTAAACTCAATGGTATTTTGATTTGCAATCTTGGAAAGACTTAAAATATCTTTGTATATAGTTTTTATCTTTTCATTATTTTTTTGGAATACAACTTTGAATGATTCATCAGAAGAACACATATGTTTCTGATAAAGAGTGAAGGTATCCTTCAAGCTATGATATTTTAAAAAAATATCTCTTGAAACTTTGTTCTGTGTAACCAAAGTTAGAATAAATACTTCTTTGGACTGTATTTCCTTATTAATTGAGTATAGATGAATGATTATTTCTTCTAGTTTATAAGGTTTAATTTTAATTTCATTGAAATAATGAAGAATTTCGTCTTGATACTTTTTTAAATCTTTTAAAGTTTTAGAGTCTGAGATTTTAGTAATATTTTTATTCTTTTTAATTTTGGTAATATTTTCTGAAAGAACTAAGACTCTATCTAATTTTTTTAAAATTTCAGGTTTATAAAACTCTTCAATTATGGATATTGAAAAGCTTTCGTTCTCTATTTCAGAATCATTTGAGGCCTCTTCAAGTTTTTCTTTATCAACTTGAATGCCTTGATCTTTCATTAATTGTTGCTTTTCTTTTAAAAGAGCTTTTTTCTTATCGCTAATGATTTTTTGTATTTCTTTTCTTTTAGATGAATTGGAGTAAGGATCATTTTCTTCATTAAAATATTCATCAAAATCAACAATTTCTCTTAAATTAATTTCGTTTTGTTTAACCTGAGTTATCCATTTTTGTAATATATGGATGGAAGCGGGGCACTCCAAAATAGAATTCATCATTTTATCTAATCCAGATTCTATTCTTTTTGCTATGGCAATTTCACCCTCCCTAGATAGAAGTTCTACATTTCCCATCTCCTTAAGATACATTCTAACTGGATCATCACTTTTAACTCCTGTAGATTTTTCTTCCTCTTCTTTTTCTTCACTTGATATTCCATCATTTTCTGAAGAACTAGAGTAGGCTTTAAACAGTTTAAACAGGTCCTCATCCAAATTTTCGATATAATTTAAAAAATCATTAATAGTTATTATTGAATCATCTATTTTTGAATAGGATTTTATAAAATTATCAGCTTTAGTTGCCAACTCTTTGTCGAATTCTTTGACAATAAGTGACTTAAGTTGATTTTCATTTTCAACTTGAAGAAAATCTATTGGATTTTTAGGGGATGCCTTGCTCTTGGAATTAGTTGCTTTTTGACTTTTGGCTACTTTTTTCCCCGCAGAAGTCTTTTTAAAAACAATTTTTTTATTAAGTACTTTTTTTTTTAGAATAGTTTCTTTTTTTTTTGGCATTTTTAGTTAATTATTAATAAAGTTAATTGTTTTTTCAAATTCAGTAAATGGGTCGCCTTTAAAGTTAGATGATGCAAATCTGCATAGTCTTCGAACTTCATTAGAAAATAGTAAATTTTTTGTAAAATTCAATCCTTTAGAGTCTAAAACATCATAAATATCTGAAGCTGTTGATTTAAAAAGGGTTTTTTTAATGATTTGGTCTCTGATTTCTCTAAATCTGCCTTCAAACTTAGCTGAAGCAATCATATCAAAGGTATTTTCTCTCTTATCTGGATTTTCTATATAAAAAATCATTAGAGCAGCAGAAAATTTTGATCTTAAATCATTTTTAAAATCAATTTGATTAACTTGTATTTTTTTATTTGTGATATTTCGATTATTTTTTTTAAAATAGTTATTTAAAATATTTTTCAAATCTTTGTTAGCAATTGTTTTTAATAAACTTTTGAGAATTTTTGAACCTTTAAACTGATCATTGATGTCTTGACTGGAAATGTACTTATCTAAGTATCTTTCAATTAATTGTTCAATATTAAGTGGATTATCTATTAGATTTAAAAGTTTGTCCTGAAGATTAGAGGTTATAAGCTGGTCTGGATCAAAATTCTTAGGCAGTAAAACAAATTTTATACCTAATTCAAAACTTTCTGAAGAAAGCAAATTATTCATTAATCTGATAGTTGCATTTCTTCCAGCTAAATCGCCATCCAGACATACAATAATTTCAAAACCTTTTTTTGTTAACTCAATTAATCTATCATGATTTATTGCAGTACCTAGTGGGGCTATACAATTAACAAAATTATTTTGATATAATTTTATAACATCAAAATACCCTTCTACTAAAATAATTTTGTTATTTGAATGTTTGTTAAGAATTCTCTCATTAAAAAGAATTTGTTTTTTTTTAAAAACTTTTGTTTCGGAGCTATTTATATACTTAGGTAGACTCTCATCAATCACCCTGGCTCCAAAACCTAAGGTTTTATTTTGTAAATTGATAATAGGAACCATTATTCTATTCATAAAAAATAATTTAGAATTTTGATTTTTATTAAAAATTCCTGAAACAACTAGATCTTTTAGTTCAAATTGATCTAATAATTTTTTTTGTAAATTATGAAAGTTTGAGGTAGATCCAAGCTTAAACTCCACAATTGTTTTTTCGTTAAATCCTCTATTTTCTTTTAAATATTTAAAATGAGATTTAGACTCATATAGATTTTTATGAAATAGCTCAGAGGCAAAATTGTTAATTTCATATATGATATTATTTAATTTTGATGATTTAAAGCTCAGCTCTACACCTGCTTTATTTGCTAGTTCGTAAAGAGCATCTTTAAAACTATAGCCTTTAACCTTTATTAAAAAATCAATCACATTTCCGTGTTCCCCCGTACTGAAACAATGAAAAATCTTTTTTTCTTCATTAACAGAAAATGATGGTGTTTTTTCCTTTTTAAAAGGACTCAAGCCAAAATGATTGCTTCCTTTTTTCTTCAGAGGTACTGTTGAATTAATTATTTCTACTATTGAAGTTCGATTAATTACTTCTTTGATGTTATCGTCACTCATTCATTAAAAATATCTTTGACTAGCTTTGAGGCTGAATTTAAATCTATTTTATTATTGTAGTCCTTTTTAAGTATTCCCATAATTCTTCCAAAGTCTCTAGATAAAAATTTATTTTTATTTATTATATCCACAATAATTTGATGAGTTTCTTTTTCACTCATTAGCTTTGGGAGGAAACTATTTAAATAATCAATATCATAGTTCAAATCATCGACCTTTACTGAGTCACCTACTTTTTCAGCAAATTCCAATGATTCTCTTTTTTGTTTAACCTGTGTTTTGACAATCTTATAAAAATTATCATCAGATATTCTTGAAAGTTCTCTGTCTAGATTCTCTTTTATTAAATAATTTTTTAACTCTGAAGACAGGTATCTAGAAATGGAAAGTTTTTTCTTATCCCCGCCTTTTAAAGCGCTTTTTACGTCCTCTTGTATTTTTTCTGCCAAACTCATTTGAAATTCCTTCCTAATAATATACTAATACACAAGATTTAATATGTCCGTATTAGATAATCAAAATAACAAAAATTATCAAAACGGTTATTTAATTTATAATAAAGATTTTATTTTTAAAGGTAAGTTCTTATCAAAAGACTCATATAAAATAGCTGAAATTTGCTTTAACACTAGCATGACTGGGTATCAAGAGATCCTCACTGATCCCTCTTATAAATCTCAATTTATCAATTTTACATTTCCTTTAATTGGTATTGTTGGCAGTAATGAGGAAGACTTTGAATCTTGGAAAGTTCAGGCATCTGGGATGATATCTAATGAAATTATTAGCTTATCATCGAATTGGAGATCAACAGACAACTTTTCAAAATGGCTTCTTGATCAAAATTCCTGTGGCTTCTTTGATATAGACACAAGAGCTTTAACAAAAGTTATAAGAGAATATGGTCCTAAAAATGTCATGATTTGTACCGAAGAGTTTTATGATAAGAATGGTTTAGATAAAATTATAAGTCTAATTGATAGCTCTCTTACACTTGAACAGAACGATGTCATTAAAGAATTTACTAAAGAGTTAAATTTATCAAAAGTTGGTAAGCATAAGAATCAACTTTCAATTGGTTTTTTAAATTTTGGTGCAAAAGATAACATTAAAAATAATTTTAAGTTAAGAAATTGTGATTTACATGAATATGATATGAATTTCAATGCTGATGAAATCTTAAATCTTAAATTAGATGGTCTTTTTTTGAGTAATGGTCCAGGTGACCCAAAGAGAATATACCAGAATATCAAACCTGAATTGCAAAAATTATTAAATGAAAGAATTCCTACCTTTGGAATATGTCTTGGACATCAAATTTTAAGCTTAGCTTTTGATGCTGACACAAAAAGAATGAATAAAGGGCACAGAGGAGGCAATCACCCTGTGAAAAATTTAAAAAAAAATACAGTAGAAATTACCTCTCAAAACCATGGCTTTGTAGTTACAGAAAAAAACTTTCCAGATAGCTTAGAAATAACCCATAGATCCTTATTTGACGGAACTGTTGATGGAATGAAATCAAAATCTCAACCTTTATTTTCTGTTCAATATCATCCTGAATCTAGCCCCGGACCTCATGATAGTAGATATTTGTTTGACGAATTTATAGAGCTAATAAAGTCTAATGCCAGCTAGAAAAGATATTTCAAAAATTCTTGTAATTGGTTCTGGACCAATAATTATAGGGCAAGCATGTGAATTTGATTACTCTGGAAGTCAAGCATGTAAGGCTCTGAAAAGTGAGGGGTATGAAGTAATTTTGATTAATTCTAATCCTGCAACAATAATGACAGACCCTGAATTTGCTGACAAAACATATATTGAACCTATTGAAAAAGAAATAGTTAAAAAAATTATCGAAAAAGAAAAACCTGATGCCATTCTTCCAACAATGGGAGGTCAGACTGCTTTAAATATAATTAGAGAATTAAATAAAGATAAATATTTTGAAAAAAGTACTATTAAGATATTAGGTGCCAGCCCTAGATCAATTGATGTAGCAGAAGATAGAGAATTATTTGCTGAAGCTATGAAAGAAATAGGACTTGAAACTCCATTTAGCATAATAGTTGACGATAAAAGCGATTTAGAACAATTGTCATCGGAAGTAAGCTATCCATTAATTTTAAGGCCTTTTTACACTCTTGGTGGTACTGGAGGTGGTATTGTCTACTCTAAAGAAGAATTTTACTCAAAAGTTAAAAATGCGGTTGATTTAAGTCCTGTATCTAAAACACTTGTTGAAGAATCTCTCATAGGCTGGAAAGAATTTGAGTTTGAGGTAGTTAGAGATAAATTGGATAACTCAATTATTGTATGCTCAATTGAAAATCTAGATCCTATGGGAGTGCATACAGGTGATAGTATTACTATTGCTCCCGCTTTAACTCTTACTGATAAAGAATATCAAGAATTAAGGAATCAAAGCATAGCTATCTTAAGGAAAATCGGTGTTGAAACAGGGGGGTCTAATGTTCAATTCGCAGTTAACCCTTCAAATGGAAAGATATTAATCATAGAGATGAATCCTAGAGTTAGTCGTTCATCAGCTTTAGCTTCAAAGGCAACGGGTTTTCCAATAGCAAAAATAGCTGCTCTTTTAGCAGTAGGATATTCTTTAGATGAATTACAAAACGACATTACAAAAGTCACTCCAGCTAGTTTTGAACCTGTTATTGACTATATAGTTACTAAAGTGCCTAAATTTAATTTTGAAAAATTCCAAGGTACACCAAGACTTTTAAACACAGCTATGAAATCTGTCGGTGAAATAATGTCTATTGGGAGAACTTTCAAAGAATCTATTTTAAAAGCCATGTACTCTATTGAAGCTGATAATTATGGATTTGATCTTTCCCATGAACTTTTAAATTTAAAGGATGATGTTTTAAAAGAAGAGTTAAAAACACAAAGACCTGATAGAATTATTCTTGTAGCCGAAGCAATTAGAAGAAATATTGAAATTTCTGATATACATAACTTAACACATATTGATATTTTCTTTCTAAGGGAAATTAAAGAAATAATAGATTTAGAAAAGTTAGTAATTAAGTCTCAAGATAATCTTACTGATGATCTTCTTATTTCAGCTAAAAAAATGGGTTTCTCAAATACTCATTTGGCTAATTTATGTAAAATTGATCTTAAAAAAATTTATGAGTTATTAAGAAAAAATAATTCTCAGATAGTATTCAAAAGAGTTGATACTTGTGGAAATGAATTTGACTCGTCGACAGCCTATCTTTACTCGACTTTTGCAAATGAAGTTAATGAATTTAGCTGTGAGGCAAGGCCTAGCAATAAAGATAAAATTATTATTTTGGGGTCAGGCCCTAATAGAATAGGTCAAGGGATAGAGTTTGATTATTGTTGTGTTCAGGCTGTTAAGTCCTTTCAAAAAATGGGGTATGAAACAATAATGATTAATTGTAATCCAGAGACAGTATCAACGGATTATGACACATCTGATAAATTATATTTTGAACCTTTAGATTTTGAGTATGTAAAAAATATTATTGATAAAGAAAATATCAAAGGTGAGGTTATAGGGGTTGTAGTTCAATTTGGTGGGCAAACTCCTCTAAGAATAGCAGATAAATTAAGAGAATTTGGGTATAAGATATTAGGCACCTCTTTTGAAGCCATAGATATATCTGAAGATAGAGAAAGATTTCAAAAGTTAATTGAAAAGGTAGGTTTAAAACAGCCTAAAAGTGATATTTCTTTGGGTACAAAAGAACTCGTATCTAAATCTTCAAAGTTAAATTTTCCTATTTTGCTCAGACCCTCTTATGTCTTAGGTGGAAGAATGATGGAAAAGATGAATTCTATGGATGATGTTCAAAACTATATTGATCAAAATTATTGGGCTCTAGAAAACAATGTTATTTTAATAGATGAGTTTTTAAAAGAAGCTAAAGAAGTAGATGTAGATATTTTAAGAGACATTAATGGCAATACTATGATTGCTGGAATTATGGAACATATTGAAGAAGCTGGAATTCATTCTGGAGATAGTGCTTGCTGTATTCCTCCATTTTCACTAAGTGAAGATATTATAAATTCTATTAAAAAATTTAGCATAAGTTTGTCTCAAGAGCTGAAAACAGTCGGCTTAATGAATATTCAATATGCTATAAAAGATGATGATATATTTATATTAGAGACTAATCCTCGAGCCAGTAGAACTATTCCCTTCCTAGCAAAAGCTATTGGAATTCCATTTATTAAAATTGCTGCTGAATTAATTGCAGGAAAGGCTTTATCAAAAGATTTTATTGAGTTTAAGCCAGAAGAATTATCTTATTTTGCTATAAAAGAAGCTGTATTTGCTTTTAATAAATTTCCTAATACAGATGTTATCTTAGGACCAGAAATGAAAAGTACAGGAGAAGTGATGGGTATTGATAATGACTTTGATATGGCGTATTTGAAAAGCCAAATAGGTGCAGGTCAGAAACTAAATAATATTAAAAATATATTTATATCAGTTAAAGATGAGGATAAAGAGGAGATATCTCATATTGCTAAATTATTATCAAAAAATGAGTTTAATATTTTCACTACATCAGGAACAAATGAATTTCTTTCTAAGAGGGGAATTGACTCAAAATTAATTAATAAAGTTGCCGAAGGTTCACCACATGTGGTTGAATACATTAAGGATAATAAACTTGATTTAGTTATCAATACCACTGAGAATAAACAAGCTATCAAAGATAGTTTTGCTATTAGAAGGAATTCTGTTGATCTAAATGTTCCTTATTACACTAATTTAAGAGCTGCAAAAATACTCACCAAATCACTTATTTCATATAAAAATCAATCTATTTCAGTTAAAGCTATTCAAAAACATCATAAATTAAATTAATAATTTATTTGATAATTACTTGAAAATTCAATAATTTCTACAACTTACTTTATTAAGAAATACAATATGGAAAAAATACCAATGACAGAAGAGGGGCAAAAAAAACTCCTCGATGAATTAAAACATTTAAAAACTGTAGAGCGCCCTATTATTATAAAGGCTATTGCTGATGCTCGAAGCAATGGGGATTTGTCTGAAAATGCAGAATATCATGCTGCCAGAGAGAAACAAAGCTTCATTGAAGGAAGAGTAGCAGAGATAGAAAGCACTGTAGCACAAGCAGAAATTATAGATGTTTCCAAATTATCAGGAACAGTTATAAAATTTGGGGCTAGCGTTTCTATTATTAATCTCGATGATAATAAAGAGTCAAGATATCAACTTGTTGGTGAAGTAGAGGCTGACATAGAGCAAAAAAAAATATCAGTCACAAGCCCTATAGCTAGAGCTCTTATCGGTAAAAAAAAGGGTGATTATATAGAGGTATCGACACCAAAAGGTGTTACCTCTTACGAAATAAAATCTGTTAGATTTAAATAAGATCTTTTGACCAATTTAAGGATTATCACAATCAGCGAAGGTGTGGCTGGTATGAGAAGTCAAATCGAAGGATTAGCCAATCTAATTGGCAGCCCCTATAATAATTTCAATATTACTATTAAATCTTTTTTTAAAAATCTACCTGTTCAATTAATACCTGCAAGAGATTTTGCATATACAAATCTTAAAGAAATAAAAATTAAAGAAAAAACAATATTAATTAGTTGTGGTAAAAAAAGTGTAAAGGCATCAATTTTTTTAAAAAAAAAATATAAGAGTCTAGTATTTAATATCCACATTCAGGATCCAAAAACACAGCATAATCTATTTGATTTAATAATTTGCCCTGAGCACGATAATTTAAATAAATCTAATTCAATATCTACTTTACTAGCTTTACATAATATTAATTACAATAAGTTGGCTAAATCAGAAGATACAATAAATTTTATAATTGGAGGATCTAATAAATATTTTGGTTTTAATGAAAAGACACAAAAAAAAATATTAGATGAAATAACATATCTTTCCAAAAGTTATAAAATAAATGTCATTCCCTCAAGAAGGACACCTTCGGGTCTATTGAAAAAATTGGAAGTAATTAAATCTGATAGTATTATCCTTTTTAGTAACCTTTTTAATCCTAAAGGATATGGTGATTTATTATCTAAAGCAAAATTACATATTGTAACTTGGGACTCCATATCGATGATCTCTGAAGCTATATTTTCAGAGTCAAGTACTTTTGTTTATTCCTTTGAAAACAGAAGTTGTCCTACTAGATATCAAAATTTTTATAATTCTATTATTGTTAAAAATTTAGCTAAATTTTACTCTCGCGACCTTAATACTTTTAATGTGTCTTTAAATACTTATAACAAAGAATTAAAAACTAAAATCTTGAATAAGATTGAATCTCATTTATGGTTTAGATCAGATGCATCTTAAGGAATCTATACTTAATAAAATTAATTCTTACTCAGACCCCTTCCCTCATTGGGAGCTAGAGAACCCTCTTTCAAATGAACTGATTGACGAGCTACAAAATATCAAAATATCTGATGCTCCAAGAGCATTTGATGGTACAAGAGCGGCTGATGCTGGTGGTGAAGACCTTGATGGTAAACTTCGAGTTTTTTTAGAAAAAGATAATTCCGATTTACTTCCTAATGGTATGAAATTAATTAATGATTTAAGGGATAAAGATATTATTAAATCTATTCAGGAAAAAATTCAAAAGGACTTATCTAATAGTTTTATCAGAATTGAATATATAGCTGATCGCAAAGGTTTTTGGTTAAAACCTCATTTAGATATTAAAGAAAAATTAATGACAATGATGCTTTTTATAAACACATATGGTGAATCTGAAAAATTAGGTACTGATTTTTACGATTTAAATATGAAGTTGGTTAAAACAGTTCCTTATAAACATAATACGGGATATTTCTTTGCTTCTGGTAAAAATACATGGCATGGTTTAGAAAAAAAAGAAATAAAAATTGAAAGAAGATGTATGCAAATTAATTATGTAACTTTTCCTACTAGTTGGCCCATTAATGGCTGATATTAAAGAATTATCTATTATTGGATCTGGACCAGCTGGTTATACCGCTGCTATTTATGCTGCAAGAGCTAATTTAAATCCTATTTTAATTAGTGGATTACAGCCTGGTGGACAATTAACAATTACCACTGATGTAGAAAATTATCCTGGTTATGAAGATCCTATCCAAGGACCTTGGCTAATGGAACAAATGCAAAAACAAGCAGAACATGTTGGAACAAAGATTATATCTAGCCAGGTAAAAAAAGTTGAACTTAAGGATAAAATTAAGAAACTGTACTTAGATAATGGAGAAGTTATTGAAACAAAAACTGTGATAATAAGCACTGGAGCTCAAGCTAGATGGCTTGGCCTTGAAAATGAAGAAAAGTTTCAAGGACATGGTCTTTCAGCTTGTGCCACGTGTGATGGATTTTTCTTTAAAGATAAAATTGTAGCGGTAATTGGTGGAGGAAATAGTGCGGCTGAAGAAGCTCTATTTCTTACTAAATTTGCCTCTAAAGTTCATTTAATTCATCGACGAGACAAACTTAGAGCAGAAAAAATTTTACAAGAAAGACTATCAAAAAATCCTAAAATTGAATTTGTTTGGAATTCTGAGGTAACCAAATTTATTGGTGGTACTGATATTACATCTATTGAAGTACTAAATAAGCTAAAGGATGAAAAAACTGTAATTGACCTTGATGGTGTATTCATTGCTATAGGCCATGATCCTGCTACGAAACTTTTTATGGGACAAGTAGACATGGATGATAGTGGATATATTTTAACTAAACCCGATACGACCAGAACTTCCGTTGAGGGAGTTTACGCAGCTGGAGATGTTAAAGATAAAATCTATAGACAAGCCATTACTGCTGCAGGAATGGGATGTATGGCTGCACTTGAGGCTGAGAAATATTTAGATTAATAAAACTGAAATTAACCCTGTCGGGCTTTCATTCTAGGGTTTGTCTTATTGATGACATATAATCTCCCTTTTCTTTTAACCAATTGATTATTTTTATCTCTGGTTTTGGCAGTTTTGAGTGAACTTTTAATTTTCATGTTTATTTTTTAATTAAATTTAATAAGTTGGAAATTTATGGTAATTAAAGAAAAAATCAACAAAATTAAAGAGGATTTCTCTTTCTTTGATGACTGGGAGGATAAATACCAATATTTAATTGATTTAGGTAAGAAACTTCCAAAATTAGATGATATCTACAAAACTGAAGAATATAGGGTCAAAGGATGTAATTCAAACCTTTGGGTAGTCTCCAAAATAAAAGAAGGAAAGATGATATTTTTAGGTTCTAGTGACTCTGTCATAGTCCAGGGACTATTCTTTTTAGTTCAGTTTATTTACAACAACGAACAACCTCAGACTATTCTAAATGAGCCTCTAGATTTTTTTAATGAAATTGGATTATCTTCCCATTTAGGCCCTTCTAGAACAAATGGTTTCAATTCTTTAAAAAAACATATCAATCAAGTAGCGACAGAATTATCAAATATTTAAATTTTAATTGCATAAAACTATGTTAATTTTTACATATGAATTTGATTAAAATTTCTGTTTCAATCTTATTTTTATTATTTTCTAATAATCTTTTTTCCAAGGAGGATGTCATTAATTTACAACTTAAAGACGGTATCGTCAAAATAAAGACCTTTGAAGATAAGGCACCAAAACATGTTAAACAAATTACAGATCTAGTTACTAAGGGTAGTTATGATGGTGTGGTTTTTCATAGAGTCATTGATGGTTTTATGGCCCAGACGGGAGATGTTCAATTTGGAAATTCTAATAACGATGATTTTGATTTAAGAAGAGCTGGTACCGGTGGTTCTGGTCAAAATATTGAAGCAGAATTTAATGATACACCCCATAAAAAAGGTACTCTGAGTATGGCACGTGCGCAAGACCCCAATAGCGCTGATAGTCAATTTTTTATTTGTTTTGATGATGCTCCCCACCTAGATGGTCAATATACAGCTTGGGGTGAAGTGGTCGAAGGAATGGAATTTGTAGACACTATTAAAATGGGAGACCCTATGAAAAATGGTCTTGTAGAAGATCCTGATAAAATTATTAAAATGTGGATTGAGTAACTATTTTTGAGTAATTTTTAACTCTATTCTCCTATTTTGTTTTAAGTCCTCAATAGAATCTCCTAAATTAATAGGTTGAAACTCTCCATATCCGTTGGCTGATAATTTATTTGCTGGGATGCCTTGCTGTATAAAAAATTTAACAACCTCTAAAGCTCTAGAATGTGATAATTCCCAATTAGAAGGAAACTGATTAGTAGATATAGGTACTTTATCAGTATGTCCATCTACTTGAAGTATCCAATTAAGCTCAGATGGTATTTGGTCAGTCAAATCTATTAAAGTTTTAGCTATAAGAGATAAGGCCACTCTTCCTGGGGTTTGAATTTCAGCAGTACCTGAGTCAAATAAAATTTCTGATTGAAATATAAACCTATCTCCTTTTATTTGGATATCATTTCTATCACCCAGAGCTTGTGATAGTTTCCCAAAAAACTCTGATTTATACTTTTGCAATTGAAATAATTCACTAGTCAATACTCTATTAAGTCTATCACCAAGGTCTCCTAGCTCAATTTTACTACTAGCTATTTCTGCCTCTTTAGAGTCCAGTAAATTATTTAATAACTGTATTTCATTGCTAAGTATTTTAATATCATCTGATAAACGAGAGATTTTAGCCAAAGCTTCATTTAAATCAGTTGTTTTTGTTGAGGACACTTCCTCTAAGCTAGTGATTTGATCCCTTAAACCTTGATTCTGTCCTGCAACTTTAGATATCTGACTTTGTAAATTTTGATTAAATTCTTTAGTTGAACTTAAAGAGTCTAGAAGAGATTGAATTTTTCCTTGAGAATCAGAAAGTTGACCTACTAGAGCTTCGTTTTGTCCTCCTAATTTACTCAAATTATTTTTTAATACTTCTTGTTCTATATTAAGGATTTCTAATCTTCCTTGAAGTTGTTTCTTATCTTGAAGAGAAAGTGATAGCTCTTCAGTAATCTGGGCGATCATCTGGTTTAGTTTATCAATATCTAAAGACTGTTTTTCAATTAAATCATCAAGTGTAAGTATTTTTTCATCTTTTTGATCTATAAGAGCATCTTGAAGTGATATCTCTTGATCTTTTGAAGATAATAAGCTTTCCTTTTCAGAAATTTCAGATTGTTTAGTCTGTATCTCATCATCTAATATTTCTAACTCAGTGTCTAATTGTTCAATTAGCTCTTGTCTTTCTACTAAAGCTATTTCCTTATCTGTTAGAGTAATATCTTGTTCAACTATTGTTTCATCTTGAATTTCAATTGTTTTTTCAAGATTTAGTATCTGCTCATTTTTACCAACAACTAAGTCACCTAAATATACTTGAGCTACAGTAAACAAAAGAACAATAAATATTATAACCATTAATGTAGATGCTAATACATCAACAAAACCTGGCCAAATTAAGCTTCCTTGATTACTATTACTCTGAGATTTACTAAAGTAACTCACTCTTATTTATCAAGATCTTTGATAGTCTTGCTTACAATTTTAAGCTCAGAAATAATTTCATTTTTGATATCTTTGTTCGATTTATTAAAATTATCATTAATTTTGTTAATGCCAGAAATAAGCTCATCTAACTTTGAGTTTAAAATTTGGCTAATATTTGAGTTGGATGTTGCCTGCCCTTTAGGTGCAGATCTATAGTAAAGACGAATTTGATTTTCACAGAATTCAAAGTAGTTTTGTTTGATACCGTTTGAAATAATTTCATACAAACCTAGAATAAGTGAGGTTATCAAACCAAAAAGGGACGAACTAAAAGCTATAGTCATTCCAGAAAGAGGTGATTTCAGACCATCTCTAAGATTATTAAAAAAAACTCCAAAATCTTGTTGATCTATAGATAGGCCATCAATTACATTTGAAACACTTCCTATTGTGAGCAACAGTCCATAAAAAGTTCCAATTAATCCCAAAAAAACAGCCAAACTGATAAGGTATTTTGATATATCTCTACCTGCTTCAACATTAGATAAGAGTTCATCTAGAATTTCATCAAGAGTTTTAGAGAGATTTCTATTAGATGATGTAATTCCTAAATTTTTAGCAATACTTTTTGTTAAGGGATAATTATTAAGAGATGAGTCATTTAATTTTAATTTTCCAAAAGTAACAGAATTCATAAACCTATACTCAGAACTTAAAGAAAAAATTTTGAATGAGTAAAGAAGGAAACCTGTAGCTAAAGTAGCGATAATTATTCCATTAATATATGGATTAGCTTGAAAATACATAGAGATGTTGTCGTATCCCACTACAGTTATTACCACCAAAACAATGGATAAAAATATATATGCAATAAAGTTTTTAGCCATGCTTAAAAATAAACAAATTTAAAGGAATTAACAATTAGATAATAATAAATAAGATTTAAAAACTTCTGTTAAAAATTAAATAATAATTATTTGTGCCTGGGTTTACTGAGCTTATTCCTGCATTGGAAATATGATGAGACCCTAACCCAATACGGGTAGTTTTACTAAGGCTGTAAAATAGATTTATTTCAGATTTAAATTGCAATGCATTTCCCAAGTCTTTACCGTCACCATTACTGTAAAGTCCAGCTGAAGAGGAAAGATTTAGAAAAATATCATCTCCCCCTAAATTTGTTTCAAATCCGCTGTAAAGCATGGAGGCTGACTTAGCAGTTACAAATAGGCCAACAACTGGATTAATGTCTATAATATTAAAAATATTAAATTCATTTTGTGTAAGGTGATAGTTTAGGCCAATCAAGCTTGAAGTATTATCATCATCATAATCATAAGAACCTCCAAATATTGAAAGGCTATTTGCTAAGATATTTTGGTTAAAACAAAATAAACTAAGTAAAATTAATAGAATTTTTTTCATTTTAAACAGAAATCATCTTATAGAAAAGTTCTATAAAGTAAATGGTGGGCGTGACAGGATTCGAACCTGTGACCCCTTGCGTGTCGAGCAAGTACTCTAACCAACTGAGCTACACGCCCAAATAAATGGGTGAAATTACTTTTAAATGAAATTTGAAATTAGTAAATAATAAATGTTAATTAAATTTTTTAAATTTATAGATTAATTTATATTCATTAAGTTTCAAAATTTTTAGAGTTATAAAAAATATTAAAATACCAAATAATATTTGAAATAATAATGTTAGATATATATTTAATGAGGTCGCATTTTTAATCATTATCAAAACAGAAATCATAGCAAAAGAGCTGAACAATATTTTTAATATTTTATTAATATTTATAATTTTAATTTTTTCATAAAAAGAATAAAAATATCTCCTCAAAAAGAAAATTTGGAATAATACATTTAACCATATGCTTATAGCTCCGGCAATAGCCAATCCAACTACTCCTAAAGACTTATAAAAGATAAAACACATTAAGAAATTTGATACAAATGTAGGTATAGAGGCTTTAACAGGCAAATCTACTCTTTCATATGAAAAGAAAACTTGACTGCAAATTCTTGCTATCATGTACGCTGGTAGCGAAATAGAGTATATAATTAATATTTTTGAGGTAATTAAGACATCAGATTCTAAAAATTCTCCTCTTCCAAAAAGAACTTGAACAATATCTGAGCCTAAAAAAAAAATGGCAATTGAAGAAGGTAGAGCAAAAATATAACAAAAAATTATAGTTTGATTAAATGCTTCGGCATTTTTATTTTCATCTAAGATATTTTTGCTTAAGTAAGGTAGAAGTGTTATAGACATTGCTACTGCTATTAAAGCAAATGGTAAATCAATTATTCGATCAGCGTAGTATATATGACTAATAGATCCTTGTCCCACTAGTGAAGCAAAAATCATTGAAATAAAAATATTTAATTGAACTATTCCTGAGCCAACAACAGAATAAAAAAATCTTTTAAAAAAAATTACTAATTTAGGTAAAATTTTTGAAAAGCTATTTAAGCTTATTTTCCAAATTATCTTTAAGAAAGATAAATTGATGAATAGCAAAATTAATTGTATTAGACCAGCCACAAT
>CABXVZ010000014.1 GCA_902515765.1 uncultured Alphaproteobacteria bacterium | reverse complement strand
GTAAAGACAAATTCAGATATTAGTGTTCTTTCTCAAAATATTTCCAATCCCAAGGGATATGGAAGATTAATCCTAAACAATAAAAAACTTGTCAGAATTATTGAAGAGAATGACTGTGATAATATTCAAAAAAAAATTAATTTAGTTAATACAGGTATATTTATGATATCAAAGAGAGCAATTTCTAATATAAACCTCATAAAAAAAAATCCTAATAAGAAAGAATACTACATCACTGATCTAATCGATATTTGTAATAATAAAAATTTAAATTTAACGACAATTGTTAACTCTGGTGTACCAATTCAAGGAATTAACAGCGTAAAGGAATTAAATGATTTAGAAATTTTATCTCAAAATTATATTAAAAATAAACTTATGGAGTCTGGAGTAAGAATATACCAGCCTGAAACCGTGTATATTGAGAATGATGTCAGTATTGAAAAGGGAGTTGTTATTGAACCAAACGTAGTAATACGCAGAGGTGTAAAAATAAAAAAAGATACAATAGTTAAATCATTTTCTTACTTAGAAGATTGCAGAATAGGTAAAAATTGTTCTATAGGACCCTTTGCGAGAGTCAGACCTTCGTCTGATTTACAAGACCAAATTAAAATTGGAAATTTTGTTGAAATAAAAAAATCTAAATTGTCAACTGGGGTTAAGATTAATCATTTATCTTATATTGGTGACACAGTAGTTGGAAAAAATTCTAATATTGGTGCAGGTACAATTACTTGTAATTATGATGGAAGAAACAAATTATCCTGTCTAATTGGAGATAATTGTTTTATTGGCTCTAACTCTTCCATCATAGCCCCTGTAAAAATAGGAAGTAGTGCTTATGTAGCTGCAGGATCAGTAATTACAAAAAATATCTCTAAAGGATATTTTGCAATTAGTAGACCAAAGCAAAAAAATATTAAAATTATTATGAATTTCTTAAAAAATTTAAGAAGCACTTAGATCCAAATCTAGTTTTAGGGAAAAATAAGCTATTTAAAACTTAATAGATCTTTGAGTTTGAAGTAGCTCATTGCTAATACTAATAGTGGTGTGTCTATAACTCCAAATCCTGGAAAATTTTGATGTTCAAACTTTCTAAATAACTCAAAACTACTATCCTGAGAAGAAATAACTTTAGCAAGCATTTTACCAACCATTGTTGTTATTGCGAGCCCATGACCAGAATAACCTTGAGCAAAAAGGATATTATTATCTATTGCACCAATGTGAGGTAACCTATTTACTGTTATAGCCACATGGCCACTCCAGGTGCACCAAGCTTTATATTTTTCTAAACCTGGTAAAATCTTTCTAACGCTTTTTTTTAGAGACTCCTCTAAGTTGACTGGGTCGACATTTGAATAACTCACACCTCCACCAAATATAAGGTTGTCATTTTTATCAAGTCTAAAATAATTTAATACAAACAGCATATCTCCCACAGTTATTTGTTTTTTAAAAAATTTATTTAATTCTTCTTTTGGTATATTAGTAAATGCTGAAACATATGTTTTAACAGGCATAATTTTTCTTCGAAGCTCTTTGTTTAAATTTCCAATATAGGCATTACAACACAATATCATCTTATCTGCAGTGACAGTGGAGCCATTATTTAATTTAACTTTAACCTGATTATTAGATTCATAAGACTCTACAGTTGAGTCCTCATAAATCTTGCAATTATTTTGCTTTGACAATTCTTTTGCAAGACCCAAACAATAATTCAAAGGATGTATTTGGCCACACTCTGAGTCATACATAGCTGATTTATAATAAGGACTTTGAAAGTAATCCTTCATTTCTTGATTAGATAAATATGAGGCAGAATCATATTGGAATTTATTATTCAGCAAATCTACATATTTTTTTAATTCTTCATCATGAGACCTGGTCACTGCAGCTTGCAGATATCCTTCTATAAGACCACATTCGATATTTAAATCTTTAATATTTTTTTTAACCTCTCTAACTGCATCAATTGTAAAATTCCATAATTGCTTTTGTTCGTCGTTTGAATGTTTTTGTGATGAAAAATTACCTGAAAAATCATGAAGAAGCTGCCCCCCATTTCTTCCAGAAGCCCCCCAACCTATTTTATTTTTCTCTAATATTATAATTTTTAAATTAGGGTTGATTTTATTGAGATAATAGGCAGTTGAGATACCTGATAACCCTCCCCCTATTATACAAACATCACATTGTAACGATTCAGTTAATCTGTTAGTATCCACTTCGTATGATTTTGTTCTTACATAGTAGTTATCTGAATATTCCATCAGTTACATAAATATCAAATTTTGTAGGTTAGTTATATAAATGAATAATTATATTGAATGGTTTAAAAAAAATAAAATAACGGAAGTTGAATGTTTAATTCCTGACAATTCAGGCATTCCAAGAGGAAAAATACTTCCTACTAAAAAATTTCTAAGTTCTTTTGAGTCAGGAGGTTTACGATTGCCTTTGGCTCTATTTAAACTAGCCGTATCTAGAAGTGTTACATACTCAATTGATGACCAATTACTAAATCCAACAGATGGAGATTTTATTTTAAAGCCAGATTTTAATACTTTGAAAGTAGTACCCTGGTATGAGGAACCTACTGCACAAATTATTTGCGATGCAGTTGACAGAAATAATAATGAAATTGAGGTATATTCTCGAGGAATTCTTAAGAGAGTAATAGGGTTATATAGAGATATGGGGTTAGAACCTATTATAGCGCCTGAAATAGAATTTTATCTTGTTAAAAAAAATAATGACCCTGACTACCCCCTCGAAACACCTGCCGGCCAATCTGGAAGAATAGAAAAAGGCAACCAATCTTATGGAATAGATGCAATCAATGAATTTGATCATATCTTTGAAGATTTATATGATTATTGTGAAGCTCAAGAGCTTGAAGTAGAAAACATCAACCATGAGGATGGACCTGCACAAATGGAAATTAACTTTAAGTATGGTAATCCACTTGATTTAGCTGACCAAGTTTTTTTATTTAAAAGAACTCTTAGACAAACTGCCCTAAAACATAATTTATATGGAACATTTATGGCTAAGCCTTTAGAAGACTCCCCTGGTAACTCAATGCATATCCATCAATCAATTCTTAAAAAAGGTAAACCTGCTTTTGTGAATAAAGATTTAAAAACTACAAGATATTTTGATCATTATCTTGGAGGATTGCAAAAGTACTCTAAGGCTTTCTTACCTCTGTTTGCTCCAAATGTTAATTCTTTTAAGCGTCTCAGAGGCTATTGGGAGGAAGGTACTCCTTTTAACCTCAATTGGGGGTTTGAAAATAGAACATGTGGTTTTAGAGTTCCTAATTTTGTCTCAGCCAGTCAAGCAAGGATAGAAAATAGACTATGTGGTTCAGACGTGAATCCTTATTTAGCTATTGCCGCTACCTTAAGTGCTGGTTACTTAGGAATGAAAAAAAAGATTAAGGCAACACAAGAAACTACTAAGGCCGCCTATAATGTTAATGTGTCCTTAACTGAAAGTATTTATCAATCAATTGATATTTTTTCTCGTTCAAAAGAAGCGAAAGAAATTTTTGGTCAAACTTTTATTGAATTATTTTGTTCTATAAAAGATCTAGAAGTTAATGCCTATAACAAAATTATAACTGCCTGGGAAAGAGAATATTTACTTCTTAATGTTTGACCTATTTATCAAATAATAAAATACTGCAGCAATTATAACTATTAACATTATTATAGCAGAGAGTGCATTTACTTCTGGGCTTAACCCTAACCTCACCTTTGAAAATACCACTATTGGTAGAGTATTTGCACCGGGACCATTAGTAAAACTTGCAACTACTAAATCGTCAAGTGAGAGTGTAAAAGCTAAAAGCCAACCAGATACTATAGAAGGGAAAATTACTGGGGCAGTTATTTTCCAAAAAATTTTATTAGGGAGAGTTCCTAGGTCTTGAGCTGCTTCTTCAATGTTTTTATCATAGCTACTTAACCTTGATTGTATAATGATAGCTACAAAAGCAACTGAGAATGTTATGTGAGATATTAATACAGTTAACTGACCTTTGCTTGAAGGAAAACCTATTAAATGATTAGAAGAAATAAAAAAAAGTAAAAGTGATAATCCTAAAATGATCTCGGGCATAACTAAAGGAGAGGAGCTGAGGAAAATAAAGAAGGGTCTTGCTGGGATCTTAGAAATTCTTGTTAAAGAATATCCTATCATAACTCCTAAGATAGTGGCAAAGGTAGCAGAAAGTGAAGCAACCTTAATACTTATTAGAAATGCTTCGATAATTTGTTCGTTTTGAAATAATTTTCCATACCATTTTAAAGAAAAGCCCTTCCATAACATTACTCTTTTATTTTCATTAAACGAATAAGCTATTAAAGTTAAGATTGGGAAGTAAAGAAACATAAATCCAATAGCTAAGGTAATTATTTTCAAAAGTGATTTATTCATTTTTAAAATTGTACTTAGCAAACATTAATTGAAAAATTATTATTGGAATAACCAATATAAGAATACCAGACATTGCTAAAGCACTAGCTATAGGCCAATCCCTATTAACAAAAAACTCATCCCAAATAATTTTACCAAAATATAATTTATCACTGCCTCCTAGTAATTCAGGTATTACAAATTCACCTACAACAGGAATAAAGACTAACATGCTACCAGCAATAATACCTGGCAAGGATAAAGGAAGAATGACTCTAATAAATGTCTTAAGTGGCTTTGCTCCTAAATCATTAGAGGCATTAATTAAATTTAAATCAAATTTTACTAGATAACCATAAAGTGGCAAAATCATGAAAGGAAGATAAGTATAAACAACGCCCAATATGACAGTATATTGATTATAAAGCATTGAAATTGGTTCATTAATAAAGCCTAATTTCATTAGTATTACATTTATAATACCCGATCCTTGTAATATAACCTTCCAAGCATAAACCCTTAAAAGAAAAGAAGTCCAAAAAGGAATTATCAATAAAATTAATAAGAGGTTTCTGATATTTTCTTTTGATTTTGCAACATAAAATGCAATCGGGTATCCAATAAATAAGCATATTAATGTTGAAGTAAAAGCTAGAGATAGAGAATTTAAAAAAGATCTTAGGTAGAAAGAGTCTGAAAAAATAAAAGCATAGTTACTAAGAGTAGAATTAATTTTTATACCACCATCTGAGAAATCAATAAAATCTCTATAGGGTGGCATTCCCCATTCAGAAACAGATATGGATATTTTAAAAATTAAAGCTAGTGGTATAAAAAAAAATAATATCAGCCAAAAATAAGGGGTGAATACAAACCAAAAATTTTGTTTTCGAAGAAAGTTATTCATTAAAAAAATAAATTGACTCATTGTTCCATGAGCATTCTACAAGATCATCCCACTTAATTTTTAGTCTTTCTGATATTTCTCTATTTTGCATAAACGAGTAGAATTGAAAATTATTAGATTCTACTAAGTATTTAGTATAACTACCTAGGTAGGCTACTTCTTTGACAACTCCTGTACACTTTTCGGTGGTATTATTAGAATTAATTTTTTTAATTGAGATTTTTTCTGGTCTTATGAGACACTTTTGAAACATTTGAGCATTTTTAGGGAGATCAATTTTAATATTTAATTCTTCAATTAAAAAATTTTTGGATATTTCTTTGATATTAAAAATATTTGCTGTACCTATAAAATTTGCTACATATTCATTAATTGGCTTTTCATAGACCTCGACAGGATTTCCGGTTTGTAAAACTTTACCAGATTTCATAATTGCCATTCTATCAGATAGTGACATAGCTTCCTCTTGGTCGTGGGTTACAATAATAAAAGTTATACCTAATTTGTATTGTAAGTTAACAAGTTCAAATTGAGTTTGAACACGTAACTTTTTATCTAAGGCAGCCAATGGTTCATCTAAAAGCAATAATTTAGGTTTTTTAACTAAACATCTTGCTAGAGCTACTCTTTGTTGCTGTCCCCCTGAAATCTCAAAGATTTTTCTTTTTTCTAAGCCATCTAATTCTAATAAAGAAATAATATCTTTAACTCTTAAATTAATTTCGTCGTTGTTATGTCTTTCCTCCTTTAGGCCAAATTCAATATTTTTTTTTACATTTAAATGAGGAAATAAAGCATAATTTTGAAACATCATATTTAATGGTCTAAGATAAGGAGGTAATAATGTTATATCTTCCCCATCTAAAAAAATTTTTCCACTATCGGGTTTTTCAAACCCAGCAATAATTCTTAAAAGAGTTGATTTTCCACATCCAGATGAACCTAATAAGCTAAAAAGCTCAGATTTAGAAATATCTAAATTGATGTTATCTAAAGCTACAATATTTCCAAATTTTTTAGATACACCTTTTATTTCAAGAAAAGAATTAGACATGGTTTAAAAAACAAAAAGCACAACCTAATAAATTAAGTTGTGCTTTTCAAAAATGAGCTTTATTGAGCAGCTTTAAAGCTATTAAATATTCTAGAAGAGATTCTAGATTTTTGAGGTGAGTCAGCTGTATCAGCAAAAAGCATTGTTAGTGTCTCTTCTGTTGGATAAATAGCTGGATCCTCAAGTATCTCAGGATCAATTAAACCTTCTGTAGTATTGGCTACCAAGTTTGGATTAGAGTACCAAACATAATTGGTAATCTCAGCAACAACCTCAGGTCTTAAAACATAGTCAATAAATTTATGAGCATTCTCTACATTTTTAGCGTCAGCAGGAATTCCCATCATATCAAACCATATCACAGTTCCTTCATTTGGAATTGAGTACCATACTTCCTCAATTTCTTCATAGGCTGCAATAAATACATCTCCCGACCATCCGATAGCCAAGCAGATTTCTCCATTTGCTAGATCATCAATATACTGAGATGAATCAAAGTATTTAATAAATGGTCTAATTTGCTTTAATAACTCAAGTGCCTCTTGGTTAGCTTTTGTATTTTCAGTGTTAGGATCATGGCCTAAATAGTTTAAGGCAATTTCAACTATTTCACTTGGAGCATCTAACATAGCAACTCCGCAATCAGCATACTTAGCTATCTCTGAAGGATTAAAAATTATATCCCAGGACTCAACATCTCCCCCTCTTTCTTCAACAGCTGCTACATTGTAGCCGATTCCAGTAGTACCGTACATATAGTTTACAGAATAGTCTCCACCAGGATCATGGGCATCAGTTTTTTGGAGTACACTTGGATCTAAGTTTGCAAGACCAGGTAGTTTGCTTTTATCTAATTTTTGAAAGACACCAGCTTTAATTTGATTTTCCATAAAAGATCCTGAAGGAACAACTAGATCATATCCACTTCCTCCAGCTAAAAGTTTTGCCTCTAAAACTTCATTTGAATCGAAGACATCATAAGTAACATCTATACCTGTTTCCTCTTCAAAATTAGCTATAGTGTCTTCTGCAATATAGTCTGACCAATTGTAAATAAATAACTCTTCTTTAGCACTTAAACTAAGTGGTAGTGCTAAAGCAATGAGAGTAATCAAAAATTTTTTCATAGAACCTCTCCTCTACATTTTAATTCCAATTTAAGATTTTATGCTAATTTTAGCTAAAAATCACAGATTTTTTTATAAAGATCTGGGCGACGATCTCTAAAATTTCCCCATGATTGGCGGTATTGTTTAATTAAATCTAAATCAAATTCATTAGTGATCACTCCTTCAGTCTTACCATCCATCTCTTTAGTAATATTTCCTAGGTGGTCGGTAATAAAGGATCCTCCATAAAAACTTAATGATACATCTTCCTCTATTTCCTCACCTATTCTATTAGATGCAATTACAGGAATTTGATTGGCTGCAGAATGGCCGATCATAACATTTTGCCAATGAAGCTTAGATTTGATTAAGGGATCTTGGGGTTCAGAACCTATGGCAGTTGGATAAAGCAAAACATCTGCTCCCATAAGTGTCATCGTCCTAGCGCATTCAGGAAACCATTGATCCCAACAGATACCACATCCGATTTTCCCATACACTGTTTCAAATACCTTGAAACCAGTATTGCCTGAGGTGAAATAAAACTTTTCATTATAACCCGGACCCTCAGGGATATGAGATTTACGATATAAATCACTAATCTCTCCTTTACTATTAATAACAACTAATGAATTAAAGTAATTATTTTCATGTTTTTCAAAAAAACTAATTGGCATAACTATTTTGTAATTTTTACAAAAGTTAGAAAAGGTTTCAAAAATTCTATTGTCTGGAAATGAAATTGCATAATCAAAAAATTTTAAATTTTTAGTAGAACAAAAATATTCTGTTTGAAATAATTCTTGTAATAAGATTATATTTGTTTTTTGAGAAACTGCTAAATTTGATAAGTGTAAAGCTTTGTTAATATTAGCCTCTTTGTCGCCTTTAATAGATTTAAATTGAGTGGCAGTTACTTTAATTTTCATATTTTTGGGATATTCATGGTAATACAGTGAATATTACCCCCTCCATAATTAATATGACTAGTTTCCACCATTTTAATTTTTTTATCAATAAATACTGATTGAAAAATATCATATACTTCATCATCTTCTTTGACATTAAATTTAGGGACAAAAATAGAATTTTTAGTAAAATAAAAATTGATATAGGAGGCAATAATCTTTTTTTGATTAATATAAATCTCTGAAGGTAATGGTATTTGTATAATCTGGTTTTTAGGGCTTTGAAATATAAGCTCATCTTCTAAAATTTTTTTAGATTTGTCTAAGACATTAAAATCTCTTGTTTCATTTTGATTGGTATAAGCAAGCAAATATTTATCATTTCCTATAGGGCAAAATATATTATCAATATGGCCATCCGTATCGTCACCTTGAAGACCTTCAGGTATCCATATTATTTTATTTAAATCAAATAATTTTAGTAATTGATCCTCTATAATTGTTTTTGATTCATTTTTTCTATTGGGATTTAAAAGGACACTCTCTGTGGTAAATAAATTACCCTTATCATCATAAGTTATAGCACCACCTTCTAAAGTTAAATTATTTTTGAAATAAGGAATATTTAAATTTGAGCAAATAAATTCTGAAACTTTATTATCATTCTTAAATTCTGGATATTTACCATATCCATTGAAATTAAATGAAATAGCGTTAAGAGAGTTTTTTTCTTTATAAAAGATAGGCGCTATATCTCTCATCCAAGAATCATCAAGCTTAGTCTCTATGATAGAAATACTCTTATTTGAAATAAGAGTTGTGCACTCCCTGTAATCAGCTGAATTACAATACATATTTACTTTTTCTTCTTCTGAGATTTGATTAGCTAGATTAGCAATTTCAATTTTAGCTTTGTTGATTTGAGAACCATATAAATCTAAATTACATGGCCAAGCTATTAAACAGTAACTATGATCTTTCCACTCTGGAATTAGTTTCATCTAATAAATACCTATAAATTTCTTTCTATATATTTTAAAGTTTATATTTATGAATGTAAAAAAAATACATTGGCTTGGAGTGGGCTTATCTTCACCACCTGGTATCTTATATTTGTCTAATAAGGGCTATAAATTAGAAGTTTGGAATAGAACACCTGAAAAGGCATCACGATTATTATCAAACAAAATTAAAGTTCAAAAACTTGATTTAAATGATTTAAGAAACAAATTAAACACAAATGATCTCATTGTATCCATGCTTCCAGCTTCGAATCATATTGAGATTGTAAAGATTGCGGTCCAAAAGAAATGCCACCTTTTAACATCTAGCTACTATGATATTAAATATGAAGAATTTCATAATCAATTTATTGAGAACAATAATGTTTTTATGTGTGAAACAGGACTTGATCCTGGCATAGATCATTTACTAGCACATAAAATTATTAATGATTTTAAAGTTTATTCAAAAAATAAAATTATATCTTCAATTAAATTTAAAAGTATGTGTGGAGGTTTTCCTTTAATTTCTAATAAATTTAAATATAAATTTAGTTGGTCTCCTATTGGAGTCTTAAAAGCATTAAAAACTCCTGCAAAATACATCAAAGATTTTAAGAAAGAAACCTCTTCTAAACCTTATCAATCTACTACCAATATAGATTTTCTAGATGAAAAATTTGAAATTTATCCAAATAGAAACTCCCTCCCCTATTTAAAGGAATATAAGTTAGATGAATATGATTCAGCGATCGAAAGTTTTGAAAGAGGGACAATTAGACTAAAAGGATGGACTAAAGCATGGAGGGATATTTTTAAAAAAATAGAGGAGAATAGCAACTTTGAGGAATTAAGCTCTAAGCTTTGGAAAAAAAATCAATACAATATAAATGAGAAGGATAGAGTTTTACTTTATGTTAGTTTGATAGCTAAAGATCAAAATCAAAAAATAATATTTGATAAAACCATGTATATTGATGAGTCTAGGGATATTAAAAAATCATCAATGGCTCAATGTGTTTCTTATACAGTAGCTTCGACTGTTGAAAGAATTGTTAGTACCGACTTGTTAGTAGGCATACATAGAATTTTTCATGACAATGAAAATGTATTATCGATTTTAAAAAATTTAGAAGATTTAGGTATATCTGTAAAAGAGTTATGATTATTTGTATTCTTAAAGAGTCGAAAATAAATGAATTACGAACACCTCTGGTACCTAAAGATATATTATTTTTAAAGAAAAGGTTTCCAAAATTAAATTTCCTAATTGAGCCTTCGAAACAAAGAATTATTAATGATCATGAATATTATAAAGTTGGTTGTAAAAAGTTTACTAATCAAAAAGTAGATCTTTATTTATCTATAAAAGAAGTTTCTTTAAGTAAAATAAAATCAAATCAAAATTATATGATGTTTTCTCATACGATTAAGGGTCAAGAAAATAATATGCCCTTATTGAAAAAAATTTTGAAAGGGAATTGTTCCTTAATTGATTATGAATTACTTAAAAATAAAGAGGGTAAAAGGCAACTAGGATTTGGATGGTACGCTGGCATCATGGGAGCTTATTTAACTTTATCAAGATTTTTAAAATTGAAAAAAAAGAAAAAAAAAAATTACACTACTAATGATTTACTTAAAAATTTTCAAAATGTTGATTTACAAGATTGTAAAATTCTCATAACTGGAGATGGTCTTGTATCAGAGGGTGCTGAATTTTTTTTAAAAAAAATAGGGATTCTTTCTAAAGAAAATTCTAATAAAAATGATCCATATTTTAAAATCTTATCACCTAATCAATATTATAGGCGCGTGAATGGGAGATTTAATCTTAATGATTTAATAAAAGGAAAAGGCAAATATGAATCAAAATTCACTAATCATATTAATAGTTATAATATTTATTTGGCTTGCCATTATTGGGATAGTAGATTGCCTAAATTGTTTAATAAAAAAGATGTAAATAAACAATTCTTCAAAATTATAGGTGATATAACTTGCGATATTAATGGTTCAGTACCAACTACTGTTAAAAGTACTACTTTAGCATCACCCTATTTTAGATACAAAGACATGGAAATAATGGCTGTAGATAACCTTCCAAGTGGTCTTCCCTTAGAAGCATCACAATACTTTAGTAATAGGCTGAAGAATAAATTACCTAAAATTTTAAAAACACTTAATGAAGACACAATTGAGGAATATTATGTTTCAAAAAAAGGATATCTTAACTTTCGATATTTAAATTTGCTTAATTGCCTAATTTAAAGCTAGATAAATACCTGTAATAACCAGAAGGAGTGCAAAAAAATACTCTATAGTTTTTTTAATTATATGATTGTCTATAAATTTTCTAATGGAAGCTCCAAATAAAGCCCATAAACTTATGCATGGTAAGTTTATTAAAGTTGCGAAAGACGCTAGAAATAAAAAAGCCAAAATATTATTTTCTTCACTAGGATAAAAAGCAGTTGATACTGTAATTGCTATTGTCCAAGCCTTTGGATTAACCCACTGAAACATTGATGCTTCTATAAACTTCAAAGGCTTACCGCTATTGACTTCATGATTTTTTATAGATCCAATCATCTTCCAAGCTAAATAAAATAAGTAAACAAGACAAACCCACTTGAGATATACTTGAGTTAAAGGATATTGTTTAAAGATTATGCCAAATCCTAAACATATAATTGAAATTTGGATGGCATGTCCAATAGAGATTCCAAAGATATGAGGAATTGTTTTTTTGAATCCAAATTTGATTCCAGAAATTGTGAGCATGGTATTATTAGGACCTGGAGTAATAAACATAACTGTATAGTAGGAAATTAAAGCAAGTATAAGAGCAGTATCGATCAATTCACTACTTTATAGAGAATGTCTCATTTTCAAACAAAATATGAATAGGAATACCTGTAGAAAGTTCCACAGTGTTAATATTATCTGGGGAATAAATTTTCATTACAATAAGAAGTGCTCTCAGAGAGTTTCCATGGGCAGCTATCAAAATACTACTATTTTCAGATCTATTAATTGCAGGCATTATTTCATTTTCAAAATAAATTTGTACTCTATTTACAACATCTTCAAGACTTTCTCCATTTGGTGGTTTATCAGAGTATCCACGTCTCCATTTGTGTACCTGCTCATCTCCAAATTTTTCTGCTGTTTCCTTTTTATTGAGACCCGTGAGATCTCCATAGTCACGCTCATTAAGATTAATATTTTTAATGATCTTACTTTCAGAATTTAATTGTTTCCATTGTTCTAAATTTTTGAGAATAATTTTTGCTGTATCTTGAGCTCTTTTAAGTTCACTGGTAAAAACAATATCAAACCTTAGATTAAGATTTTTAAAATTTTTTCCAGCTTTATTAGCCTCTTCTATGCCTTGCTCTGATAATTCAACATTTTTAAATCCAGTAAAAAGATTTAGCTTATTCCATTCACTTTCTCCGTGGCGAATTAATAAAATATTTTTCATTGTGAGTGATATATAGTATTTATTTAATATGGTCAAATTTCGTGAAGAAAAAGATAGCTTAGGTAAGATCAAGGTAAATAGCACAAAGCTGTGGGGAGCTCAAACACAAAGATCTTTAGAAAACTTTCAAATCGGTGTTGGAAAATTTAATTTTCAAAAAATTTTTATTGAGGCTCTTGCTTTACAAAAGAAATCATGTGCACTTGCAAATCTTGATTTTAAATTATTAAAAAAGTCTCAAGTTGAAGTAATAGTAAAAGTTTGTAACCTTATAATTAATAAAAAGCTTGAAGATCAATTTCCATTAGTGGTATGGCAAACAGGTTCTGGTACGCAAATAAATATGAATATGAATGAAGTGATAGCCAATAAAAGCAATTTATTATTAGGAAAAAAACTTCCTACAAACTCTCCTTTACACCCCAATGATCATATAAATAAATCACAATCTTCAAATGATACCATCCCTACTGCCATGCATATATCTACTGTGTTAGCTATTCACAGAGAACTAATTCCATCTATTATTCAAATAAAAAAAACCTTAAAGAAAAAAATTAAAGAATTTAAAGGTATTATTAAAATTGGTAGAACACATACTCAGGATGCTACTCCAATTAGATTATCGAATGAATTTTTAGCTTACTATGACCAGATACATTACGCTGAAACAGTAATAAAAAAAAGTTTAGATAAACTTTATAATTTAGCTCAAGGTGGAACAGCAGTGGGCTCAGGAGTTAATTCACCAAAGGGTTTTGATAAAAAATTTATTCAGCACCTAAAAAAAATTTCAAAACTTCCTTTTAATACTGCCTCAAATAAATATGAAGCACTGGCTTCTCATGATGTTTTTATAGAAGTAATGTCTGGAATAGAAATATTAACTAGCTCTTTATTTAAAATGGCAAATGATATTAGAGTTCTGTCATCTGGTCCTAGGAGTGGAATAGCAGAGCTAATTTTACCTGCTAATGAGCCTGGTTCATCTATAATGCCTGGTAAGATTAATCCCACACAGTGTGAGGCATTATCTATGGTTTGTGCACATGTAATAGGTCTAAAGAATTCAATTACATTTGCCTGTACGCAAGGACATTTTCAATTAAATGTCTATAACCCTTTAATTATTCATAATACTTTGGACTCAATAAACTTAATTAGTGATGCTTTGATTTCATTTGATAAGAATTGTCTTAAAGGTATAAAGGCAAATAAGGCTAAGATTAGAGAATTGCTTAATAATTCACTTATGCTTGTAACACCTTTAACAAAAATTATTGGATATGATTTAGCCTCAAAAGTTGCTTTAAATGCTTACAATAAAGATATTTCATTAAAACAGTCATGTATGGAGTTAACAGATTTAAGTGAAGCAGATTTTGAAAGATATACTAATCCAAAAAATATGGTTTAGTGAATTTTATGAATTAAATAATTATCCTCTGATTTAAATAGCTCTTTTAGTAAATTATTAGTTATGAAATGACCCGTTTTAAATCCTTTATAAGTACCAACAATCGGGTAACCTGATAAATATAAATCTCCGACAACATCTAAAACTTTATGGCGCATTAATTCATTTTCATATCTAAGACCTTCTTTATTAATAGGTTTACGGTCTTTAATAACTATAGCATTATCTAAAGAACCCCCTTTAATTAAATTTTGTGATTTAAGATATTCAATTTCATGGAAGAAACCAAAAGTTCTAGCTTTTGAAATAGAGTCAACATAATTACCATTTAAATTAGTAACTTTAATATTTTGATCTTCATATTTACCTTCAAAAAAAGATTCTAAGTTAATATTCAATCCTTCTTGGTTATTTTCATTTGGTAATAGTTCCGCATAGCCATAATCACATTTAAATTTTATTGGTTTTAGAATTTCTAAAATATTTTGCTTATTACTCTGCTCTAAAACACCAACTTTTTGAATTTCTTCTACAAATATTTTTGAACTACCGTCTAAAATAGGTACCTCAATATTATCAATAGAAATTTCACAATTGTTAATATGTAATCCAGCTAATGCACTCAGTATATGTTCAACTGTTTTTACCTCAACTTCATCTTTTCCAATATTTGTGGAAAATTTAGTAGATATAACATTATTCCATTGCGCTGGAATTATCTTATCCTTGTCAGTTCTGTTAAAATAGATACCGCTATTGATCTCTGAGGGCTTCAATATGATATTTGAATTCACACCGGAGTGAAGACCAATGCCACTTAAACTTATGGACTTATTTATGGTATAACTTTGCATGTACCTAAATATTAAGAATATTAAGCAGAACTATTACTTTATAATTGTAAAACTTTGTAATTTTAGGTTTTATTGCCCAGAACCTTTTCTAAGATATGAAGGCGTATCTATATCTTCATCAAGTTCATTTTCTGGGCTAATTTCTGATAATTCTGATATTTCAGCAGTATTATTTTCATTTATTGAAGTCGTAGACTCCTCAACAACATCATTAAAAAGAAATAGATTAGGATCAGTCTTTTCTTTTTTTGCTTTTGTTTTTTTTTCAGGCTTATCAGCATTGCTACTTTCATTATATTTATTATCTGAGGACATAAGATTTGAAAGCATACTAAAAAAACCAGTTTTCTTCTTTTCTTCTAGATTTGTAAAATTGACACTGGTTTCAGAATTTTTCTCATGAACAACCGCATTTTCCTCTTGAATTTTTGAAGCATCTTCTTTGCTGGAAAGCTTGAATTCTTGTTCTGTGTTATTAATTTTAAGAGATTCCTCATCAATATTAGTAGTTTGATCACCTGAATCAGTATTATTATCTGTTTCATTATCAACTTTATTTTGAAGTGAACTAAAACCAGAGGAATTTTCAGACTCAGGATAGTATAATATTTTTTTACCAGTTGCTTCTATACCTGTAGCAAAGATACTTATTTTGAGTTTGCCTTGAAGTGTTTCATCAATTAAAGAACCAAAAATAATATTTGCATCAGGATTGACACTTTGTCTAATAATATTAGCAGCATGGTCTACTTCTAATAGAGTCATATCGCTACCACCAGATATGTTAACAATAACTCCTTTAGCTGTGTTCATATCGATATTTTCAATTAAAGGGTTTGTTAAAGCTAAATTTGAAGCCTCGACGGCTTTATTGTCACCCTCGGCTACAGCTGTGCCCATCATTGCAAATCCCATTTCTTTGATTACAGTTCTTACATCAGCAAAATCTAGGTTAATTAAACCTGGTTGAGTAATTAAATCTGTTAAACCTTTGACACCATCAAAAAGAACATTATCAGCTTTTTTAAATGCCTCAGCAAAAGATGTTTGTTCGTTTGATACTTTGAATAAGTTTTGATTTGGAATTATTAGCAAGGTATCTACATTATTTTGAACATCCTCTAATCCTTGAAGAGCTAAGTTCATTCTTTTAGTACCTTCAAAATTAAAAGGAGTAGAAACTATAGCTACAGTTACAATTCCTAGTTTCTTAGCAATGCTTGCTATAACTGGTAAAGCTCCCGTACCTGTTCCACCTCCTAGACCTGCAGTAATAAATAACATATTAGTATTTCTCAATTCTTCAGAGATAATATCTATACTTTCTTCAGCTGCCTCTTTTCCTATAGTAGGATCAGCTCCAGCACCTAGGCCTTTTGTTTTTTCAAGACCTAACTGAATTCTATTATAACATAACGAGTTTTCTAAAGCTTGGGCATCTGTATTGGCTACAATAAATTCAACATTATTCAAATTAGATTGAATCATGTTATTAATAGCGTTGCTTCCTGCTCCGCCGACTCCCATTACTGTTAAAGAAGGTTTTAAGTTTTTTTGATCAATTACTGGCTCTATATCTAGTGTCATTTTATCCCCGCGAAAATCTACCTATAGTAGGTCTACGAATCTTTTGTACCATATTTTGTTAGAAAAAGAATCAATTTTTTTTAAAAAGTCCTCTTTTTTATAGCTTTTACTAGTTTGAAGCCAGTACGCACTATATATAGACATAAAACTTGAATCATTTAAAACCTTTGGAATTCCAGATGAACTTGGTGGTTCTAAATATTGGATATCATGACCAAATTTTAATCTGAAATAGGATTGAAAGTTTTTAATTCTAGAACCTCCTCCAGTAAATAAATATGAATAAAAGTTTTTGTCGTCAGGTAAAGTATTAAAAATTAAATTAAATATTTCGTCTAGTCTTGATGTAATAATTTTTTTTATATAGTTATGTTCGATTTTATTTTTAATATTATTACCAAATTCCTCCCAAACAGGAATTTCAATAGTAGGATTTCTATCATCATGTAAATCAATAGTTGAAATTTTTAATTTCTCAGCAAAATCAAAACTAACATTTAACATCTTTACTAAGTCATCTGAAATAAGACGAGAACCTATAGGTAGGTTTTTTATAAAGGAAAGTTGTTTATTTTTAATCATTAAAATATTTATATGATTAAAACCAAAATCAATCAAAATTAAATTCTTTTTACTTATTTTTTTGTTTTTTAAATAAAAGAAATAAGAAGTAGTAGTGTCAATATAGTTAATAATTTTGATTTTAAGTTTTTGAAAAATATTATTAATTATATTAATTTGTTTTTTATCAATCATAGATATTAGGGAAATCATAGATAATTTATTACAACTTATGCCTAAAGGATTATCAGTTATAAGATCATTATCAATTTGGTAGTGTGATGTGTAGAAATTTTGATTAAAATTATCTTGCGATTTGATTTCTAATTTCGAAAGTTTTCTTAAATCATTATTTTCGACTATAGAACCATCTAAGGTAAGACTATTTTTAAATTTATTAATTTTAATACTTTTATTACCTAGCAACAAATAACATTCTTTAATAATAAGATTAGCTTGCTTTTCAGCTTGAACTAAAGATTTTTTTATACTTTCAATGAATTCATCAAAACTATTAATCTCATTACCGTTATAGCCTTGGGTATTTGATTTACCAATACCTTCAATTTTAGAATTTTTTTCTGAATTTGAATAAATTATTGTTTTTATTGAAAACGAGCCAATTTCAATAATAGTATTTATATTTTCCATATCACTTAACTCTTATCATTTTTTCATTAAAATTTCTAAAATCTAGATATTCTTTAAAGTCATTGCTATTTTTTAGAAATTCAAAGTTTTCCCTGATGAAGATAATCAATTCTTTATTAATTTTCTTGGGTAACATAACTTTAATATTATTTTGTAAAATTAAATTATACCTTCTCTGGTCTATAAATTCTATTTGAGCAATATTAAAAATTTTTTTTAGATCGTCAAACATTGTTTTAAGATATTTATTTATTTTCATACTTTTAATTGACGTGTCTATTAGATAAACAGAGTCAATAAAGGATTGGTCAAAAAAATCAAAAGAGGCTAAAGAATTATCATAAAAAATAATCTCCTGATTAAGATTATTTTTTGCAAATGGTTTTTTTAAAACTATGTTTATAAATAGTTTTGAATTTTCTTTTTTTATTATGTAACTTCGTATAAATTTATGGTTATTAAGATAATTATTAATATTATTAATATTTTGAGATATATCTATTTCAAAATTTAAACTTAAATTTTGATTATTAAATATAATTGATTTAGAACTTTCATTTTTTAATGTTTCAAAAACATAATTAAAACCGAATAATAAAACCAGAAATGAAGTAATACTAATTATTAGGTATCGAGGGTGAGAGGTCACAGAGAGGAGGTTATAATTTTTTCTAATAAATTAATATATTTTAAGTTTTTGAATGAAGCTTGCTCTGGAGTAAGAGAAATTTTAGTAAGTCCTGGATGAGTATTTAGCTCTAAAAAATATATTTTTTTATTTTTTTTACTTAAAATAAAATCCAATCTAGCTAAAGAACGGCACTTACAAACAGAGAATATTTTTTTGGATATATTTATTAAAAATTTATATTGCTTATTTGAAATTCTAGCAGGAAGATAATGCTTACTTTTGCCCTTTGTGTATTTAGCTTTGTAGTCATAATGATGACTTTTAAATTCAATCTCAGTAACCCCTAAAGCCCTAATTTTTTGATTATCTTTTATAACAGTCACGGTTAGTTCTTTACCTACTACAACTTCTTCGATCAAAGTTTCTTCTCTAAATTTTATTTTTTTTAAGCTTTTAAGATCATTAATAAATGAAATACCTCTTGAGGAACCCCCCCAATTTGGTTTAGAGATTATTGGGAATTTAGAATTAGAGTCTATATTAATTTCTTTAGGAGAGAGTATATTAAGTTTGCTCTTTAAATAATATTTGAGAATTCTTTTATTGAAACACAAGGCAGAAGTTAAATCATTAGAATGTGTTATAGGAATATTGTTTTTTTGTGCCAAATATGAAAGAGTACCATCTTCACCAAATTCACCATGAAGAGCATTAAAAATTAAATTAGGTTTTATTTTAAAAATGGAATTAATATTTTTTTTATCTAAGTCCAGAAATTTCACCCTATAATTATTTTTTTTTAGACATTGAAAGACATTCTTACCAGATAATAAAGATATCTCTCTTTCATTTGACCATCCACCTGCTACAACTAAAATATAAATATTCTTAAAATCTTTTTTATTCATATAATTTGTAGTTCTTTCTCAAGTGTTATATTATGTTTTTCTTCAACCTTTTTTTGAATGGTTTTAATAAAATTTTCAATTAAATCTGCACTTATATTTGGGTCATTCTCAAAGAAATTTGAATGTTTTAAAGATAACTTTATTGGACCAGTATAGAAACTATCATCTAGAGAAGTTTTAATTAATTTCCAGGCATTTTGATTTGAGGGGTTTTTAAAAATACTACCACAACAATTTACTTTTTGGGGTTGAGTTAGATTTCTTTTAAACTCATTTTCTTTCATTGTGTTTTTGATGACTGCTTGATCACCAATTTCTATTTTAAACTTTCCATATAAAATAATAGTATTTGGGTTTTGAAAACCTTTTCGATAATCAAAATTAATATCCTGCCTTCTAATTTCACAAATTTTAGATCTTTTAATGTCATAATAAATTACAGAAATTAATTTATCCTTAATTTCATTACCATAACATCCAGCATTCATAAAAATATTGCCTCCAATGGATCCTGGAATTGTATGTAAAAACTCATACCCTGAAATTTTGTTTCTATAACAATATTGAGAGAAAAAATGATCTAATACACCTGCTCCAACTAATAAAAAATCTTTATTCGCAGTTATTTTTGAAAAATTTCCAGTTAGTTTGACAGCTAATCCTAAATGTCCTCTATCTTTGATAAGTAAATTAGAGAAATTTCCAATCGGCAATATATTTAATTTTGAATTAAATTCTGCACTTATTTGCTCTAATTGAACTTCATTATTAATTTTTATTAATTTTTCTAATTCACGAGGTTCAAGTTTTTTTACAGCTTGGTTGTAAAGAGCTTTTCGTTTATCTAGAACATCATTTTCCTCAATTTTTTTTGCTGTATTAATGGTCTCATCTTCCACTTGGTCTATCCACTCTGAGTCATTTTCATCATTAAGAGGGGTATTCAAAGAAAAATCCTTATTAAAAACCCTCCCTTCCATTTGTTTTACTTCATTTTCAGTCACTCCTAAATCCTCAGAAATTGATTTAATTTGATCATTAGTCAAATATCCTTCTTCATATTTTTTTAATTGATTTCGGAGTCTCCTTAAATTAAAAAAAAGTTTTTTTTGTGCAGCTGTTGTTCCAATTTTTACTAATGACCAACTATGTAATACATATTCTTGTATTGAGGCTCTGATCCACCAAATTGCATAAGTCGCAAGTCGAAAGCCCTTATCTGGATCAAATTTTCTAATAGCTTGTATTAAACCCAAATTACCTTCTGAAATTAAATCAAAAAGAGGAAGACCATATCCTTTATAGCCCATTGCTATTTTAGCAACTAGTCTCAAATGGCTAGTGACAAGTTTTTGTGCAGCTTTTGTGTCACCATGTTCTAACCAATCTATAGCTAGCTTTTTTTCCTCTTCGTCAGTAAGAATAGGAAACTGATTAATTTTTTTTAAATAAGGATAAACATCATTTTCTGAAGTAATAACAGGAAGTAAATTTTTATTTTCAACTTTCATTGTAATTTTGACTCTAAATCTCTCATGTCAGAGGGTAGATCACAAGTAATTATAATATTTTTTTGGGAATTTGGATGAATAAATTCTAATTTATAAGAGTGCAGTGCTTGTCTCGGAAAATTAGAAATATAATCTTTAATATGAAAAGATAAATTTCTTAGCCTAAATTTTTGCTCTTTATTAAGTAAATAGCTCTTGTCACCTATTATAGGTAAGCCTAAGGATGTTAAATGAACTCTAATTTGATGAGTTCTTCCAGTAACAATTTCACAATCTAATAAACTTATTGAGCCAAAAAAAGTTTTAATATTTTTTACTTTAGTTAAAGCATTTTTTCCTTCTAAATCTGAGACATTAAATTGAGTTCTTATTATTTTATTTCTTACTATATTTCTACTAATTTCAATTTGATTTTGATTTAGAACTCCATATGAAAAAGCTAAATAGTTTTTTTTTAGCTCCCTTTTTTTAAACATTTCTTGGAATAATTTTTTTGAAATAATATTTTTTGATATTATTATTATACCACTAGTATCCTTATCAAGTCGATGAACAATGCCCTCTTTATTTTTTTCATCATCCTCAATATCGAAATTGCTAACTAAACTATCTTGTAAGTTGGGACTAACGTCATACTCATTTTTTTTATGGGTTAGTAGACCTGAAGGCTTATTTAATATTGCTATATCATTGTCCTCATATAATATTTCTATCAGGAAATTATTGTAAAAATATGAATCGTTCATTGGATAAATGTTAAAAAAAAAACTTCTTTTTAGCTTAGTTATTATTCAGGGTATTCTAATACTGGCTGGAATAATAGCAATTGTCTTAGGTATTTTCCATAAATTCAACAAGAGCGTTTCCTCATTAGATCAAATCAATCAAAATATCGATTTAAGTCAAATATTTCTATTAGATCAAAACCATTATCAGCAAAAAATAATTGAAAATAATCAGGTTATATTTCAAATAATTGAAATAAAATCGAACAAAATAATGAAAGAAGTCATAATTGATAAATAAGATCAATTATGTAGCTATAGCTGGAGACTCAGGAGGACACATATTCCCAGCAATTAAATATATTAATGAATTATCTCAAATAAAGAATCCTAAAAATATTTTATTTATTACTAATAATGTGGGATCAGAATTTTGTGATCAAATAAATAACAAAAATGTTAACTTATGTATTATAAATTCTCGAAATAAGTTTTTATTTATTTTAAATATTATAAAGTATTTAATTC
>CABXVZ010000013.1 GCA_902515765.1 uncultured Alphaproteobacteria bacterium | reverse complement strand
CCATATAGGTCTTCTTCGCTAAAAAAGAATTTATTAAGCTTTTTTTCTTTAATTTCTTTTAGAAGTTTTAATGATAATTTTACATCTTTGTATGCAACTACATCCTTGCTAGCTGGATCAACTAAATTAAAAGGTAAGTTTTTGTATTTAAATTTTTCTAAATCTAAAGCTACCAACCATCCATCTTTTTGTTTTTTAAATGAGAAGGTTTCATAGAAATATGTGAGAATTTCTTCAGATGTCATTCCAGACACTTTATAGATATCTGGTTCAACTTTGTTTTGTTCGCATTCTCGTAAATATTTTTCAGATGCCTTTGATGGTAATGCTTGAAGAATAGTAGTAGAAATCATTTTTTTCTTTCTATCTATTCTAAAAAAAAGGTTATCCTTATGGTCAAATTCAAAGTCAAGCCATGAACCCCTATAGGGAATAATTCTTGCGTTGTATAGAACTTTACCACTTGCATGGGTTTTACCATCATCGTGGTCAAAAAAACACACCGGGCGAACGGTGTAGCTGGCTTACTACAACTCTTTCAGTGCCATTAACAACAAAAGTTCCATTATTCGTCATTAAAGGTAGATCTCCTAAATAAACTACCTGTTCTTTAATGTCTCTTAATGTTTTTTCAGATGTCTCTTCATTTATATCCCATATAATAAGTCTAAATGTAACCATGAGAGATGCAGAAAAGGTGAGACCTTTTCTTCTACATTCATCAACATCGTATTTAGGGTTATCTAGGTAGTAATCAATATAATGAAGTTCAGACTTTCCTGCATAGTCTTTAATGGGAAAGACAGAATTAAAGACTTCTTGCAGACCAGTATTTGAACGTTCTTCTACTGATTTTCCTAATTGAAGGAATTTATCATAAGAAATTTTTTGTATATCAACTAAATTAGGAACATCAATCGTTTTACCGATCTTACCAAAAGAATAGCGAATACGTTTTTTTTCAGTGAAACTAAGTGGCATATTTTGTAGAACCTATAACTATACTATAATTATTTAAGTTCTACTTTTGCACCAGCGGCTTCAAGCTGTGTTTTCATAGCTTCCGCCTCATCTTTTTTTGCACCTTCTTTTAAAGTTTTTGGAGCACCCTCAACCATATCTTTAGCCTCTTTAAGACCTAGTCCAGTAATTGCTCTAACCTCTTTAATTACATTAATTTTTTGATCTCCTGCTGCAGTAAGAACAACATCAAAACTGTCTTTCTCTTCTGCCGCTTCAGCTGCTGGAGCTGCAGCTGCTGCTGCTGCAGGTGCTGCCGCTGTAACGCCCCATTTTTCTTCTAAAAGTTTTGAAAGTTCTGCTGCTTCCATAACTGTAAGAGTTGATAGTTCGTCAACCATTTTGTTTAAATCTGCCATTTTTGTCTCTCCCTAATTTAGTCCTTTTTATTTTGTAATATTGAAATAATGTCCTGATCTGGTCTTTGTAATAATCTTACAATTTTAGATGCTGGAGCATTAATCAACCCAACTATTTTTCCTCTTATCTCTTCTAGAGAAGGTAAAGTTGCAACCTTTGCTATATCGTCTTTGGTGTATAGCTGATTATCAAAAAAAGCTACCTCTGCAGATAGTTTTTTTAAATCTTTTTCAAATTTTTTACAAACTTTAGCCGTACCTACAGGATTATTTGTAAATATTAGAATTTTTTGCTGAAATAGGTATTCGCTTATCGTTTTTTTTTGTTCATCTTTGTTTATGAAAATTTTAACAATATTATTTTTAGAAACTTTAACTACACCATTATTATTTCTAATTTCAGTTCTAAAATTTATCATATCTTTTACACTCATATTAGAAAAGGAAGCTACGAATAGTGCGGAATAATCTTTTGACATTGTGTCGAGATTTTCAATATATTGATGTTTTTCTAATTTATTCATAATAATTAAATTTCCACCTTCAGACCAAAACCCATAGTTGATGAGATAAACACAGAATTAATAAAGTTACCCTTTAAACCAGAAGGTTTGATTTTTTTAATTTCCTCAATAAAAGAATTAATATTTTCACTTATCTGATTTTCTTCAAAGCTAAGCTTACCTAAAGCAGCATGTATTGTTCCAGCTTTATCACTTTTGTAAGCTACAAGACCCTTATTAATGTTATCTATAGTGCTTTTAATATCATTTGTGACTGTTCCAGATTTTGGGTTAGGCATTAAACCTTTAGGTCCAAGGGTTTTTGCAATTTTGCTAACTACTGGCATCATATCAGGAGTAGCTATAATAACATCAACATCAATTTTATTTTGAAGCATGGTAGCTAGATCTTCTCCTCCTACTCTTTTAACGTCCAAAGATTTAGCATCATCAGCATTTTTTCCTTGAGCGAAAACAGCTATTTCAACTTTTTTACCTAAGCCATGGGGAGGAACAAAACTACCTCTTACATTTTGATCAGATTGTTTGGAGTCGATACCTGTATTAATAGATATCTCTACAGACTCATTAAATTTTACATATTTTTTTTCTTTAAGAAGTTTAACAGCTTCTAATACAGGATAAGTCTTATCTAAGTCTATGCCTTCAATTTGTTTTTTTTTATTTTTAGTAAGATTCATTAAACTACTTCCATTCCCATTGATCTAGCAGAACCAAGGATTATTTTGGATGCTTGTTTCACATCATAAGCATTCAAATCTTCTAATTTTACTTTTGCTATTTCTTCTATTTGAGACATAGTCACTTTACCTAATTTAGACCTACCAGGAGTTTGAGAACCCTTTTTTATTTTAGCTGCTTTTTTTAAATAAAAAGTAACTGGGGGTTTTTTTGTTATAAAATCAAATGACCTATCTTTATAAGCTGTAATGATTGTAGGAATAGGAGCACCTTTTTCTAAATCTTTTGTTTTGTCATTAAACTGTTTGCAAAAATCTTGGATGTTAAGTCCTTTTTGACCTAAAGCTGGACCTACTGGAGGCGCAGGATTTGCAGAACCCGCAGGTATTTGAAGTTTAATAAATCCTAAAATCTCTTTTGCCATAATTATCCTTTAACGACTTGTGAATAGTCTAGTTCTAACGGTGTAGGTCTCCCAAAAATTGAAACGGACACTTTAAGCTTTTGTCTAGAACTGTCAACCTCTTCTATGACTCCACTAAAAGATGCGAAAGGACCATCAGAAACCTTAATTTGCTCACCAATTTCATATTCAAATTTTGGTTTGGGATTATCAACACCTTCGGTAATATCCTGTAATAATTTAGATACTTCTCGTTCAGAAATAGCTATAGGTTTATCTTTAGTACCTAAAAAATTTGATACTTTAGGAACGTCTCTAACTAAATGCCAAGTATCATCATTCATGACCATTTTAACTAAAACGTATCCAGGAAAAAATTTTTTTTCTGAGTTTACCCTCACACCTCTTCTTACTTCAACTACAGCTTGGGTGGGGACAGATACTTCTTCAATTAGATCATCTAAGTCTACTTTTTTAGCTTCATCCAAAATAGCATCAGCTATTTTTTTTTCAAAACCAGAGTGGCAATGAACAACATACCATTTAGAAGTATCCGAACTTATGACCATTTTTATCCTAAGACTATTCTTACCAAAAATGAGAAGAATTGATCGACTAACATTAAAATGACTGCAGCAATACTAATTACGATTAAAACAATTCCAGCTGAAGTAAAAGTTTCTTTTTTGGAGGGCCAGGTAACTTTAGATACCTCCTGTCGAACTTCTCTTAAATATTTTGCAGGATTAAACTTCATTGTTTTTATATTTGGCAGGAGTGGCAGGCATCGAACCCGCAACCTCCGGTTTTGGAGACCGGCGCTCTACCAGTTGAGCTACACTCCTTCATAATTAATAATGCTACAGAGAATTTAATTAATCAAGAATCTCTGACACTACTCCTGAACCAACTGTTCTACCACCTTCACGAATAGCAAATCTTAAATTATTACTCATTGCAATAGGTGCTAATAATTCAACTTCTAAAGTTATATTATCACCAGGCATAACCATTTCTGTACCTTCGGGTAATTGAATAGAGCCGGTTACGTCAGTTGTTCTAAAGTAGAACTGAGGTCTATAGTTAGCAAAGAAAGGGGTGTGTCTTCCACCTTCTTCTTTACTTAGGGCATAGATTTCAGCTTTAAACTTCTTGTGAGGTTTAATACTTCCAGGCTTTGCTAAAACTTGCCCTCTTTCAACTTCTTCTTTCTTAGTTCCACGAAGAAGAGCACCAATGTTGTCTCCTGCTTCTCCAGAATCTAGAAGTTTTCTAAACATTTCAACACCAGTACATACAGTTTTAACCGTATCTTTTAAACCTATGATTTCAATTTCTTCACCAGGTTTAACTATACCTTGTTCAACTCTTCCAGTAACAACTGTACCTCTTCCTGAGATTGAAAATACGTCTTCAACAGGCATTAAGAAAGGTTTATCTAATTCTCTTGTAGGAGCTGGGATATATTCATCGACCTTTGCCATTAATTCTTCAATAGACTTTTTACCAATTTCTTCATCTCTGTCTTCCACTGCTGCTAGTGCTGAACCTTTAACGATAGGAATATCATCACCTGGGAAGTCATAACTTGAAAGTAGTTCTCTTACTTCCATTTCTACTAAATCTAAAAGTTCAGCATCATCAACTTGATCTACTTTATTTAGATATACAACAAGAGCAGGGACACCAACTTGTCTAGCAAGAAGAATATGTTCACGTGTTTGAGGCATTGGTCCATCAGCTGCGTTAACAACCAGGATTCCTCCATCCATTTGTGCAGCTCCTGTAATCATATTCTTTACATAGTCTGCGTGACCTGGACAGTCCACGTGTGCATAGTGTCTTTTTTCTGTTGAGTATTCAACGTGTGCAGTTGAAATAGTAATACCTCTCTCTTTTTCTTCAGGTGCTTTATCAATTTCATCATATGCTGTAAATTCTGCACCACCTTTTTCAGACAATACTTTTGTAATTGCTGCAGTAAGAGTGGTCTTACCATGGTCGACGTGACCGATAGTTCCAATGTTGACGTGCTCTTTCGACCTGTCAAATTTTTCTTTAGTCATTTAAGTTGTTACCTCTTTTTTAATATCTATTACTTAATTTTTTTTTGTTTGTTATTGGAGCGGGTGAAGGGAATCGAACCCTCGTAGCCAGCTTGGAAGGCTGGAGCTTTACCATTAAGCTACACCCGCAATTTAGCGGGTAACCACTACAAAACTTTCACAAAAACAAATCCTTGTGAGTTCCGATAAACTACTAATTTTTCTTTAAAATACAACAGTAAAAGTGAAAAAAATGGTGGAGGGAGTAGGATTCGAACCTACGTACACTTGCGTGAACAGATTTACAGTCTGCCGCCTTTAACCACTCGGCCATCCCTCCAAATTGTTTAAAAACAGTTGTTGATTAATAGATATTTGTCTTTGAAAGTCAATAGACTTCCTAATATTTAACTGCTATTTAAAAACTATGTATATATCTGGAGATAATTCATGTTTGAGCTGTATATTTAATAATCCTAAAAAAATTAAGGAAATATTTATAAATTCTGAAAAAAGTAATATTTATGAGCAAATCATTGAAAAACATAAGTTAAATGGAATTACCAGTTATCTTTCTAAAAGGGAACTATTAAAGATAGACAAAGAAGATAAAAGAAGCTCAAACAATATAATAATAAGACGAGATAAGTATTCATCAGTTTCTATGAGTGAGATAGTTCCCCCAAAACCCAAAAATTCTCTAATTATCCTTATTGATCAGCTAAATGATCAAAATAATTTAGGTAACATAATAAGGACATCGTCCTTAATCGGTGCTGATGGAATAGTTATTCCTGAACACTCGAGCGCTCAAATCAACAATACTACTTCTACTACCTCTTCAGGAGCAATAGAGGTATTAAAATTCAATATATCAAAAAACTTATCAAGAACTTTAGAAGATTTAAAAAAATTAGGTTACTGGACCTACTCCTTAGACATGACTGGAGAAATTTTGACGAAAAAATTTAATTTTGACAAAAGATCTGTTTTAATCGTGGGCAATGAAGGAAAGGGCATAAGAAAAAATATCCTAAATAAAAGTGATTTTAAAATCATGATTCCACAAGAAAAAATTAATGGCGTAGATAGCTATAATGCGGCTAATTCTTTAGCTATCGCCTCGTATCATTACAAAATAACTTCTTAACAATTTAGTATTGTTTATTAGAGATATTAGTATAAATAATATTTTATTGCCGCCTTAGCTCACTTGGTAGAGCAGTTGATTTGTAATCATCAGGTAGCCAGTTCGATCCCGGCAGGCGGCACCACATTAAATTGATTATTTTTATAGTATGTCTAAATTAGATTTATGAATGATCAAGTAGATCAATTTGGCAGAGATAAATCGAAACTCTCAAGTGATAATATAAGTGATGATAAATCTAAAAAAATTTTAGAATCATTAGCTGAGATAAAAAAACAATTAGAAAATAAAGATTATACTCCTAAAATTGAAGTAAATAACAATACATTAAATAGAGATGTCAAAAGTATAAAATCAAAAAATTTAGATTTTGATTTACTACAAAAAAGAATTGAATTGTTAGAAAAAAAATTAATTAATTTAACTAATCAATCACAATCAGAGAATTATAAAATGGAAACTAATATTGAAGAGATTGTTGAATTTGAACAAAGTATCTTTCACAGTTTCGGAAATGACCATAATTTAGATAAAGGAAAGTCGTTACTAGTGTTAGAAACCCAAAATGGATCTAAAATATTTAAATTTTATCATTTTATTTTTGTAATAATTTCAATGGCAATAATTTTAATTTTATTAACAACCTACAAATTAAAAATAAATTTTTTAGAAATTATAAATATATTTTTTTCAAATTTTAATTAAAAGCTGCGCTAACTTTTTCAACATTAGCTGCACTAAATTTAAATTCAGGTATCTTTCCGTATGGGTCTAATTGGGGATTGGTTAAAACATTAGCTGCTGCCTCTGCAAAACAAAATGGAATAAATACCATACCTTCTGGAATTTCTCTATCACTCCTAACTTTAATTACTATGGATCCTCTTTTAGTTTTAACATGCACGTGTTCACCAGCATCTATTTTCATTCTTTTCATATCCCATCGGTTCATACTTACTATAGCTTCGGGTTCTATATGATCTAATACAGTTGCTCTCCTTGTCATTGATCCAGTATGCCAATGCTCTAATAATCTACCAGTAGTTAAAATTAAGGGGAAATCATCATCTGGAAGTTCAGCTGGTGGTATAAGTCTTGCTGGAACAATTTTTCCTCTACCATTTGCAGTTGGAAAAGATTCTCTAAATATATATTCACTTCCACTGCTATCAGGTGCCTCACAAGGGTATGTAATGGCATTCTCACTTTCTAATCTTTCCCATGTAATATTTTTTAAAGATTCCATTATTTGACACATTTCTTTAAAAACATCTTTGGGATGTAGATAACTCCAATCAAGACCCATTTTTTGAGCAATAGCTTGAGTAATCCACCAATCTTGTCTCGCATCTCCTGGTGGGGGGACTACCTGTCTACCCATTTGTACTGTTCTATTTGTATTTGTATAAGTTCCTGTTTTTTCTGCATGAGCAGAAGATGGTAAAACTACATCAGCAAACCAAGCAGTTTCAGTTAGAAAGATATCTTGAACTACTAAGTGTTCAAGTTTTGCAAGAGCTTTTCTAGCATGCTCTTGATCTGGATCTGACATTGCAGGGTTTTCTCCCATTATGTACATAGATTTAATTTGATCTGCATGAATTGCGTTAATTATTTCAACAACAGTTAAACCTCTTTTAGGATCCATTTTTGTATTCCAGAATTTTTCATATGAGTTTTGGTTCACTTCTCCATCAACAACTAAATAATCTGGGTACATCCAAGGAATTAATCCTGCATCAGAAGCACCTTGTACATTATTTTGACCTCTTAGTGGATGAAGACCTGTGCCCTCTCTTCCAACTTGGCCGGTTGATAGAGCTAGAGCAATTAAGCATCTAGCATTATCGGTTCCATGAACATGTTGAGAAACACCCATCCCCCAAAAAATAATAGATTTTTCAGATTTAGCATAAATTCTAGCTACTTCTTTTAGAGTCTCAGCTTCGATGCCACAGATAGCTTCCATTTTCTCAGGAGAAAAATCTTTTATACTTTTTTTAAGTTCTTCAAAACCTTCAGTTTGTCCTTGCACATATTGTTCATCGTAGAGTTTTTCCTCTACAATTGTATGTAACATCGCATTAAGCATGGCGACGTCAGTTCCAGCTTTAAATTGTAGATGGTGTTCAGCATATTTTGTTAATCCTTGTTTTCTTGGATCCATAACAATTAATTTGGAACCTCTTTTAGAAGCTCTTTTTAAGTAAGTAGCAGCAACGGGATGATTTTCAGTAGGTCTTGCACCAATAACAATAATACAGTCAGCAACAGTGGCAGCATTAAATGGAGCAGATACAGCTCCAGATTTTAAACCCTCGAATAGAGCTGCAACAGATGAAGCATGACAAAGCCTTGTGCAGTGATCGACATTATTTGACCCAAAGCCAACTCTGACTAATTTTTGAAAAAGATAAGCCTCCTCATTAGAACATTTTGCAGAACCAAATCCAGCGAGGCCTTTAGGGCCCTCCTCATTAAAGGTTTTTATTAAACCTTTAGCTGATACTTCAATAGCGTTCTCCCATGTAGTCTCTTCAAAATAATCGTAGATATTTTTATCATCTATTTGAATATCCCATTTTTTTGGAGCATCTTTTCTTCTAATTAATGGTTTTGTGATTCTCCCATCATGATTAATATAATCAAATCCAAATCTTCCTTTTACGCATAATCTATTTTCATTAGCTGGCCCATTTCTTCCATCAATTTGAATAATTTTATCGTCTTTTACGCTGACTTCAGTTTGGCACCCCACTCCACAATAAGGACAAACACTATCTACTTTCTTATCAGCAATAAGTTCATTTCTCTTTCCAGTCTCATCTACTAAAGTTGTTTCTAAAAGAGCTCCTGTTGGACAAGCCTGCACACACTCACCGCAAGCTACGCATGTACTTTCTCCCATTCGGTCATCTAAATCAAATATAACTTTGGCTGTCGACCCTCTAAAAGCCATTCCTATGACATCATTTACTTGAACTTCTCTACATGCTCTGACACACAAACCACAATTAATACAAGCATCTAAATTTACACTCATAGCCTTATGACTTTTATCTAAAGATATTTTTTCTTTTGCAGGGAATCTACTCTTTGAAACACCAAGCTCATCTGACCATTTCCAAAACTTAGAATCGGGATCTGGAGATTCCTCTTTATTTGGCTGATCGGCTACTAGTAATTCAAAAACCATTGATCGTGATTTTTCTGCTCTCTCTGAGTTTACTGTAATCTCCATTCCTTCAGTTGGTTTTCTAATACAAGAAGCAGCTAAAGTTCTCTCACCTTTGATTTCAACCATACAGGCTCTACAGTTACCATCTGCCCTGTATCCTGGTTCATCTGAGTAACAAAGATGAGGAATATCTATTCCATTTTTTTTAGCAACTTGCCATATGGTTTCATCTTTCTGTGCTTCGTACTCTTTTCCATCAATTTTAAATAGCGTTATTTCAGACATAATTTAATTTGTTACCTCAGATGGAAAGTGCTTAATGACTGATAGAAGTGGGTTGGGAGCAGCTTGCCCTAAACCGCAGATAGAGGCATCCATCATAGCGGAGGACAGCTCCTTCAATAGATCTATATCCCAAGAGTCTTTATTCATAAGTTTTAAAGCTTTGTCAGTTCCATTTCTACATGGGGTACATTGTCCACAACTTTCATCATGAAAAAAGAACATCAAATTTTTTGCTATATCTTTCATATTATCTTTATCAGACAAAACAACTATAGCAGCGGAACCAATAAAACATCCATATTCTTGAAGAGTATCAAAATCTAGTGGAATGGAGTCTAAGTTAGCTGGTAATATTCCTCCTGATGCACCACCTGGAAGATAAGCTTTAAATACATGACCTTCTTCAATACCCCCACTGTAATCATCAATTAATTGTCTAATTGTAATTCCAGCAGGAGCAAGTTTAACACCTGGATTTTTTACTCTTCCTGATACGGAAAATGTTCGTAAACCACTTCTTCCATTTAAACCATGGCTGCTAAACCAAACAGATCCTTTTTCTAAAATTTCTCTTACCCAGTAAACAGACTCTATATTATGAATTAAAGTCGGTCTTCCAAAAAGGCCTACTTGAGAAGGGAATGGAGGCTTATGTCTTGGCAAACCACGTTTACCCTCAATACTTTCTAACATAGATGACTCTTCTCCACAAATATAAGCACCAGCACCACGTCTAAAATGAATTCTTGTTTTTATATTAAGAATATTTTCTTCTAATATCTTAATTTCTTTTTTTAAAAATTTTATTACATCTGGGTATTCATCTCGCATATAAATATAAACATCAGTTGCTTCAACAACCCAAGCTGCAATTAACATTCCCTCTAAGAATCTATGTGGATCTTTTGAAAGATAATGATGGTCTTTAAAAGTACCGGGTTCACCTTCATCTCCATTGATTGCCATTAAACGTGGTTTTTTTTCCGCTCTAACAAATCTCCATTTTTTTCCTGTTGGGAAACCCGCACCACCTAGACCTCTTAGTCCAGATTTTTCCATTTCCTCAATTAATTTCATAGGATTCCTTTTTTCTTCTATACACTCTTGAAGCAATTTATATCCACCCGTGCTTGTATATGTTTGGTAATTTATATAATACGGTATTACAGGTTTAGTATCATTTTTTTCTAGTGCCTCTTTTACGATATTTAGATTAGCATTTCCAAAATGTTTTTTTCCAACTTCTACTACTGGAGCTTGGTGGCACCTTCCCATACATGGAGCTCTAACAACTCTGATATCATCTGGCAAATTTTCTTTTAGATTTTTCTCTAAAGATTTACATCCATTAATTTCACATGTGATGCTATCACAAACACGAATAGTGGTTTTAGGTGTTTGAATGTCATCTTCTTTGTAAATATCAAAGTGTGCATAAAAAGATGCTACTTCATATACTTCAGTAAGAGGTAAGTTAGTTAACTCTGATAAAGCTGTTAAGTGTTTTGGTTTAAGGCATTTAAAATTATCTTGAATTAAGTGAAGGCTTTCAATTAACATATCCCTTTGTCTAAAATAGTCATTAGGAATCAAATTTTTTAACTCATTAATCGCATCATCACTACTTTGCCTACCTTTATTGAATTCTGGAGCTTTTCGTCTTCCAGAACCGGGATGAATTCTTTTTGATGAGTCTTTCATTATCAGTAATGTAGTAATTTATTATTAAGAATCAATGATCAATAAGTAATTATTTAATAAGAATTACTTATTAAAATTTTTTAAGAATTTTAGAAAGTTATTTTTGACAGGTGATGGGCCTGTATCCTTAATATGCACAATACCTACTTTATGTGAGATTTCTGGAGAAACTAATTTAATAAACTTTGTTCCTTCATCGTAATTAAAAGATTGTGTAAAAATATAGGGCATGATTGTTGAAAAATTTGAACTATTTACATGAGAGTATATATGCGTCAGTGAGTTAGACTCTATGAGAACCTTAGGATTAATGTTATTTTCTTTAAAAACCGCGTCTAAAATTCTTCTAAATTGATTTTCTTTAGAAATTAAACAAAGGTCAAGATCTCCACATTGGTGCCAATTTATACTTTTTAAATCCTTAAGATCCTCTCTCTTTGAAATTAAATAATATGTTTCTTTATATAAAGGAATTTTTTCAACACCAAGAATAGGCTCGTTTTCTAGATAGCTTATTCCTAAATCTATTTTAAAATCGTGAAGACTTTTATCTATTTCATTCGAAGGCATTGAAAAAACTTGAAGTTTAACATTCTGGAATTTTTTAACAAAATTATTTAATAAGAAAGAAATATCAATTAAAGCAGTGGGAATTACACCAATACTTAAATTACCAGTAAGATTATTTTTTAATTCGCTGCTTAATTGTTTAATATTAGAATACTCCTTTATAATTTTTTGAAAATTATCTTTTAGGGCTTCTCCTTCAGGAGTAAGACCAATATAATTTTTACCTCGCCTAACTAGTTTAACTCCAATTTCATTTTCGAGAGATTTTAATTTCATAGATAAAGCTGGTTGAGAAATTCTTAGCTTTTCAGCAGCTCTATTAAAATGTTTTTCACTATCTAAGGCTAAAATTATTTCTAAGTTCTTTATTTCCATTAAATAATAAAATAAATATATACATATATGGAATATTATCTAGACACTAAAGGTTTCGAGTGCCCTATTCCTGTCCTTAAAGCAGCAAAATTTATTAAGAAATTAAAAAAAAATGATATTCTTTTGGTGGAAAGTGATGATCCTTTATCAAAATTTGATTTTAAAAACTACTGTGCTGACAACAATTATAATTTAATATCAATAGTCAAATTAAAAAATTTAATAAAAATTAAATTTCAAATTTGAAAAATTCGTAATTATTGCCCTTTTTAATACTTTTAACATTTTCTTTTATAAGCATTAAACCATGAGACTCTGAAGCTGATATGAGTTTAGCAGAACCTTTTGAATTATGAGGAAAGGCTATATTATTTTTAATATTTACTCTGTAAAACTTCGTTATTTTTGGCTTTTTAGTATCATTAAATCCAGATTTGATTTTATGAGATAAAGGAAACATTCTATTAGATGATGGATTAATAAAAAAAGATACTAAAAATATTAGATTAACTAGAACTGCTAGAGGATTCCCGGGTAAAGAAAAAATATATTTTTGTTTATATTTCGAAAAAATTATAGGCCTGCCAGGCTGAATACGTATATATTTAAAAATTGTATTGGTATTTTTATTTAGAAAATTAGATATTAAATCCCCTGAGCTAAATGAAGATCCACCAGAACTAATAATCAAATCATATTTTTGAATACTTTTTTTGTAAAAGTTTTCTATTTGTTTCTCATGATCTTTTAAAATACCTAAATCCTTAATTGAAACATTAAACTTTTTTAGAAAATTAATAATTTGTAACTTATTGGAGTCATACACTTGCTCTTTTTTTTTTATTTTACCTATTTTAACTAATTCATCCCCATTAGACACGATACCAATTTTTAAAGAACTAAATATTTTGACAGATACTATGCCTACTGAGGCAAGTAAAGATAACTTAAGAAAATTAATTTTTTCATTTTTCCTAATAAGGATCTTTCCTTTTTTTAAATCTTCTCCCTTTTTTTTAATATCCTTATTGGAAATTTTTGATTTAGATATAAATAAGCTAACTTTATCATTTTTTGAATTTTCAATTGATACAAAATTAGAGAGATTTTTGGGAATAATCGCCCCAGTATTAATTCTATAAGCGTAATTATGACTATAATTTTTAAAGATCTTACCAGGTGTAATAATTTTTTTTGATATGGGTAATTTATATTTTTGAGAACTATTAAAAACATAACCATCCAACCCTGCACAATCTAAAGATGGGAGGTTTATGGGAGATTTAATATCCTCTGCTACTACCTTATTTAATGCTTCGGATAATTTAATTTTACAAATTTTAAATAAATTTCTTTTCTCTTTATTAACTAGTTGAATGGCTTTTTTTAATGATATTAAACTAGAGTTTTTCATTAAGAATCTCAGCTGCAATCAGATCAATTTGGTTATGGTTTAATGTTTTAATTGGATGGTTCTCATTATCATCAGTTATTAATAGTTTAACATTCTTAATAGTATTGTATAAGGCCTCTTTATTATTTTGTTTAAGCCTAACTTCAATTTTTTTTAAACTATCTATTTTTTTAAAACCTTCAAAAATGAGGATATCGCATCCGGAATTTAAACTTATTAATTCATTGAAATTTATTTCTTTATTTTTTTTTTCTTTAATATGGGCCAGTCTATTTTCAGAGATTATTGTTGTTTTATAGGCACCTGATTTTCTAATTTTATAGCTATCAGTATTAGGATGATCTATATCAAAACTATGATGAGCATGTTTGATTACTCCTACATTTATTTCTTGAGAGTCAAAAAATTTAACTAAATTAGAAACAAGTGTTGTCTTACCACTGTTTTTCCATCCAATTACTGCTATTGTCTTCACAACATCACCATAATACAATCTTAAAAAATATGACAGAATTTTTAATTAAACCTAGCATCAACAATAAGTCGCTTTTTAAATATAAAAACACAATAAATGAAAAAGGTGAAAAAATTGATATTCCTATCATAGAGGAGAAACCTCTAACTCTATTTTTGAACAATCAAGAAATTGTAACTATGATGACTATTGGTGATTATCCTGAATACCTCTCTATAGGCTATTTATATAACCAGGGTATGATTATGAATTACGAAGATATAAAAAAAATTGAATACCATAAAGACCTAAAAACAATAGTTGTAAGGACTAATGATAAAACAAATTTTGAAAAAAAACTTAAAAAAAAAGTTAATACTTCCGGCTGTGCCCAAGGTACTGTATTTGGAGATTTGTTTGAAGAAATTGAGTCTGTAAAACTTAATAAAAAAAATAAAATGACAAATAACCAACTATTGAATTTATCAAAAAAGATAAATTTAGAACCTAGCTTGTATTTAAAAGTTGGAGCCATTCATGGTTGTGTACTCTGTCAGGAAGACAGACCTCTTTATTATTTTGAAGATGTTGGAAGACATAATGCAGTTGATAAAATAGCAGGATTAATATTAGAAAAGAAATTAAAGACAGAAAATATGTCTTTTTACACATCTGGAAGGTTAACTAGTGAGATGGTTATTAAGTGTATCAAAATGAGGATACCAATATTGCTCTCTAGATCTGGTTTTACTTCATGGGCAGTAGAAATTGCTAGAAAAAAAGATCTTACTATGATTGGACGACTTAGAGGAAAAAGATTTAGTATTCTTTCAGGAAGTCATAGAATTCTAAGTGAATAAGAAATTAATTTCAGTAATTTTGACAGGAGGAAAATCCTCTAGAATGAATTTTCAAAATAAAAGTTTTTTAAAAATAGGTAATAAATTTTTTATTGAAAATATAATAGCTAATTTAAAACAAAAAGTTTCAAAAATTATTATAAATGCAAATAATGATATAAATAAATATCAATATCTTAATTTAGAAATAGTTAGAGATAAGATTTCTGGATACAAGGGTCCATTAGCAGGGCTTCATAGTGCGATGTATAATTATCAAAACACTAAAGAAGATCTTTGGTTTGCAATTTTGCCGACAGACGCACCCATCATCAATAGCGATTATATTGACCTATTTAAAGTTCAAGACAAAGTAAAAGAGATGGCATTTATATCAAAGATAAATGGTTCTGTAGAACCAATGTTCTCATTTTGGTCTATCAAATCTTTTTCCTACCTAGATCAAATTTTAAATAATAATGATGGTTATAAAATAATGAAATTTGCTGAAGAAATTGGTTTTAGCTATCTTAATGTAAGTAAGAAATCAGAAGCAGAATTTTTTAATGTAAACAATCAGGAAGATTATGAAATACTATTAGATCTTCTTAAAGTTAATTAACTTAGTTCCTTTATTATTTATTATTTCTTCCTGGCATGAAAAACCTTGTTCTTTAAAAAATGGGATAATGTCTGAGAAATTTATATAAGAAAATGCTGGAACTCCCTCTTTAAAATTTAAGGGTTCAACTGTTATATACATGGAGTCTATGAGATTAGAATATAAGAAAAAATCATGGACTTTTGTTCCACCTAAGATTAAGACGCTGTCTTTACACAATCTTTCAAAGTCCTCCCATTGGTGAAGATCAGGATTAAAATAATATTGATTCTTTATGTTGGGATTAATTAATTTAATTTCATCGTTACCTCGAGAAAATATGATCCTTTTTCTTGATTCATTTGGATTTAACTCGTGGGTTTTTCTACCCATAACTTGCCATTCATTATCTTTTATTAGATTTTGGAGATGAATTTGGTCATCTTTTGAGGTCCATTCAAAAGGATTATCCCCAGAGTGTCTGGCTATAAAACCATCTCGAGAACAAGCAAAAGCCAAAGTGTAATTAATCATAAATTTAATATATAAAATATATTAAAAGTAAATCTACTCAATACATGAACTTTTACCTACCAATAGCAGAAATATCTATCAATATTTATCTATTAATATCTCTCGGGGTGGGAATAGGTTTTATTTCAGGTTTATTTGGCATAGGTGGGGGCTTTATATCATCACCTTTACTTATACTAGTTGGTATTCCTCCTTCAGTTGCAGTTGGAACTACTACAGTTCAAGTCTTTGCGTCAACTTCTACAGGTGTCTTAAGTCACTATCAAAAAAAAAATATTGATTTTCAAATGGGGATTACTTTGGTATCTGGAGGGCTCATTGGAACACTATGTGGGGTATTACTTCTAAATAATTTAAAAAATATTGGCTTAATAGATAATTATTTAAACTCTATATATATAGTTTTACTTTTAATCACCGCTATTTTTATTCTTTATGAATCAGCAAAAATTAGTCTTATTTATAAAAATAAAAAACTAAAACTTCATCAACATTCGTGGATACACGGATTACCTCTAAAATTTAAATATAGAAAATCAAAACTGTATATTAGCGTTCTGGCTCCATTATCAATTGGTTTTTTTATTGGAATGCTTACAGGCCTTACAGGAATTGGAGGGGGGTTTATTTTAATTCCATGCATGATTTATTTACTTGGAATGAAAACAATTAGTGTTATCGGAACTTCACTATTTAACATAACTCTAGTTTCATTTGCATCCCTATTTCTTCAAATTTATATAAATCAAAATATTGACTTTATGTTAGCTATATTTTTAATTGTAAGTAGCTCTGTTGGTGCTGCTATCGCCTCAAGAGTAATAGATAGATTTGATCAAGAAAACTTAAAAGTACTTTTTGGAATTCTATTAATAACAATAGCATCTTTCTTGCTTTATGATTTATTCAAAACACCAATTAATCTTTATGAAATAAATTATGTGTAAAATATTTATATTACTATTTCTTTATCCAAGTTTAGCAATTTCTTCAAACTTTACTCTTGATAAATTTAAAATTGAAATTAATTCAAATTTTCTAGGTGAAGAAATAATGTTATTTGGTCAAAAAAATATAAGTGATAAAGTTATAATAATTTTTGAGGGTGAAAAGAAAAATGCAAGACTTTTTAGAAAAATAAAAGAGAATTTTTTTTGGATTAACAAAACTAAAGAATTAAGTGAAATACCAAGTTTCTTTGCAATTTTCTCCTCTCCAAAAATATCTTTAAGTGAGATTTTTTTAATACCGGTTATAACAAAAAAACATTATTTAATAAGTAATTATAGACAAGAACTTTACGAAATTAGAACAGCTCTTCAAAATAAAGGTTTATATCGTGAAGAAGAACTAGAGAATGTTGATGGAGATCTATTTCTCAAAAAATTTAAAATTCCAGATAATATACCTGCTGGTAATATTGAAATCACATTTTATGAAATAGACAAAGGTGAAGTAATATCTGTTTCAAAAAAAAATCTTCTTATTGAAAAGAGAGGTCTGGCAAACAAACTTGAGTTATTATTGACTCAACAGTCATTCTTTTATGTTTTTATATTAATTATCTTTTCTATAATCTTTAGCTTATTATCAAATTTAATTTTTAGAAAAAAATGAAAAAAAATACCAATAGAAATTATTTTATAGTAATTGATCAGAGTCAAGAAATGTGGACTGCAGTTAAATTTGCTCTTAAAAGGGCTAAATTAACTAAATCAGATGTTACAACTATAAGTTTTATTGAAAGTATAAGTGATAGAATGATGCTCACTACATCTGCAGAAAAAATTTTAGATAAAGATCAAATTAAAAATGAAAAACTTAAACATAAAGAGGTGCATGAATTTATCTATGAAAATTCTAAGATTAAAGCTCAATCAGAGATATTTAAAATGAGTGAAATTGATAACTTCATTTCATTTCTCAATACCTACTCATCAAATTCAACTATAGTCTTAGCAACGAGTTCTGATATTGGAAAACCTGGTCCACTTATAGATAAGTTAATTTATGAGAAGTCTAATACTCTACTGTGCCCCCTTGTTATAATAAATGGTAACTTACAAAACAAAGAAATTGAAAAAATTATCTAGCTGAATAAAAATAACTTTAAAATTTGTATAGTTTGCAATAGACCATTTAATTGGAGAAAAAAATGGGAAAAGGTATGGAATGATGTTAAATATTGTTCTGAGAAATGTCGAAGGTCAAAATCCAAAATTCTAGACAGAAAATAGCAGATATACTGCTTAAGATTGGTAGTGTAAATATTAATTTTAAAAAACAATTCACCCTAACATCAGGAAAGAAAAGCCCAGTATATGTCGATTGCAGAAAACTAATTTCTTACCCCAAAGAGAGAGATGTAATTATTAGTGAGATGGCTAAGCAGATTAGAAAAAAGTATAAGAAATCAGTGTTAGTAGCTGGAGGAGAGACAGCAGGAATTCCCTACTCTTCTTTTTTATGCCAGAAATTAAAACTACCAATGATCTATATTAGAAAAAAACCTAAAGGATTTGGTAAAGGTAGATTAATAGAGGGTGACTTTAAATATAAATCCACTTCTATTTTGATTGAAGATATGGCTACAGATGGTGGTAGTAAAATACATTTTATTCAATCTATGAGAAAAAGTAAATTAAGTGTGAAAGATATATTTGTTATCTTTTTTTATGATATTTATCCTTCTGCTAAAAAAAATATAAAAAAAATGAATATTAATTTAAACTATTTGACTAGCTGGAATGAAATATTAGAGGTCTCACCAAATTATATTTCTAATAGTGAACAAATTAAACTTGAGGAATATTTACTATCTATAGTAAATGGAAAATAAAATAATTAGTATTGTTTCTGGTGGATTTGATCCTATCCATCCTGGGCATATAATGATGATGAAAGATTGTCGTGAATTTTCTGATTATTTAATAGTCGGAGTAAATTCAAATAATTGGCTTTGTAAAAAAAAAGGTAACTTTTTTATGGATATAAAACATAGAATTTATGTCATAGAAAATTTAGGTGTTGTAAATGAAGTTATGGAATTCGATGATGATGAAAAAGGAAGTGCAAGTAATTTGTTAATAAAAGTAAGAAGAAAATTTAATAATAGTAAGATTATTTTTGCAAATGGAGGGGATAGATCTGATCCAACAAAAATATTAGAATTTGATACCTGCCAAAAGCATAAAATAGATTTAAAATTTGGAATAGGTGGAAACCACAAAGAGTCCTCTAGCTCAGATTTATTAAAAAGATGGGAAGAGCATTTAAATAATAAGACTAGGGATTGAGGGTAAATCTACCCCAAACTCCTCTTTGGTATTCGTAGACCTCTCTTCTATGTATTCTATGTGGCATATCCTGCCAAAACTCTATTTTTCTATGCCTAATTAAGAGACCTCCCCAATGTGGTGGTCTTGGTACTTTTTTTTCATCAGGATATTTTTCTTTATAAAATTCAATTTTTTCTTCTAATTCTTTTCTGTTATTCAAAGTTCTTGATTGGTCTGAAGCCCAGGCGCCGATTCTACTTAAGTAATGTCGAGAATTATAATATTTATCCGAAATTTCTTCAGATAGCATCTCAATAGTACCCTCTATTCGAACTTGTCTCAAAAGAGATTTCCAGTGAAAATTAAGACAAACATTAGAATTAATACTTATATCATTGCCTTTGTTGCTTTCGTAATTAGTGTAAAAAACAAAACCTTCTTCGTTATAATCTTTGAGAAGGACCATTCTAGAGTGAGGTTTATTGTCAGAACTGATTGTTGATAAACACATTGCATTTGGATCATTAATTTCTTTAGATATGGCAAGATTAAACCATTCTTTGAATTGAATAATTGGATTTAAATTTTTGTCTGACATGGTATGAGTATTATATAAACTTTAATTAAAAATGGATCTAAAAAATAAAAAAGGCCTGATTATGGGCGTAGCTAATGATAAATCAATTGCTTGGGGAATAGCTCAGCAGTGTTCTAAATTTGGAGCTGATTTGGCATTTACATTTCAAAATGATCTTTTATTGAAGAGAATTGAACCCTTAGCAAAGTCAGTAAATTCAGATTTTTTTAATACAATGTGATGTTAGCAATGAAGGGTCTATTCAAAATACATTTAAAGAAATTGAAAAGAGATGGGGTAAGCTAGATTTTTTTGTCCATGCTGTGGCCTTTGCAGATAAAAATGAATTAAGAGGAAAGTATGTAGACACATCCAAAGAGAATTTTTTAAATAGTCTAAATATTTCTTGCTATTCTTTTACTGAGTCATGTAAATATTGTTATGATTTAATGAGTGAAGGTGGAAGCATCATCACTTTAACATATTATGGTGCGGAACAGGTAATGCCTCACTACAATGTAATGGGTGTTGCTAAGTCAGCCTTAGAAGCATCAGTTAAGTATTTAGCTGTTGATATGGGCGACAGGAATATAAGAGTTAATGCCATTTCAGCTGGTCCAATTAAGACCTTAGCCGCTTCTGGAATTGGTGATTTTAGATTTATTCTTAAATGGAATGAACTTAATTCACCTTTGAAAAGAAATGTAACCTTAGAGGATGTTGGAAATACAGGCGCATATTTGTTGGGTGACCTTTCATCTGGAGTAACTGGAGAGATTCATCATGTTGATTGTGGGTATCACACCGTAGGTATGGTTGCTGTTGATGAGGCTGAAGGAGTAGCTAATTTGTTAACTGAGTTCAGCAATAAATAAAAATAATGTCTCACAATTCTTATGGAAATTTATTAAAATTTACGACCTGGGGAGAAAGCCATGGGGAGGCTATTGGATGTGTAGTAGATGGTTTTCCTGCAAACATACCAGTTGATTTAAAATATATTCAGTCAAAATTAAACACGAGAAGACCAGGTCAATCAAAATTTACAACTCAAAGAAATGAAAGAGATATTGTTAAAATATTATCTGGTATCTTTAATGGTAAAAGTACTGGATCTCCTATTTCATTCATAATCTACAATGAGGATCAAAGAAGCAAAGATTACTCCAATATTCAAAATAAGTTTAGACCAGGTCATGCTGATTATACTTATCATATGAAATATAAGAACTTTGACTACAGAGGTGGAGGCCGATCAAGTGCCAGAGAAACAGCTATGCGTGTTGCAGCTGGTGCTCTCTCAGAGATGCTGATATCAAAAATTACAAAACCAAAAATGAAGATTACAAGTGGAGTAATTCAAATTGGTAATGAAAAAATTAAAACTGATAAATGGAATGAAAATTTTATTAATAAAAATCCATTTTTTTCACCACACAAAGGTATTGTTCAAAAATGGGAAGATTTAATTTTAACACATCGAAAAAATGGGTCTTCTCTTGGGGCTATAATAGAAGTAAGAGTTAAAAATTGCCCTATTGGTATTGGTGAACCTGTCTATCAAAAGTTAGACTCAGAACTTTCAAAAGCTATCATGAGCATTAATGCTGTAAAGGGCATTGAATTTGGTACTGGTTTCAACTTAGTGAAATTAGATGGTACCAACTCCTCTGATCAAATGAGTATTAAAAAGAATAAAATAAAATTTCATAGTAATCATGCTGGGGGAATCCTAGGAGGTATTTCATCTGGACAAGAGATAATTTTTAGATATGTGGTAAAACCTACTAGTTCTGTTCTATCAGAAAAGAACACTGTTACAAAAAATATGAAAAATTCAAAAGTCAGAACGATTGGTCGTCATGATCCTTGCGTTGGAATAAGAGCTGTACCAGTTGGTATTGCAATGACTAACTTTGTAATAGCTGATCTTTTAATGATTAGTCGCTCAAAGCTATTTTAGTAACTTAGAAACACGTTTTATAATTAGCTCGGGAGATATCCCAGATTGAAGATATTGATCCCCTATATCAGATTGATCTATGAATTCATCTTTCATAAAGAAATTTAATATTTTTGGAGTATTACTAATTAAATTTAAAAGATAATCATTAACTTGACTTGAAAATCCACCAATGGAATTTTCTTCAATAGTTATAAAAATATCATGATTTTTAAATAAAGATTTAATTATTAATTTATCTATCGGTTTTGCAAATCTCATGTCAACAATAGTACTTTCAATTTTAAATTGATCTTTAATTAACTTGGATGTTTCAAAAACCTGCTTTAACCTTGTCCCTAAATTTAGAAAAGCTATTTTTTTACCTTTTTTAACTATTTTACCTTTTCCTATTTTGATGATTTGAAAAGGTTTCTTGTTATCATAATCTCCAGCTAGATCTCTAGGATATCTGATTGCTGAAGGTCTATCATTTATACTTAATGACAAATTAATCATATTTTTTAATTCCTCACCAGATGATGGAGCCATAACAACAAAATTAGGTAAACAGCTTAAGTACGTTAAGTCAAAAGATCCTGCATGTGTGGCTCCATCTGCCCCAACAAATCCAGATCGATCAATTAAGAAACGCACTGGCAAAGATTGTAATGCAATATCATGTACTATTTGGTCATAGGCTCGTTGAAGAAAAGTTGAATATATAGCAACAAAGGGCTTAATTGACTCTGTGGTCATACCGCCAGCAAATGTAACTGCATGCTGCTCAGCTATACCTACATCATAAAACCGATTTGGGTATATTTCTTGAAATTTATCTAAACCTGTTCCTGAAGGCATAGCAGCTGATATAGCTACGACTTTTTTATCTTTTTTAGCAATTTTTAATAAAGTATCACTAACAACATTTGTATAGGTTTTATCTTTTGATTTATTTTGAATTCCAGTTTTTACATCAAAACTAGAAACTCCATGAAATTTATCTTTTGAATTTTCTGCAGGTGCGTAACCTTTACCTTTCTCAGTAATAACATGTAAGAAAACCGGACCATGCAATTCTTTTTCTTTATATTTTTGAAATAATTGAACTAGTAATTCTAAATTATGACCGTCAATTGGTCCTATATAATTAAGTCCAAGTTCCTCAAATAAAGTATTTCCTGTCAAATAGCCTTTTAAATTTCTTTCAGTTTTTTTTTGCAAATTTACTAACTTCATTGGGTAGTTTTTTTGTGAAATTCTTTACAATATCTCGAAAGTTTTCATAAGTCTTAGAACTGAGTAAATTTACTAGATATTTACTCATAGCTCCAACAGGCTGAGCTATAGACATCTCGTTATCATTTAAAACAATTAAGGAATTTTTATTGAGATGTCCTATGTTGTTCAAACCTTCAAATGCCATTCCAGCACTTATTGCACCATCTCCAATCACACTAACTACATCAAAATTTTTGTTTAACAAGTCTCTAGCTGCCGTTATACCTAAATTAGCAGAGACTGATGTAGAACTATGTGCTGCACCAAAGGGATCATAAATACTCTCAGATCTTTTAGTAAAACCTGACAAACCATTTTTTTTTCTAAGAGTTAGTATTTTATTTTTTCTACCAGTTAATATTTTGTGGGGATACGTTTGGTGCCCAACGTCCCATACTATTTTATCACTGGGTGTATTGAAAACATAATGAAGAGCTACTGTTAACTCGACAACACCTAAACTAGCGCCTAAGTGCCCTCCTGTTTTTGAAACAGCTTCAATAGTAAAAGTTCTTAATTCGTCATTTAAAACTTTGAGGTCACTAATAGATAGCTTCTTTAGATCTTTAGGAAATTTTATTTTATCTAATATCGACATACAAATATTATTAGATATTATTGAAACTCTTCACTTGAAAGTTCTTTATTTTTTTTAATTATCTTATCAATTTTTAGTTTAGCTGATTTTAATTTTTCTTCGCAAAAGTCTTTTAACTCTATTCCCTCTTCAAAAAGCTTTATACTATCTTCCAAGGGAGTATTTTCATTTTCTAATAATTCAGAAATTTCTTCCAGTCTCTTTAAAGACTCTTCAAAATTTTTATTATTTTTTTTATTCATTAGAATACTTTTGTAATACTTTTAAATGATTATTTAAACTATTATATAGGCCCTTCATGTCATACCCTCCTTCAAGAATAGATATGATGGGTATGTTAGAGGCGTATTTTTGTATAATAACTTCTGTAATCCATTTAAAATCATCATCTTCAAGATTTATTGAAGCTAAAGGATCTAATTTATGAGCATCAAAACCTGCTGAAAAATACAATAAGTCAAAATTATGATTAATTTTTTCTAATATATTTTCAGTAAATAATTTTCTAAATAAAATAGAGTCACAACCAGATGGCAATGGACAATTAAAAATATTGCCATTTCCTGTTTCAGATATATCACCTGTACCTGGATAGAAGGGAAATTGATGACTAGAGGCATAAAAAACATTGGGATTGTTCTCAAATATATGTTGAGTTCCATTTCCATGGTGGACATCAAAATCTACAATTAATATCTTTGAGTAATTTTTTATTGTATTGGCATATTGAGCAGAAACAGCAATATTATTAAATACACCAAAACCCATTGCTTTATTAATTTCTGCATGGTGTCCGGGAGGTCTATGGGCACAAAAATATACATTTTTATCTTTTTGAGATGCTCTTGAGTGGTCAACAGCATCCACTGATCCCCCAACTGCTGATAGATAGCTTTTTAGGCTACTTGGGCAAGCTATTGTATCAGGATCAAAATAATTAAATCCAGAAGTAGGAATATTTTCAAATATATTATCAATGTAATTTATATCGTGAACATTTGAAATTAATTCTTTTGTTGCTAATGAGGGCTCTATAAAATTATGACTTGCGTATTCATTAAATAATAGATCTTTAACAACTTTTATTCTCTCAATAGATTCAGGATGTGAT
>CABXVZ010000012.1 GCA_902515765.1 uncultured Alphaproteobacteria bacterium | reverse complement strand
AGACCCAAGCAAAGGAGTGAATCCTGATGAAGTTGTTGCTATGGGTGCAGCAATTCAAGCTGGTGTGCTTCAAGGCGATGTGAAAGATGTCTTATTACTTGATGTTACTCCATTATCCTTAGGTATCGAGACACTAGGCGGTGTGTTTACAAAGCTTATTGAAAGAAATACAACAGTTCCAACCAAAAAAAGCCAAGTCTTTTCAACAGCAGAGGATAACCAAAATGCTGTAACTATTAGAGTTTTCCAGGGTGAAAGAGAAATGGCAGGAGACAATAAACTCTTGGGTCAATTCGATTTAGTTGGCATACCTCCCGCTCCAAGAGGAACTCCCCAAGTTGAGGTTACTTTTGATATCGATGCCAACGGTATTGTAAATGTTTCTGCCAAAGATAAATCTACAGGCAAAGAACAACAAATTAAGATCCAAGCTTCAGGCGGATTGTCGGACGATGAAATTGATAAAATGGTAAAAGACGCAGAGGCAAATGCTGAGTCAGATAAACAAAAAAGAGAAGAGGTTGATGTTAAAAACCAAGCAAATAGTTTGACGTTTGAAGTAGAAAAAAATTTAAAAGAACACGGCGATAAGATTAGTGCTGAGGATAAGTCCAAAATAGAATCTGACTTAAAGGATTTAAAGGAAGCAGTTGAAAAAAATGAACTTGAGGCCATCAAACAAAAAACTCAAGAGCTAACTCAGTCATCAATGAAGATGGGTGAAGCGATGTACAAGGATCAACAATCAGCTGGAACACCAGGTGAAGGCGCGGAACAAGCTCAAACAGACACTAATGATGAAGCACCCAAAGATGATGATGTAATCGATGCTGATTTTGAAGAAGTGGATGAAAACAAAGACGACAAAGACGACAAAGACGACAAAAAAGCAAGCGGACAATAAAGTTTTAGTCCGAAAACACTATTATGGCTGAAGATTTTTATGATACACTTGGCATTTCCCGTGAAGCTAGTGAATCGGATATAAAAAGTGCTTATCGAAAACTTGCCATGAAATACCATCCTGATAGAAATCAGGGAGATGCTAGTGCTGAAAAAAAATTTAAGGAAGTTAGCCAAGCATATGAAATCTTAAAAGATCCCAAAAAAAAACAAACTTATGATCAGTTTGGCCATGCTGCTTTCGAACAAGGTGGTGGTGGACAAGGTGGCTTTGGTCAACAAGGGTTTGGAGGTTTCTCTGATATCTTTGAAGATATCTTTGGTGCCTTTGGAGAAGGCGGTCAAAGAGAGAGTAGAGGCGATGATCTTCGTTATGATGTCACTATTGATTTAGAAGAAGCATTTAATGGAAAAACATTAGAAGCAACAATACCTAGAATGGTTAATTGTCCCGAACAACATAGCTATAAAAGCTGCTCGACTTGTGATGGACATGGAAAAGTAAGAACTCAAAGCGGCTTTTTTTCTATGGAGCGAACTTGTGGAAGGTGTGGTGGAACAGGACAAGAAATGAAAGGGCGTTGTTCAAAATGTGGTAACACAGGACGAATAAAGCAAAATAAAAAATTACAGATAAAAATTCCCAGTGGAGTCGAAACTGGTAATAGAATAAGGATGAGCGGGGAAGGTGAGGCTGGAGAAAGAGGAGGATCTTTTGGGGACTTATACGTTTTTATAAATATTAAAAATCATAAACTTTTCCAAAGAGAAAGAGATAATATCATTTGTGACGTCGCTGTTTCTTTTACTACAGCTGCGCTTGGGGGAAAGATTGAAGTTCCTACAATAGAAAAAAAAATGGTCAACATTTCTATTCCCAAAGGAATGCAATCAGGTCATAAATTAAGAATTAAAGAAAAGGGAATGAGTATTCTCAGAACAAATAGACGTGGGGATATGATTTTAAGAGTACATGCTGAGACACCAGTTAATCTTTCAACAGACCAAGAAAAAATTCTCAATCAATTTAATGAAACCTTAACTAAAAAAAATTCAACTATGACAGAAGGATTTTTTGATAAAGTAAAAAAAATGTTTAATTAATGCAATTTCATTTTGAAATTGTAAATTCAAAATTTGGAAAATTTTATATCCTTGATAGCAGACAAGGTCTTCATTTTATTCTAAAAAATAATGATAAAAGAGTAAAGTCTCTAAAAAAAAAATATAATCCTATTAAGGGACTATTCAATAAAAACACCATCAAGGCTTTCCTAAGCAATTCTTTGGGAAAAATATATCCATCAAAAGTAAAAATTAAATTTTTAGAATGCTCTGAATTTCAAATGTTAGTTTGGAAACACCTTTTAAAGATAAACCCAGGCACAAGAGTCTCATATTCTGAGTTTGCAAATCAAATTTCATATCAAAAAGCAGTTAGGTCAGTTGCTTCTGCAATAGGAAAAAATCCTATAAGCATTATTGTTCCTTGTCACAGAGTTATAAGAAAAAATGGTTCGATTGGTGGTTATGCTTGGGGAGACAAAATGAAAAAAGCACTACTAGATGTTGAGGTTTAAGGAATGGCTGACTCGATATATAGAGGAGGAAAGTGAAACACCGAATCAGCCCCCGCATGAATGCTAACTGCACCTTAATAAATAATTTAGGTTAGTCAAAGTGAGGACACATTAACATAAGCCCCAAATGAGTATTAAATCGATTTTAGCCTATAGTTTTCAATCTTTTTACTTAGCTGGAAGTTTTTTACTTTTATTTATTTTTTTACCAACTTTCTACAATATATCTCTTGGTTTTGCCCTAAGCTCCATTGGACTAGTAATACTTCTATCAAGATTTTTTGATGTCTTTTCAGATATTTTCATTGGTTACATAACTGAAAAAAGATTAATTGACGGACGCTCCAAAAAAAATCAAATTCTATTAGGTTTCTTTATTTTTATTTTCTCTTTGATAGGACTTTACATAGTCCAATCAACAAATATTTATTTATTTATTTTTTATTATAACTTAGCATTAATTAGTTACTCTATAGCAATTATTCCTTATGACTCCATAGTTATAGATCAAAAAAAAATATCCAAAAAAAGATTTCAGTTAGCCACAGTAAAAGAAATATTTACAATCGCTGGAGTTTTAGCAGCATTAGCCATACCAACAATAATTTCAAAGTACTTATCATTAGATTTATTAAATCCAGAGGTGATTAGAATTAGCGGCTATATAATGATTTTCCTGGCAATCATTGGATCATTTATTTTCTACTTTTTTTATGAAGAAAGTATTAATTTTAAATCACAGTCAATTTCGTTTGCACAGATTATTTCATTCTTAAAAGGTAACAAAAAAATATCTGGATTTGCATTAATTACTTTCTTCAATCTTTTAGCAAATAATTTTACAGCAAATCTTTTTATAATTTTTGTATCCAATTATTTAGGCTTAAAAGATTACGCAGGATATTTATTAATATTATATTTTACAATTACTTTAATATCGACCCCACTTTGGTATTTTTTCGGAAAGAAGTTTTCTAATATGTATCTGCTTCAGCTGGGAACTATTATCACAATATTCGGTTTTTTCTTTGTAGCTTTTACAAACGCCAATAATTGGGAATTATACATTTTAGTAATATTTATTACGGGTGTAGGAATAGGTGTGGATTTAATTATTCCTCAAATAGAATTAGCAGATATATTAGATGGTAATAAAGAAAATCGTCTCTCACAAATATTTACATCCTTTTTTTCAATTATTCGCAAGGCGGCGATCGGTATTGCTGCTGGTATTGCTTTGACTGGGTACGGTTATTTAGAAAATGTTACTTTTTCATTAATTCTAGAGATACCCAATATAATGATCTTTTACTTTATGATGCCCATGTCGATTAAAATAATTGTATTAATTCTTGTTATGAGATACAGAAGTAAATTCCATGTCCCAATTAGAGGATAAAAAACATCTTATATATATCTTAGGTACTTTTGCTTTTTTCCTTTTTACTATTGCAGATACTTTAATAAAATTAATCGGCGATCTTTATAGGGATACAATTATATTTTCAATTGCCTGTTTTTCTTCCCTTATACCTGTCTTAATTTATCTTATATACCGAAAAAGTCTGGAGGAAATAAAAACCAAAAATTACAAACTACATTTTATTAGAGGAATATTAATGACTTTGACCTATTACTTTATTGTCAAAGGCATAATACTTCTTCCATTGTCTATTGCTTACCCAATTATTTTATCTGCTCCAGTATTATTATCGGTTATGGGTATAATTATTTTAAAAGAAACAATATATCTTTCCAAAATAATTTCCTTAATCGTTGCAATGTTTGCAGTATTTTTAGTTTCCGGTTTTAGTCTAAATCAAGGATTTAATACCCAGGGAGTAATTTTTTTAATTTGTGGTGTTATATCTGTAGCTTGTTTAGATTTTTCAGTGAGAGTTTATGGTAAAATAGAAAGAACCATTGCCCTTACATTTTATAGTCTGCTAATTACAGGATTTATTTTTTTTTTATTGTCTTTTGGTCATTTTGAAAAAATTCTTATCAATCATATTTTAATAATAATTTGTGCTGGATTAATTGATGGAGTAGCTATGATGATATTAATTTATTCTTTAAGAAGAGTAGAAGCATCCTTTTTTAGCATTACTCATTATTCTCAGATTATTTATGGAATAATTGTGAGCATCATTATTTTCAATCATTACCCCTCCATGATTGAAATAATAGGATCGATTTTAGTTATATTCTCTGGTTACTTAATATACTCAAAGTTGAAAAAATTAAATTGACTCTTGCATCATAGGCATAACAGAACACCCTGATATTTTCCATTCATTCTCATCTTTTATCATAGAATATGTTGCTAAATAAGACATATTTGATTGAGAGATAATTTGTAACTGGTGGTATATGGAGCCCTCAAAGTACTTTGAGTTAATAAAATAATATTGTTTAGGGTTGTAAACTGGTTCATAGAAACTTTTAACCATACTCATAAATTCTTGTGGATTGTTAAACCTTAATTTTATCATTGGAGATGCAAAAGAGTATGCAAGTTCAGCATTCTTGTTTTGAAATGCCTGTATTTGGCTTTCTATGATATCTTGGGTCATCGTTAGCTCTTTCTTCATGGAATCATCTGCTTTTGATAAACCACTTAAGATAAAGAGCGTAAAGAAAAGTATGAATATTTTTTTAACCATACCTCTTATATGTAAATTTTGCCCAAATAGATGATTAAGATAATTCTAATTTTTTTGATTTCTCTATCCTTTAATCTAAAAGCTGACCAAAATAGCCCTAAATTAGATTTATATTTTGAAGAATTACTTGAGGTTGAAAATATTTCAAAGCAAAATGTAATTGTTGGAGCAATTTGGAAAGAATGGTTAAAAACTGATAATTTAGAAATAGAAAAAATTATGAATATAATGCCTTATTTTTTCCAAACCCAAAATTATTCAGAGGCAGTTGATGCTTTAGATTATGTCATAAAATTAGACCCTATGTTTGCAGAAGGATACAATAAACGGGCAACTGTTTATTTCATGATGGGGGAATATGAAAAATCGATGAAAGACATAGAGGTAACTTTGTCATTAGAGCCAAGACACTTCGGAGCCCTCGATGGTATGAGTAGAATTTTTATATATTTTGGAAAGTATAATCAGGCTCTTAGAACCTACGATGAAATGAAAAAACTTATGCCTAACGATATAACTTTAGATATCAAAATAGACCAAGTTAATAATTTAATATTTGATGATGCTTAGCTTTTTTAAAAATAAGAATACCCCTTGCCACCCTCCTCCTAGACACATAGTCTTAACCTAAGCAGCATGGGGGAGATAAATATATTTTATAATTTAAATTATTTAAATATTTAAATATCTAAGTAAATCAATACTAATTGAATAATTATAGAAAGAAGATAGAAAATTTAACCTTTATTGACCCAACCAATAGTCTATAAAATTATCATGAAAAAAAGATTTAACACTAAAGTTATTCATTCGGGACACGGCACAGATAACGAAACCGGTAGTGTTATGCCACCCATTCATCTCTCTACAACTTTTAAGCAGAATAAACCGGGTGATTTTAAATTTGAATACGCACGAACTAAGAATCCCTCTAGAGATGTTCTTGAAAAACTATTAGCCGAACTAGAGTCCGGAGAGCAAGCATTTGCTTTTGCGTCAGGAATGGCGGCTATAAATACAGTATGTGATATTTTTGGAAGTGATTACCACATTATATGTTCAGATGACGTATATGGTGGGACCAGAAGACTTTTTGACAAAGTAAAATCCAACATAGACGTGACTTATATTGATTTTGATAAAAATGTTAATTGGGACGAAATAGTAAGTGATCGTACTAAATTTATTTGGTTAGAAACCCCCTCTAACCCATTAATGAAGATCATTGACATAAAAAATACTTCTACAATAGCTAAAGATTATAATCTTCCTGTAATATGCGATAATACTTTTGCCTCTCCTTTTAATCAAAGACCTTTGGAATTGGGGGCAGATCTTGTAGTAAGCTCTTCTACTAAATACCTTGGAGGACACTCTGATATCGTTGGAGGTTCAATAGCAATAAAAGACTCACAAAAATATGGTGAGCAAATTTCTTATTTACAAAATGCTGTTGGAGCAGTTCCTTCTCCATTTGATTGTTATCTTTTGACAAGAAGTATTAAAACTCTTTCAGTTCGAATGAAGCAGCATAATGAAAATGCTCTAAAAATAGCTGATTACCTAAATTCAAATCCTAAGATTTTAAAAATTCATTATCCTGGCATTGATACTAAATATAAAGATATAGCCTCAAAGCAAATGGAGGGTATGGGAGGAATGATGTCTATCGTGATTGACACTAATATCGAAGGTATTAATAAATTTCTAAAGAGTTTAAATTTCTTTACTTTGGCTGAAAGTCTTGGAGGCGTTGAAAGTTTAATTGAGCACCCAGCAATTATGACTCATGCTTCAATTGACAAAGATATCAGAGACTCGCTTGGTATTAGTGATAATCTGCTAAGACTATCTATAGGTATAGAAGACTCTGAAGACTTGATAGCAGATCTAAAGCAAGCGTTAGATAAAATTTAATTAAAAATGGAAAAAAATATGATCGGTTTAATCGGTAACACCCCTTTGATTAAACTAAAATATCCCTCAGAAATAACGGGTTGTAACATATATGGTAAAGCAGAGTTCATGAATCCCGGAGGCTCTGTTAAAGATAGAGCAGCCCTTGGTATCATCCTAGATGCTGAAAAAAATAAACTCATAGAACCCGGGGGAACGGTAGTAGAGGGCACATTTGGTAACACTGGTATTGCACTTGCAATGATCAATAATGCAAGAGGATATAAAACGATAATAGTAATGCCAGATGGTGCATCTTTAGAAAAAAGAGCAATTTTAAAAAATTTGGGAGCAGAACTACGAATTGTAGAGACAAAACCATACACTGATCCAGGTAATTACCAACATGTTTCTAAAAGATTAGTTGAAGAGTTAAAGACCAAAGGCGAGGGTTCTGTTATCTGGGCCAATCAGTTTGATAATATTTCTAATTATCAATTCCACTCACAAACAACGGCCAAAGAAATATATGAGCAATTAGATGGTAGAGTTGACGCTTTCACTTGTGCGATTGGAACGGGAGGAACTTTAGCTGGTACATCAATTGGTTTAAAAGAACTAGATCAAAATATCAAAATTGCTTGTACTGACCCTCAGGGTGCAAGAATGTATAAATATTTCAAAGACTCAGTGCTAGAGGTAACAGGGGAGCCTTCTGAGACAGAAGGAATTGGGCAATATAGAATAACTAAGAATGTTGAAGCTTGTAAAGTAGATATGGCCTATCATGTTTCAGATATAGAGGCTTTCGAGCTACTTTATAAATTAATAAAAACAGAAGGTCTTTTTTTAGGAACAAGCTGTGGTGTGAATGTTGCAGGTGCTATGAAAATGGCAAAAGATTTGGGTCCAGGAAAAAATATTGTGACTATTTTGTGTGACGATGCATATAAATACTTCAGTAAGATGTTTAATAAAGAATTTTTAGAATCTAAGAACTTACCTATGCCTGATTGGCTATAATTATTTCATTTTAAAAAAAGTAATTCTTCTCAAAGTATTATCCTTTTTAATGAGGTGATGATATAGAGCACCTAGGACATGCAATGAAAACAATACCAATAGTATATTTCCAACATAGTCGTGGATAGTATGAACATAGTTTTTCAAACCACGGTTTTGTTCTAAAACCTCTGGAAGACTATATCCATAAAATAAAACAATATCTCCTTGTAGGTTTGTTAAAATATATCCAGTTATAGGAAGTGTAAAAAATATAATATAAAAAAAAATATGAGTTAAAGTGGCTAGTTTCATAAGTATAACTTTATTTGGCAATTGAGTAGGTTTGATATTGAAGAATCTCCATGCAACTCTCATTATGGCAAGAAGAAATATTGAGATACCAAGGCTGTTATGAAGAGCTAAAACCTCGTAATAATATTGAAAATTATGTTTAAGATTTAAGCCTAATATAAAGGTGGCAATAATAATTAGAGCCATCAGCCAATGGAAAATGATACTGATTAATCCATATCTTTGATCACTATTAAGAATATTCAACACTATTTACAATACATTTTATTACATCTATTAATAATCGATAAAAATCTTAAAATAAGGAATTCTTATTAGATTAGTACCAATCAATTTGATTTACTAATTAAAAATATTCAATAATTATGAAATTAATAAAATTCTTAATCTTATTTTTAATTTTCTCTAGCCCCCTTTTAAGCCGAGAATATATCATACTTCAATCTACGACTAGTACCGCCAATACTGGCCTGCTTGAAGCATTATCTGATAACTTTTATAAGGAAACTGGGATTGAAGTCCGCGCAATATCAGTTGGAACTGGTACAGCAATACAAAATGCAAAAAGAGGTGATGGTGACGTACTTCTTGTTCATTCAAAATCAGATGAGATAGAATTTGTAGAGGAAGGGTATGGCGTAGAAAGATTTGAGTTAATGTATAATGACTTTGTTATAATAGGTCCATCTAATGACCCAGAAAAAATTGCTAATGCCAGTTCATTAAAAGAGGTAATGGCTATCCTGCATTCTTCTAATTCAAAGTTTATCTCTCGAGATGATAACTCAGGGACTCATAAAAAAGAATTATCTTTATGGAAGAATGCAAATCTAACTTTGCCCTCCTCAAATTTTTATATTAAAACCGGAACAGGTATGGCTAATACTTTGAATATAGCAGCAGAAATGCAAGCTTATACTTTAACAGATCGTGGAACATGGACTACATTCACAAATAAAAAAAATTTAAAAATATTATTTGATAAAGATGATGCTCTTTACAATCCATATGGTGTAATAGCAATTAATCCAGTAAAATTTCCTCATGTGGAATATAAAAAATCAAAAATATTTATTGATTGGTTAATTAGCGGTAACGGAAAGCTTTTAATTAAAAACTTTGAGGTAAACAAAAAAAAAATATTTTTCATCAATGAATAAGAACTTAATTTAAAATAAGATGAATATTAAATGATTAGTTATCAAAAAATTTTTGAGGCAATTTCTATTTCTCTCCATGTAAGTATTTTATCAACATTATTTGCTTTTCTTTTGTCATTATCTTTGGGTTATCTAATTGCAATAAATAAATTTTATTTTAGAAGAACACTCATTGCATTCCTAGCTTCTTTAACATCTATCCCGCCCGTTTGTGCAGGATTAATTGTGTATCTTCTAATAAGCAGGTCTGGTCCTTTAGGTTGGATGGAAATTTTATATACCCCCTCTGCAATGATTATTGCTCAATTCTTAATAATCTTTCCTATCATGATTACTTTGATAATCAATTATATCGAAGAAGAGTATCCAAGGTTTAGTGAGGAGTTAAATTCTTACGGAGCTTCCAAAAAAGATCTTATCTTTTTGATGGTGGTGAATAAAAAGAGTATTTACATGACCGTCTTATTATTAGGTTTTGGCAGAGCTATAAGCGAGTATGGTGCTGCTGCAATTGTTGGAGGATCAATAGACCATGTGACTAGAAACATGACTTCTATGATTGCACTTGAAACATCCAAGGGGAATATACTTGTAGGTGTTATATTGGGTTTAGTGCTTATTTCATTTTCGCTTACGATATCATTTGTTATGAGCGTCATAAAAAAAAAAGATAATGTTTAAATTAGAAAAGGTTTTTTATAAAAATAATCAGAGAAATATTTTAAATAATCTCAATTGCGAAATACATTCTAACAAAACTACTGTGATTATGGGTAAGAATGGATCGGGTAAATCTACCCTTTTAAAATTACTAAATAAAATTATTTCACCCTCTTCTGGAAAATTACATAGTAATCTTGAAAAACCAGTTCCTATGCTTTTTCAAAATCCTATAGAATTTGAAAATACTGTAGAATATAATTTCTTGATACTTCAAAAAATAAAAAAACATAGGTTAGATCGTAAATGGTTTAATACATTTAATCTTGAAAGGATAAAAAATCAAAATATTAATACACTCTCAGGCGGTGAAAAACAAAAATTGTTTCTATCACGAATAATGTCATTAAATCAAAATAATTTATTTCTAGACGAACCCAATCAAAGCTTGGACTTACAAAGCGAAAAATTATTTGTAGATTTAATATCACAAGAAAAGCACAATAAAACAATTTTATTAACATTACATGATTTTGAAATTGCAAAAAAAATTGCTGATTCAATTATCTATTTAGACAGAGGAAAAATTTATATCTACGAAGAGACCCATGAATTTTTTAATAAATTTCATGTGTAGATTTAAAGGCTTAATAATATAAGGTTTAATAGTGTTGAAATTACTTATCCTTATTATTTTTCCCTTAAATTTACTTATAGCTAACGACTATATTTTACAAAGACAAGATTCTATGCAAAAATTTAACAAGCTAATGAGATCTGCAAATCAAATGATTAAAAATAGTGAAATAAATGAAGATCTCAGTCAAATCTATACGGATATTGAAAATATAATGACTGAATATCCAACATTGTTCCCAGATGATAGCTTTAAAGGTAAAACCAAAGCTAGTGAGGATATCATTGCAAATCGAGATAAGTTTAATGAAATCTCTCTCGAAACAGCAGAGATTGCAAGATTAGCCAGTCTTGCATCTCTTAACAATGATATTGAATTATTAAAACAGTCTCATCAAAATCTTTTTAGTACTTGCAAAAGTTGCCACTCTCGTTTTAAAAATTAAATGGATTTTACACCTCTAAGTATTAATGACTCTGTTCAAATAATAAAAGAGGGAGCCCTTATTATTGATGTAAGAGAAAAGCATGAGTACGAACAAGTTCATCTAGAGGGAAGTGTCCTTGTACCCTTATCTGATATCAGTGCAGAAAAAATAAATAAAATAAACTCTGAAAATAATGACATTATTATACATTGTAGGTCAGGGAAAAGGTCTAAAGTAGCAGCTAGCATATTAATAGGACAAAACTACCAAGGTAAAATCTATGAAATAGATGAAGGTATCATTGGCTGGATTGAAGCAAATCAATCGGTAATTTCAGAATAAAAGTCTAAAATAGAAAAGACCAATTACTAAGTAAAGTAATTAGTACTAATCATATAATAAGTCATATAGGCTACTAACCCTAAAACAAGAATAACTAGTGGAATGGTTGAAAGTGTAAAGGCCTCCCTGAATTTTTTATTAAAAATCAAAAGACTGACAGTTAATAAAATTAACAAAATTAATAACAATCTAATCATAAAATTATTATCATCATTTTATAAATTTTTACTATTCTATAAGTATTATTTTCTCTATAAATAATCTTGATGACAACTAAAATTGCAATAGCTGGGGCAAAAGGTCGAATGGGCGAAAACCTCATTCGATCTGGTCTTTCTAACCAAAATACCCAAATAGTTGGTGTATTTGATGTTACTGATATTGATGAGACTTTTCTTAAAAAGGTAGGATTACCTAATACTGTTAAAACTTCTCAGGAAGAATCTTTTATAGCAGCTGATGCTATAATTGATTTTACATCACCACCTGCATTGTTTTCTTTCACTGAAAGTGCCGTTGCAAACAATACTTCTCTAATTGTGGGTACAACAGGGCTTGAAAAAAAGCATTTTAAATTATTAGAGCAAGCTGGAAAATCCGTTAAGGTCTTCTACGCTCCTAATATGAGTTTTGGTGTAAATTCCTTTTTTAATTTAGCTAGAAAAGCAGCATCTCAATTAAAAAGTTTTGATATTGAGATTATTGAAACCCATCATCGCTATAAAAAAGATGCTCCCAGCGGAACTGCGATAAAATTAGGAGAAGAAATTGCTGAAGAACTAGGCTATTCCAATGAAAATTTTAACTTTGACAGACAACAAAAGAGTGAAGAAAGAAAAAGTAAAGATATAGGATTTTCTTCTATAAGAGGAGGTAATATTCCTGGTGAACATACAGTAATTTTTCATGGAGATAACGAGTCGATAGAACTAACACATAAATCCTATAATAGAAAAATTTTTTCCGATGGGGCTATAGAAGCAGCGAATTGGCTAGTATCTCAAAAAAATGGTCTGTATTCATTTCGGGATATGATCACTTAGACATTGAATTATATTTTTCAATAATTTTTTTAAGTTTAAGCCTTCTGTCTTCACTTAAAAAATTAGCAAAAAATTTTTTTTTCCCAGCATAAACAATACTTAGGGAATCCCTTTCATTTTTTATCTTTGACCAACTTAAGTTATATTTATTATTTTCAACAATTTCATCACCGTCTAAGTTTTGCAAATGCATAGTTTTCTCACTTAAAGAAATTTTTTCTGTTCTTTTAACCTTTCTTAAAAAATAGACAGTGCAAGAAACTAAGATAAAAAATTCAAATATGCCAAAAATAATTATTGGCCAAGCTCCAACTAGTAAAAATCTTGCTCCAATAAAAATAATTAAAAATCCAGTAATAAGTAAAAAAAATAATATCTGTAAATTGTTCAGACTTTTATTAGGTTTTATATGAAGGTTTTTACTCATTTTTGAAATAATCTATATATATAGTCATAAATTTATAATAAAAATTACTTTAAAAATAATAAATTATGAAAAAAGTAGATAGGGCTAATATTGTCTCAGATTATTTGGATAAGATTTATCCCGAAGTTCCCATACCTCTAAAACATAAAAGTACTTATGAGCTTCTAATTGCTGTTCTATTAAGTGCCCAATGCACTGATGAAAGAGTTAATAAAATAACCCCCTTACTATTTAAGATAGCAAAAAATCCTTTCGATATGTCCAAGGTTCCTGTTAATAAGATTTATAAAATTATTAGACCTTGTGGTCTTGCTCCCAAAAAATCTAATGCTATATCTCAACTCTCAAAAATTTTGGTAAAAAAATATGATGGAAAAGTTCCAAAATCTTTTGAAGATTTAGAAAGCCTACCTGGCGTAGGACATAAAACAGCCAGTGTTGTCATGTCTCAGGGTTTTGGATACCCAGCATTCCCTGTAGACACTCACATACATAGATTGGCACAAAGATGGGGCTTAACCAATGGTAAAAATGTTATCCAAACTGAAGCTGATTTAAAGAAACTATTCCCAGAAAACTCTTGGAACAAACTTCATTTACAAATAATTTTTTATGGAAGAGAATATTGCCAAGCAAGAAGTTGTTATGGAATTGAATGCAAAATTTGCACTTCTTGTTATCCAAAAAGACATAAGCCAATAACTGTTAAAAAACCCTAAAAAAACATAGAATATGTATAAAAAAAAATAGAATAATGTATAAAATTAACGAGATTTAGCGTCCAAATGAAATTAATAAAAAAAATCTTAATTGCTAATAGAAGTGAAATTGCTATCAGAATTTCACGCGCTGCTACTGAGCTAGGCTTCAAAACTGTATCTATTTATTCTTATGAAGATCGTTTTGCTCTTCATAGATTTAAAACTGACGAAAGCTATTTAATTGGTTCGAGCCTTGGCCCTATTCAAGCTTATTTAGATTACAAGGGTATAGTGCAAATCGCAATAAATTCAGGTTGCGATGCAATTCATCCAGGTTATGGTTTTTTATCAGAGAACCCAGAATTTGCAGATGAATGCGCTAAATATAATATTTTATTCGTTGGACCGTCTTCTAACATTATGCGTTCCCTTGGTAATAAAGTTGAAGCAAAAAAAACTGCTAGTAAAGCTAATGTTCCAACTATCCCATCAACGGGCCCTTTGCCAAGAGAAATTAAAAAAAGCAAGGCACTTGCAAAAAAAATTGGATATCCAATTATGCTGAAAGCATCTTGGGGCGGTGGTGGCCGTGGTATGAGAGTAATTAGAAAAGAAGAAGAGCTTGAAAATCAAATTAATACAGCTAGAAGAGAAGCAAAAAGTGCTTTTGGAAAAGATGATGTTTTTTTAGAAAAACTGATTGAAAAAGCTTTCCATGTAGAAGTTCAAATCATAGGAGACACACATGGCAATATAGTCCACCTCTTTGAAAGGGATTGCTCGCTTCAACGAAGACACCAAAAAGTTGTAGAGAGGGCGCCAGCTGCCTATTTAAGTGAACCAGAAAGAAATTCAATTTGTGAAGCTGGAGTTAGAATTGGAAAACAAGTTAATTACACATGTGCAGGCACTGTTGAATTTTTGATGGATGCCAAATCTAGAGAATTTTTCTTTATAGAGGTCAATCCTCGAGTTCAAGTAGAACATACTGTAACAGAAGAAATAACTGGAATTGATATAGTTAAAGCTCAATTTCTTTTAGCTGCTGGTGCAAAAATTGGTGATGGCATTTGTGGTGTTCCTAATCAAGAAAACATTCATATGAAAGGTCATGCCATTCAATCACGCGTGACTACTGAAGATGCATCTAATGATTTTGCACCAGACTATGGAAAAATAACAGTTTACCGATCTGCAAGTGGGCATGGTATTAGATTAGATGCTGGTACGGCTTCAACTGGAACGGTAATAACACCATATTATGACTCCCTGTTAGTTAAAGTCACAGCAAAGGGCCAATCACCCATAGAAGCAAAAGAAAGAATGGATCGTGCTCTTAGTGAATTTAGAGTAAGAGGTGTTAAGACCAATATTCCTTTTCTTTTGAAGCTGATTAATCATGATGGATTTGATAAGTTCCGCTATCACACAAAATTTATAGATAGTGAAAAAAGTCTCTTCAATTTTTCTTCAAGAAAAGACAGAGCCTCAAAAACTTTAAATTTTTTAGCCGAAGTAATTGTTAATGGTAACTCAGAAGTAGCTAATCGTCCAAGACTAAGAGAAACCACTCCTGCAAAGCTTTCAGATTTTGGTATTGCAAAGTCTCAAAAAGCCCAATCACTAGTTGACAAAACTTTTAAGCAAATTCTTGATGAAAAAGGACCTCAAGAATTAGCTCAAGAAGTTCTAAAACAGAAGAAACTTCTAATTACTGATACAACATTCAGAGATGCTCATCAATCTTTGATTGCTACTAGAATGAGAACTCAAGATATGTTGGGTGTTACAGATTTATATGAGGAAAGATTAAAAAATTTATTTTCAATTGAATGTTGGGGTGGTGCAACTTTTGATGTTGCTTTAAGATTTCTAAAAGAGGATCCTTGGGAGCGACTAGAAAAGCTTCGCGAACAAATTCCATCGGCATTAATGCAAATGCTATTCCGAGGTTCAAATGCTCTAGGCTATACTAACTATCCAGATAATGTTTTAAGGCGCTTCATTCAACTTTCTGCTCAGTCAGGAATAGATATTTTTAGAATATTTGATGCACTCAATTGGATTGAAAATATGAAAGTATCAATCGATGAAGTTTTAAAGACAGATAAAATTTGTGAGGCATCCATTTGCTACTCTGGAGATTTGTCCTCTCCTACTGAAAAAAAATATACTTTGGATTATTACCTTAAAATGGCTGAAAAACTTGAGAAAATGGGTGTACATTTTCTTGCTATTAAAGACATGGCTGGTCTTTGTAAGCCAAAGGCAGCTAAAGTTTTATTCAAAGAACTAAAAAAGAATATCAAAATCCCAATTCACTTTCATACCCACGACACAAGCGGTAATGGTGTTGCAACTATTCTCAATGCATCAGACTCCGGAGTAGACATTGTTGATCTTGCTATTGACTCTTGGTCAGGTTTTACCTCACAACCAAGTTTTGGAGCAGTGCTCGAATCTCTCGATGGAAATTCTAGAGACCCCAAAATTTCGTCAGCCGTTGTTAGAACTGCTGCTAATTACTGGGAGGGTGTTAGAAAACAATATCAACCATTTGAAAGTAAAACTCGAACAAGCATGTCTGAAGTTTACCTTCATCAAATGCCAGGCGGGCAATATACTAATTTAAGAGAACAAGCTAGATCTATGGGAATTAATGATGATAGATGGCCAGAACTTGCATCTATGTACGCCGAAGTTAATCAAATCTTTGGTGATGTTATTAAAGTTACACCTATTTCAAAAGTTGTTGGTGATATGGCTATTTATATGCTTGCAAATAACATTCTGATTAAAGATGTCTTAGATCCAAAAAAAGATGTTGGCTTCCCAGCATCAGTAATAGAATTTTTTAGTGGTAGGCTAGGTCAACCTTACAAAGGATTTCCTAAGTTATTACAAAAGAAAATTTTAAAAGGTAAAAAGCCTATTTCTTATCGTTTTGGCTCCAAACTTAAATCTTTAAATATCAAAAAAAGAAATAAGGACCTTGAAAATAAATATAAAGATAGAGTTTCTGAAAAGGATACGCTCTCCCAAATCTTTTTCCCTGAAGTGTTTGACGAGTACATGAAACATAAAAAAAATTTTGGCAATACAAGCGTCATACCTACTTCAAATTATTTCTTTGGAATGAATGCAGGTGAGGAGATTTATGTATCTATCGAGCCTGGTAAAACTCTAATTATTAGATATTTCACCTTGAGCGAGCCTAACGAAAAAGGTTTTAGAACGGTTTATTTTGAATTAAATGGCCAACCCAGATCCGTTGACATAAAAGATAATTCCATTGCTGTCGATGATTTAGCAAAAGAAATGGCAGACTCAAGCAATAAGGAGCATGTTGCAGCACCTATACCAGGCTTGTTAGTGGATGTAGCAGTTACAGAGGGACTAAAGGTTTCCAAAGGTGCAAAATTATGCACTATTGAAGCCATGAAAATGGAAACAGTTATATACGCTGAGAATGCAGGAACACTCCATAAGCTTTATGTTAAAGCAGGAGATAATATCGAAGCACAACAGCTATTGTTTGTCATAAAATAATTCTTTCTCTTTCCTAATGTGGTAGGTTTTAATCGTGCTAAAAAAAATACTAACAGCTAAACATCGAGGTTTTTGTGCTGGTGTAGAACGAGCTGTAGAAATGGTTGAAAAAAGTCTTATTAAATACGGATCACCAGTTTATGTTCGCCATGAAATTGTCCATAACAAATTTGTAGTAAATAATTTAAAAAAAAAAGGTGTAGTTTTCGTTGACTCTTTGGATGAAATTCCCAAAGGTAGCAAACAACCAGTAATATTTTCTGCGCATGGAGTTGCAAAAAGAGTAATTGAGAAAGCAAAAAATTATAATTTACTTTATTACGATGCAATATGTCCTTTAGTTAGTAAAATACATAAAGAAATTCTTCAATTAGAAGAAAAAGATTATCAAATTATTATGATTGGCCACGAGGGCCACCCTGAGGTAGAGGGCACCGCTGGCCAACTTCAAGACATTGGAAATCTTACCTTGGTTCAAAACATAGAAGATGTAGAAAAATTATATTTTCCTTCAAATCAAAACTTAGCCTATATCACTCAAACAACTTTATCTGTTCTAGATACAAAAGAAATTGTAGATGCATTAAAATTAAAATTTTCATCAATCTTAGAGCCTAAAAAATCAGATATATGTTATGCAACCTCTAACAGACAAGAGTCTGTTCAAGAAATGGCTAAAAAAGTTGAAGCTATATTTGTTATAGGGGCCTTCAATAGTTCTAACTCAATAAGGCTTGTAGAGACTGCCAAAAGATTTGGTTGCAAACACAGTGAATTAATTGAAAATATTGATGATTTTGATTTCTCTAATTTGTCTCAATATAATGAAATTGGCCTAACAGCAAGTGCCTCTGCCCCAGAAGAGCAACTTGATTTATTTATCAACAGAGTTAAAAATTTATTCAGTATTGAAGTATTAGATCATTATGAAGATGAAAATATTATTTTCAAAGTTCCTAATTATCTTAATTAAATCTCTTTCTATAAAAATAATCAACGAGCGTCATATGTGGTAAAGTTAATGCGGCTAGTCCTATAAAAATTGTTTTAATTAATGACTCATCAAAAGAAATATTGTTACTCATAAATATGATTGCTAGGCAACCACCTAACCAGGTCAAAATTGTAAAAATAGTAGTAGATACAAATATAAATTTTTTATTGGATATATGCTTACTAGTGTCAGCAAGGATTGCTTTGATATGTTTAAAAGTATGAACAAAGCAAAAATATAATGCAAAACCAGTTAAAGGATCAAAGAGTGAAATAACTATTAGAATTAATAACATCTCTAAAAGGCCCCAGCGAATTTTTTTGATATTAATTGCTAAAAAACAATAATAAATCAACAATGTAATATAAATGATATAACCAAATATTAAATATTCCTTAAATATTAAAAAATTCTCATTAGATAAATATTTAAAAATTTCAAAGGACTCGTGTGTGTGAAAAAAAATTACCCCCAAGACTATATTCATACCGTGTGTAAGAGTTAGAGGCCATTTATGATCTTTTATTTTTAAAGAGGACCAGTCACATAAACCAAAATGAACGATACTCATTAAAAGAAACAAAGAGAGTGAAATTATTGGAAAAAAAACCCAAAAAACTATTACCGCAATTGATATCAAAATATATCCAATAATAAATAAGGTAAATTTTTTTTTTGATTGGAAACCAAGAAGAGCAGCAACTGCCCCATCAAATGAACCATGGGGAACACCAATAAAAGAAACTAAACAAAGTGCAATAATAGAGAGAGTAGTTAATTCATACATACTTAATAAGATAATGACTTATAAAAACTTCGAAGAAAACCAAATTTAGGCATTGAATATATAATCTTTAGTTTTGTGTTTAATTTTGCAGTACCCATCATGAATGATGCAAATTCATCGCCGTTTAAAGACTTCACCATATTTTTAAAAATTTTTTCAGTCCTAATATTATTTTCTAGATAATTAACAAATATTCTATCCATCCAATTATCCCAAAATGAATGATAATTCTGATTCATATCATTTTGAGATGACTTGAGCTTTCTTAAAAAAAAAGAAAAAGCATATCCCGAAGAAATTTTAGTGGCACCACCTCTTGAACCAAGATTTATATAATTTTCACTATTTTGATTATTTATAGAATACATAGGAAGAACTCCTCTTTCTTCTTCGACTAATTGATAATTTTTTAACCTGAGATTATTTTCAATATAATCTTTTATCTTTTCTTCATACCAATTCTTATTTAAAACTTTTTTAGAAAATACTGTTGATTCTACAAGCAGCTCATTACTTTGTAAGGGCAATACATACATAAAATGTAATCCATTTTCTTGAGAGACACGAAAGTCCATTAAATTAACAAAATTTTTATTTATCACCTCATTAGACCTTATAATATGTCCTAAAAAATGTTGCTTGAGTTTGTCAGATTGCTCATTAGGCGTTCTAGAATCATAAATTTTTTTGGAGTATATCGTTTCTCCATCTTCTAAATTTATCTCAAAATGACCATTCATCCTTTTTAATTCAATTACATTTTGCTCTTTAATTATAAGGTTGTTAAAATTTTTAAGGCAGTAATTTTTCCATTCTTGAAATTTAATCACACAATATGGCATATCTTTGCTCTCATGAGATATACAAAGATCATCATAATTGAACTGCCAATTGTGCCATCTATGTTTAATAACTTCATCGAATTCTTTCATCCAATCTGTTAACCAGAACGCAAAAAAATTGTTTCTATTGCTATTATAATTTTTATCTATTCCCACAATAGACAAAGAACTGTTTTGATAATGTAATCTGATTGTTGATAAACTACTTGCTCCCATTCCCAAAAAAGCTACATCATAAATTTTCATTTCTAAAAGTATCCCTGACTGAAGTGTAATTTTTATAAATATATTTAATGAGAAAAAATTTAGGAATAGAAATTATAGTAATCCATAATTTTTCATAATTATTTAAATATGCTCTTTGTAAATCATATCTATAGTTGTTTTGTTTAATTTTATTTCCAATCCCTTTATATACTTGTGCTGAAATGAAAATACCAAGTCTAGTTTTAATGGGGATGTATCTAAGACCACTAAAACCATTTATGTAAAAAATGTCAGATAGTTTAATTAACCTCTCTAAAACATTTGGTACCTTTTTTTTATCAGTTTTTTGTATATCAATAAGATCTTTTGGTGATAAATCTCCTATCCATTCTCTAGGAATATATAATCTATCCATTTTTGCATCTTCATAAATATCTCTAGCAATGTTAGTTAATTGCATGGCAATCCCCAAATCAACAGCATGCTTTCTTGCGTTTGGTTCATTAACAAGAATAATAGGTAGCATCATCAGCCCAACTGTGCCCGCAACTTCATATGAATATTCTATCAGTTCAGACTCTGTGTTTATCCTGACTTTTTCTTGATCTTTAAGGAGTCCTTTAATTAAGTCTCCCAAAATATCAATTTTTATATTATTTTTTTTAAAAAATTTATTTATTGCGTTTAATTCGTTTGTAACAATTTCTTGATACTCATTTTTAATTTCTTTAGATAGATCTTTTTCCGAGTCGTCAGCTAAATCATCAAAATATCTACAAATACTGTATAATTCACTAGCCGCTAACTTGTTTTGATGAGGTAGAAAAAAACTGGCCCAATAAAAACTTTTCCCATAATTTCTTAAAGAATTAATGTCGTATTGGTACCCACTCACAGATTTAACTGATACCAAAATCTTTCTTGATTAACTTTTCTATAACCTTTGCAGAGCATAAAACTCCTGGAATACCCGCACCAGGATGAGAACCCGCCGCTGAAAAATATAAGTTATTAATGTTTTTATCTTTGTTATGATAGCGGAACCAAGCTGACTGTGAAAAAATCGGGGCAACAGAAAAACCCGCACCATGCATTGATCTATAGTCATTTTTAAAATCTTCAGGTGTCATCCAAAAATCGGCTTCGATATTTGTATCTAGAGAGGGCATGATAGTATCGCCCAACGCTTTAACTATCCTATTTCTTAATAAAGGGCCTTCTTTATCCCAATCCACATTTGATTGAAGGTTTGGTACAGGACATAAAACATAAAAACTGTCTTTACCTGATGGAGCAAAAGTCTCATCAGTTGCAGTAGGTCTATGAAGATATAATGAAAAATCTTTGGTGAGTATTTTGCTTTCAAAAATATCTTTTAAAAGTTCCTTGTACCTATCAGCCATCCAAATTGTATGATGTGCTACAGATGGATATTGTTTCTTACTCCCAAAAAATAAAACGTAAAGACCCATCGAATACTGGGTATACTTTTCAGGTTTAAACATAGTTCCCCTGTTATATTTTGATTCTAACATCTCTTTATACACAGTTGGAGGATCGGCATTACATATCACTGCATCGGCATGAATAATCTCACCATCTGAAAGCTTTATACCTGTAGCTTTTTTATTATTAACTAATATCTTATCTACATCAGAATTTTTTATAATATTAATTTCATTTCTAATCATTAGCTTTTCTAATTCACTAACAATTTTTCCTGTTCCTCCCATACAAAAGAAGACACCCCATTTCCTCTCTAAGTAATGGATGAGCGCATAAATTGATGTTGTAGTGAAAGGATTTCCACCGACTAAAAGAGGGTGTATAGAAAAAGCTTTTCTTAAAAATTCATTTTTTAGTTTGCTATTAACTAATTGGCTTACAGTTAAATAGCTTTTTAATTTTAATAAAGAAGGAACTTGCTTTGCCATTTCCCAAAACGATGAAAATGGCTTATCAGAAAGTTTCTCAAAACCAATTTTAAATATTTCTTTGGAGGTGCTTAAGAGATTCTCATAACCTTTCACATCATTTGGATCAAATTTTCTAATCTCCTCATTGGTGTCTTCAATAGAGGGTCTATAATCAAATGTTTTGCCGTTATGAAAATAAAATCGATACCAGGGATCAAGGGGAACAAAATTTAAATAATCTTTTAAGTTTTCATTATAAAGATTAAATAGTTCTTCAAATAAAAAAGGAGCTGTTATTACAGTAGGCCCAGCATCATGTCTATAGCCTTGTCTCTGGAATACCCTGGCTCTTCCACCAAGCATATCCAAACGTTCTACTAAAGTAACGTCAAAACCCAGCTTTTTACACCTAAGAGCCGCAGCTAAGCCGCCAAAACCCCCACCTATTATTACAGCTTTTTTATTCAAGAATTATAAAGTATATGAAATTTAGATAAAAAAAAACCAGGCAAGTTATACTTGCCTGGTTAAATATTAATTATAAATAATTAAGCTTTTTTGCTTGATGCAACTGCAGCAGCCCAAATAACTGCAACAAATGCGATCTTATTCACAACGTCAGCAACATTATAAATAACGTTAAGTGTTACTGCATCAGCTCCTCCAGTTAGATAACCGAAGAAATATCCTAATGGATAAATTGCCCATCCGACTGTAACAATCCATCTCATTGTGTTGAAAGCTGTTTGAACAGCAGCAGGACATTTGTCTGCAGCAGCTTTACCAGCTTCACCAGCAAAAATTTCATATAAAATGTATGCCCAACCAGCTAGACCTACAATAAATCCTGCCCATGCATTGATAAAGCCAGCTTCACCAGCATAACCAGCAACAAGCATTACTAGAGTACCAATTAAAAGTCTCCAGAAGATACCAGCTGATACTGTAGCAACAGCAGCAAGGATAATGTAAAATTCAATCATCTGTAATGGAACAGTGATTAACCAGTCAACATATCTATAAACAGTAGGTGTTTCACCTGTTGTTACCCATACTTCTCTCATATAGAAGTAGTGAACTGCGGCAACTAAACAAACCAGACCACCAAGTGCAAGAGATGTCTTCCACTTACCGGATACGTTGTTAGTCTCTAAAAAGAAAAATGCAGTTGCGGCAACCATACACATTGAGATAACCCAAAAAGATATCCCAACAAAGTCAGTTGGCTCTAATGCTGCAGCTGCTGAGGCAACGCCTGGCAGAGCAGTTAAAGCGGCTGTAGGAACAGCCATTGTTTTTAAAAACTTAATCATTGAGTACTCCTTTTCTTAAGTTTTGTAACTTATAACAGAATCCAAACAAGGGATTTGCTAATTCCCAGGGATTATAGGGAAAATATGCAAAAAAAAAATACTTTTAATGCCTTTAATTAATGCCAATTGTGAGTATAGTGGATAAAAAATGGCTATTTTACATGATAGTGTGATTTTTAACGGTTTTTTGTTCTTCTTATCCACACTAATACTCTGGATAACTCTTAAATATACTAAAAATTACATAAAGAATAAAAAGACTAAGAAAAACATCAATCTTATTATCTATTTTCTCTTTATTGGAATGATTATCTTTATTTTTGACAATCACACCTCTCATTATTTGAATAACCTTTAATTTTATGAAAATAAGCAAAAATTTTGATGCAAATCACATAAAATCATTTTCATCGGATTTTGATCATAAACTCCTCAGACATATACAAAAATTAAAATCCCCAGATAGTAAAATTAAACAAGCTATGATTTATTTTGTCAAAACGGGCGGGAAGAGAATAAGACCATTTTTTATTTATCGAATGGGGTTATTTTTAAATATTAAACCTAACATTTTACAAGATTTTGCTCTTTCGATTGAATGTGTTCACCTTCATTCTTTAATACATGATGATTTGCCCGCCATGGATAACGATGATTATCGAAGAGGAAAACTCACTGTTCATAAAAAATTTGACGAGGCCACGGCTGTGTTAGCAGGGGACATGTTTCAAGTCTTGTCTGTAAAAACATTGGCGGAGTCAAAGCACCTCTCAGCTAATCAAAAAATAAATTCTATTCAAATGCTTTCAAAAGCAAATGGTTTGGAGGGATTGATAGCTGGTCAATCATTAGATATTTATATGAAAAAAAAATCCACCATCAAAGATATTGAAAAGATGTACCTTTTAAAAACAGGTGCTTTATTTAGTCTTTGTTTCCATCTCCTTTTAAACGTTAAAAATTTGAGCTTAAAAAAGAAAAAAGAGTTAAAGCTCATTGGTGAAAAAATTGGAAAAATTTTTCAAGTCACTGATGATATGTTGGATCGATGGGGAGATGAAAAAAAAGTAGGAAAAAAAATTAATAAAGACTCACAAAAAGCTAATATCGCTTACAAGTTCAGTCGAGAGGAATGTCTGAAATATCTGCATCAAATTCAAAATAAAAATTATAAAGTTTTACAAAAATTTTTTAATACTAGCAGAGAGGGTCTAGATTATATGTCAAGTCTTGTTGATTTTATTGTCAACCGTGTTAAATAAAAGAATGATGAACTTAATTTATACAAAGATTCTTATGTAAAATGATAATCGATGAAAAAGAAATTTCTGAAGCACGTAGCTCTTGGGGTGAGGGTCTTATTGCGATTTCAAATGCCTTTGAGAGTGGGGGAATTGAGCAAGCAACTTTAGTTGCTAATGATATCTTAGATAGGTTATATGGATTTGAGCTTGGTCCAATTTTATTTAAACCCACTCAAAGCGGGGGAGAGCAGACTTTCCGCCATAATAAAGAGGGAGCTTTATCGTATTTTGTGGGTCATAACTCTAAATATCCTCTGGATAGTGGCTTCGGTTTAAAATTCTGGCGCAAAGTTAAGTCTGAAACTTCTTCATTAAGGGTTGATAAAGATATAGCTATGTGGATGGGCTGGGTATTTTTAACCAACAAAGAGGGTGACCTGATCAAAGTTGATAAAAGTTGGGGATATAAAAAAGCACCTAATGGTGAATTGAAAATTATTTTGCACCATTCTTCACTGCCCTATGAGATATAAAAAATTTTTTAAAATTTTAATTATTAATTACTTTTAGAACAGATTGAATAGTTTCACCATCTAAGGTGAACTCACCGTTAAGGTTAGTATTTAAAGTAACTTTTACTAAATTTTCTTTCAAATAGAAAAACCTTTGAGGAATATGAAACCATTGAGAATAAACCCTTGCTATTTTTATATCATTTACATAAAGGCTTAAATATCCAGTATTAGATTGATTTTCTATTCCAACTAGTTTGGGGGCTAGATTAAAATTTTTTAAATCGATATATAAATTGTATCCATCCACATTATCTTTCATAATTTCTAAATTAACAGTTGGGAAGGGAGCTGTCGCCTCAACCTTATGGCCGGGGTGGTGAGTAAAAGAATTTGTTGAGAATAAAACTAAAACTATAATTATAAAAAATCTCATTGGCACATTTTATCTTATCTTAAGTTTAGTTATACAGATATTATTGGCAAGCATCTCGGGAGTATTTCTTATAGAACTTATTTTTTTCAAAATTAAAAATAGTAATATGAATTATTTTTTTATCACTAGCATTGTTTTGAACAAAGATACGACAATTTTCTGCGTTATATCGATGAAACTCATAATATTTTTCATACTTCGAAAAGTTTAAATCTCCATACTCCGATACCAAAGAAGTTAATTTTTTAGATTCAAACCCTTCAATACCTGAAAAATCTTTAAAATCTATTTCTGGTTCTTCTATCGTTGTTATTATTTCCTCTTTAGGTTCATATATAATTTCCTTTTTAGGCTCGGGTATAATTTCTGGCTTTTTATCAATGGACGTTGTCTCGCAACCAATTATGAACAGAGACAACAATAATAGTGAAATTTTTCTCATTACAGAAACATCTAAATTTGAGAGATAATAAGTTAAATATTCCAACAAACAATTAAAATAGCATTCGCACATTAATGATTTTTATAAAAGAGATTTTCTATATTTCAGTTAGCAGCAACTATTTTTCATCCTATATTTAGTTTATAATAAAAATGTGAAGATTAAATACGAGCAACCGACTGTCTATCCTCAATCATATAAAAGTATTTTGGGTCAAAGGCCTTTATGGGACTGGAGACAGGATAAATTATTGTGGGTAGATATTTACGAGAATAAAATCATAGAAACAGACCAAAATAACGCCAAAGAAAGTTATTATATAATTACTGAAGGGGTAACAAATATACTTCTCCAAGATAACGAAAATTATCTAATGAGTTCTCATGACTCGATTTTCTCACTTCATTCCTCCATTACTAAAATAGAGCTTCTTTCTAAAATAAATTTTGAAAATTCTGGTAATAGAATTAACGATGCTGATATTGATCTTAATGGGAACGTCTGGATTTCGACAATGGATACAAATCAGAAATCAGAAACAGGAAAAATTATTTGTCATGATATAAATTTAGATCCTATCTATTTTGATAATTCTTATATTGTTTCAAATGGTCCAATTTTTGACTATGAAAGAAATATTGGCTATGTAACAGATTCAATTAAAAGAATTATCTATTGCTTTTCGCTTAAAGATATTTCAAAAAATGGAATACAAAAAAAAATATTTCTATCTATGAATAATATAGATGGGAATCCTGACGGTATGACAGTTGATAAAAATGGTAATCTCTGGGTTGCTATGTGGGGAAGTGGAAAAGTTTGCTGTTTTGATAAAGAAAGTAATTTAAAAATGATATTACAACTACCAGTATCCAAAGTTACAAGCTGTGCATTCGGAGGGACTGATCTCAATGAGCTATTTATCACAACTGCTTCAGTGGGGTTAAATGATATCGAGTCAGAAAGACAGCCGCATGCAGGAAAACTATTTAAGTTCACAACCCAAGAACAAGGATATGCATCAAATTGTTATAGATCTGAATTTAATTCTAATTTGTATCATTAGATATGAAGTTCAATCAGTCAGAAATTAGCGATATAATTCAATTAGCTTGGGATGATCAAACTGACTTTAGTCACATAACTAAAATTTATGAAATTAACGAGGGTGATGTAAAAAAAATTATGAAAAATAACATTAAACGTAAAAGTTATGAAATTTGGAGAAAAAGAATTTCTCAACGTAGTGCTCAAAAAACACAACTAAAAGGAAAAACACATGTCTAAGGCTTTATTTGGTGCTGGCTGTTTTTGGGGAGTAGAAAAAAAATTTTCAGAACTAAAAGGTGTTACATCCACGGAAGTCGGATATTCACAAGGTATCACAGAACAGACCACATATGAGGAGGTTTGTTCAGGAAATACTAATCACGCTGAAGTTATACTTGTTTCCTTCGATGAAAGCCAAACAAGCTATGCTAATTTAGTTGATTTTTTTTTTCAAATTCATGATCCAACAACCTTAAATCAACAAGGCCCCGATAGAGGTTCTCAATATCGTTCTTTAATTGGTTTCTATGATGACTCACAAGAAAAGGTAGCAACCGAAATCACAAAAAAATTAAATGATAGTCAATTTGATCAAAAAATAACAACTGTTATTGAGCCAGTCAAAAACTATTGTCCTGCTGAGGAATATCACCAAAAATATATTGAAAAAAAATACTCTTTCTTAAATATTTAGGTCTCTCAAACAGGAGAGTAGGGGTAAATAATTTTAGGAAAACTATAAGTGGATTTTTTCTTGAAGTAATTGTTAATAAAGTAATTTGATTTCAGGTCATAAAGATTTAAAGATTTTTTTTTAACAAATTTGAATTCTGAAATTCTTTTTAATTTTTTTAAACCATTACCTATAAGAATATAATCTTTGTTTAATAAAGCAAAGAGTTCCCCTCCTATTACATATGTTTTCGATTTTCCAATAAGTTTACCTTGAGCACTTATTTTTTGAACCGCTAAGTCTCTTCGATTAGTATCAATGATACATAGTAAGTTTTTAGTTAGTTCTTCATTAATGCCTAAATAATAATGTTCAAAAATAGAGTAGCTGTGAATTCTAGTTTTATGATTAAAAAAAAACCCTTTCATTAATGCGTGACAATTCCTAATAGCAGTAAATCTAGCTGGTCCTCTATTAAGATGAAGATATTTAATATTATCAGGCATTATGCCCGTATCTTTCACTAATCTTTGAAGAAGTTTTGCTAAAATTTTTTCATGACCATAGTCACATTTTTTTGTTTGGTCCCATAAAATCTTTTTATTTTTAAATAAAGTTATAGAACAGTATGATAAGGAACTATCAATGCCCATTTCTAAATTTTTTTCTTTAATTGTCATAATTCTTGTTAATTTATTTTTTCACTCATCATTATCCTTTGCAACTACAATAAAGGATACAATTCCCAATAATATCTTAATGTATCATCGCTTTGGTGAAACAAAATACCCTTCTACAAACATTACAGTGGGTCAGCTAGAGAACCATCTACAGTATTTAAAAGAAGAGCAATTTGAATTTATCTTTGTAAAAGATCTGATAGTGCCAGAGAGTTTAACATTCAAAACTATATCTATTACAGTAGACGATGCTTATTTATCCTTTTATGAAGTAGGTCTTCCTATTTTTGAAAAATATAATATTCCTGTTACGCTTTTTTTAAATACTGAAAATGTAGGAGGAAACAATTACATGAGTTGGTCACAACTCCAAGATGCTCTTAGTCGCGGTGTGGATATCCAAAATCACACCCACTCTCATTCCAGTTTACCAAAATTAAGCGAAGCAGAAATTATTTTAGAAATTGAAAATTCTCAAAAGCTCATTCTTGATAATTTAAATATTACACCTCATCTTTTTGCCTATCCGTTTGGAGAAGCCAGTGCTGCGGTTCAAAAAATTGTTATGAGATACTTCGATGCAGCTTTTGGTCAGCACTCTGGTGCTTTTTCTATTGATCAAAAATATTATATACCTCGATTTCCCTTAAATGAAAATTATGGATCCATTGAAAGGGTGAGAGACGTGTCACGAACTTTGCCATTCTCCAAAATTACCTTTGAACCTAGCGATCCTTATTTAGCTACCCCTTCTAAAAGATTTGTTTTGGGTTCAGCAGACGGTATCGAAGGTATTAAATGTTATGTCAATGACTTCCAAGGATCATTTGAACAAAATATAACCACCTTAGAAAATAAATTATTAATTGAATTAAATCGCTTACCTGTTTCTGGAAGATTGCGTTTTAATTGTACTAAAGTTGATCAAGGTGTTTATTGGTTTGGCTACCAATATTTAATTAATTAATATTCAAATCGATCAAAGTCTCTAAGTTTATTTGACTCAATAATCAATTCTAATTTGTCGACGTATTCATCTCCTATTTCGGCATAAGCAGCTAAAAACTTCACTTTTGCACTAATAGGGTCTGTATATTGAACTCTTTCTGCAATTCTTCTAACCACTCTGAAGCTATAGTAAGCCCCATGAGTATTAATATTGTGCATGTAGGCTTGGACACTTTTTTTGAGGCTATCAAATTTTAGGACGGCATGGGTTTTATCATCATCTCTTTCTTCAGGTATTAGTCCCCGTTGCTCATTAGTTGTCCACTGACCATAAAGAGCATTTCCCTCCAGAGCAAATCTTGACTGACCCCATCCACTTTCGATAATAGCTTGTCCTAATGCTAGAGATGTGGGGATCATATTAATTCTTTGCTTTAATTGTTTAAAAAGTTTGAGATTAATTTTACTGTAATCAAGTTTATATTTTTTTGATAGTCTCACTACTTCATTGGTTTCATTTTCATTTAA
>CABXVZ010000011.1 GCA_902515765.1 uncultured Alphaproteobacteria bacterium | reverse complement strand
CTGGTAAAATAAAACAAAAGTTCAAGAAAGAAGAGATGACCCTAGGATCTTTATTTGAAAAATAAAAGATTAAACTAAAGAAAAATCCCACTATTGAAGATATAAAGCATGCTAAAAAAGCCTGAAAAAATGTAAATTTTATTGTTCCAAGATAAGACAAAAGATTAAATTCTTTAAAATCTTTAATATCAGAAAAAATAAAGAGAGAAGAAATAAATAATGTAATTATAAAAGCTAAGTAAATTAAATAAGGGAGCCTTAAAAATCCGACTCCCCAATCAAAATAAAATTTATTCAATAATTGATTTTTCCCAACTTGCTATCCAAGAATCTTTTTCCTCACTTGAAGGAAAAACCTGGTCAAGAGAAACTGGCAAAGGTGCTGCATCATAAAATTCTTTTTGAGATTCTTTTAAGTTTAAGACTGGATACATCCAGTTTCCTTGAGGAATATACTGTTGAAATCCATCAGTTAAAGAAAACTCTAAAAAGGATTTAGCTAAATCTAAATTTGATGCATTATTTAGAATACCCATGACCTCAATTTGACTGGCATGGCCTTCTTCAAATTTTAAAGACTTATATTGTGAACTACCTTCGACTAAAGAATGATAAGCTGGAGAAGTGGTATAGCTTAGGACTAAATCAGACTCCCCTTCTAAAAAAAGTCCGTATCCATCGGACCAACTCTTAGAGGTAATGACTATTTGATCTTGAATTTTATTCCAAAAATTGGATGCCTCATCTTTATAAATTTGGTTAATCCATTTTGCCAAACCCAGACCAGGAGTAGAATACCTTGGGTCCATAATAATAATAGAAATTTCATTTCTTTCAGCTAATTCTTTAAAAGACATTGGTGGCTGAATTAACTTATCACTATCATAGATAAAACTAAAATATCCATAATCAAATGGGGTAAAATATTCATCGTTCCAGTCTATGTCTAAACCGTCAGTTTGAACTGAATGCTTAATAAATAAATCATTTTTCTTTGCTTCATCTACTAAAGAATCATCCAAACCTAACAAAATATCATAACCCTCTTTATTATTAGTTAATTTTACTCTTGAAAGAAGCGCTCCTGAAGAGTCTGCTGTATTCCATATGAGATCACAGTTGCAAATAGACTCAAACTCTTTTTCAATATTAGGACCAGGACCCCAATCTGAATTAAAAGAACCATAAGTAAATATCTTAAGTTCTTCTTTTGCTAATGCACTGAAAGGCAATAGCAGTGTAATAATCAATATTTTAAAGTTCATCGTTAATATCCTTTCATTAACAAAAAACCAAGATAGCTGTGGTAGGTATAACTTCCTACGCCGGCATTATCCGGTTCAGGTTCTAGGGTTAAGGAAATTCTTTCTCAGCTCCAAAAGAGCACCCCTGTTATCTCAAAATGTATCAGTAAAACTATGAAAATCAATTAGATTAAATATTTACAACTAATTTTATTGGGCTATTTTAATTCACTATGAAAAACATAAGTAATTTTGTTGATGGAAAATTGACTGATGAAAACCCATCCAATTATATTTCCCTTTTTAAGCCTTCAACTGGTGAAGAATATGCACATGTACCTATTACCTCAAAGGAAGAATTTCAAAAAATAATTGAAAAAATGAAAGTGGCCCAATCTTCATGGTCCGAAACACCGATAACAAAAAGGAGCAATGTACTTTTTAAATTTAAATCTTTAATTGAAAAAAACTTTGATGAAATTGCTAAAATTATATCAGAAGAGCATGGTAAAGTTTTCTCTGACGCCAAGGGATCTCTTCAAAGAGGATTAGAAGTAGTAGATTTTGCATGTGGAATCCCTCATTTATTAAAAGGAAATCATTCGGTCAATGTTGGAACTAATGTGGACTCCTACGATATCAAACAGCCTCTTGGTATATGTGCTGGTATCACTCCTTTTAACTTTCCTGCTATGGTTCCTATGTGGATGTTTCCTATCTCTATTGCTTGTGGAAATGCATTTATGTTGAAGCCCTCTGAGAAAGTTCCTCAGTGTTCTCTTAAATTAGCTGAGCTTCTAACCGAGGCGGGCCTTCCTGAAAATATTTTAACAGTAGTGAATGGTGATAAAGGTGTTGTTGATTTAATTTTGCAATCTCCTGATATTTCCTCTGTAAGTTTTGTTGGGTCAACAACGGTTGCTAAATATATTTATACAGAATGTTCAAAAAACAATAAGAGAGTTCAGGCGCTAGGTGGAGCTAAAAATCATATGCTGATCATGGAAGATGCTAATTTAGAGGACGCTGTAAACGGTCTTATAGGTGCTGCGTTTGGTTCAGCCGGTGAGAGATGTATGGCTACATCGGTAGCAATTCCAATAGGTAAAATCCAACAACCTTTTATGGAACTGTTAAAAGAAAAAACTTTAAATATCAAAGTTGGCGAGTCCCTCGATCCACAGAGTGAAATGGGACCTCTCATTACGAAGGAGCATAAACAAAAAGTTTTATCTTATATTGAAAAAGGTATCTCTGAAGGTGCTGATTTAGAAATGGACGGTAGAAATCTATCATTGCAAGGTTTTGAAAATGGAAATTTTGTTGGACCTACAATATTTAATAACGTCAAAACTGATATGACTATTTATAAAGAAGAAATTTTTGGTCCAGTATTATCAGTTGTTAATATGGAAAACTTTGATCAAGCTCTGCAAATAATTAATAATCATGAGTTTGGCAATGGAACCTCTATCTACACATCCAATGGAGGATTTGCTAGAAACTTTATGAAAAATGTTCAAATAGGAATGGTTGGAATTAATGTTCCAATACCTGTTCCTATGGCATTTTACAGTTTTGGGGGCTGGAAAGGCTCAATATTTGGGGGTCATGGAATGCATGGTGAAGAAGGAATTAACTTTTATACAAAAAGAAAAACTATTACTTCTAGGTGGCCTGATGATGCAGCAAGCGCTTCTCTAAATATGCCAACTATGAAATAAATAAAAATTGATAAAAAATTTCCTTAAAATATAAATACTAAATTACCAACTTCCAGAGTTTTCCATACTTAACCACGGTTCTTGGGGCTCTAAACTGTCACCTTTTTGAAGTAACTCAATTGAAATTCCATCTGGAGAATTTATAAATGCCATATGACCGTCTCGAGGAGGTCTATTAATTATTACACCGTTATCTACAAGTTTTTGACAAGTTTCATATATATTTTGAACACTAAAAGCTAGATGTCCAAAATTCCTTCCTCCGGTATAAGACTCTTTATCCCAATTATATGTTAGCTCAAGCAAAGGTTTTCTATTCTGCTCAGCTAACTTGAGATCATCTGGTGCACAAAGAAAAATTAAAGTAAACTTTCCTTTCTCATATTCTTTTCTAGAAAACTCAACCAAACCAAGTTTGTTACAATAAAAATCAATAGAAGCATCTATATTGGTTATTCGAACCATCGTATGTAAAAATTCCATAATTTTAATTATCAAAAAATTTAATTAATGTCTAACTAGTTATTAGTAAGCACTACTAGAGAGATAAAGAGTAATTAGAATTGCTTATTAACACCTAAAACAATCTCTTTTTGTAATACTCTTTCTCTATAGAATATATAGCCAACACTAGTAATAATAATAAGTCCACCTGTCAAAACATCAGATGAAATTAGCTCACCAAAAAAAATATAACCTAATGAAAAAGACCATAAAACTGATGAAAAATCTATAGGAGCTAGTAAGGAGGCATCAGCTAATTGAAATGATTTGGTTAGACATATTTGAGCAATAAAACCCAATATTCCTGAGGCAATCATAAAACTCATATCTAAATTGTTAGGCCAGACCCAATTTTCATTATAAAAAAATAAACTGATAATTGTGCATAAGACAGTAAATACCCAAACTGAAAGAATATTATTGTTTGTCAATAGTATCTTTTTAAGAACAATTACTGCCATAGATAAAAATAAACTTGCTATAAGAGGCAGTACTGAATAGTTAGAAAACAGTTCAGTACTAGGTTTTAAGATAATCAAAACACCAATAAAACCTATAAAAATTGCTATAATTCTGCGATAACCAATTTTTTCACCCAAAAAGAAAATTGATAAGATTGAAATAAAGAAAACAGACGAATAACTAATTGTTTGCATTTCAACTAATGGGACATATCGAATAGAAATAAAAAATAAGCTCATAGCTGTAATTCCTATAAAAGCTCTGGCTATATGTAATTTGTAATTGTTAATCGAGCGAAAATTCAACTTTAACAAATAAATAAAAAAGATTAATGGCAATAAAGCAAAAAAATTTCGAAAGAATACTACTTGAAATAAAGGTATATGATCACCCGTGGCTTTGATGCACACACTCATTAAAACAAAAAACAGTACAGATAAAGACTTATAGATAAATGCTGACATTTTTACAAAGTAACTATATTAAATATGAATGAATTTACTAATAGTTAATGGATACGACAAATTAGGTTGGTCAAAACTTGCAAAATATAAAATTCAGCCAATTTGTGAGTTTTATAGAGATCAACTAAAAAAAATTAATTCTAAAATTAAAACAACCTTTATATATCCTTCTATGGATTTAAAATCTACTTTTGATGATAGTTTTTTCCATTCTTTTGATGGAATGATTTGGACTGGATCGAGTTTAAATATCTATGACAATACAAATGAAATAAAAAATCAAATATCCTTAATGAAAAAGGTATCAAAACTTCCAATAAAGATTTTTGGAAGTTGTTGGGGTATGCAACTCTACACTGTATGTAATGGAGGTGTTGTTTCTAAAAATATCAAAGGTAGAGAAATAGGTATTTCTTTTAATATTTCATTAAACAACAAAGGAAAGGTTCATCCTATGTGTAAAGGAAAACCTGTCATTTTTGATGCATTTGCCTCTCACATAGATCATGTGACAGCTCTTCCAAAAAAAGCATCCGCCTTATCGGATAATCATTATTCTATTCAGTCACTTTCAAATAAAAATTTCTGGGGCACTCAATATCATCCAGAATTTAATTTCAAATACATGGGTCAAATCTTGAATGCCCGAAAAAAAATTCTTTTGAAAGAAAAATTATTTTCTAATAATCAATTAAATAACCTTATATCAAGTTTTAAAAATCCTTCTAAGGATAGTTATAGTAACTCTCTTATGGATTTTAAAATTAGAACAAACGAACTAGCAAACTGGTTGAGGTATATAAAGAAAAATTAAAAGTTTTTTTTTAACTCTTTTAAGCTTGAACAGACAATAAATAGGTTGTTAAAGCTCTTATATGCAAAGCCGTTATTTACAACTTTTTGATACTGTTTAATAATATCAGACCAATAATTTTTATAATTAAATATTAAAAATTTTTTATTTTTGATAACACCTAATTGAAGGGCACTTAATACAAGGCCTATTTCCTCGATTGTACCCCCTCCTCCTGGAAGAGCTATAAAGCTATCAGAAATAGATAAAAACTTTTTTTTTCGTTGTTCCATAGTTTTGGTGATAAATATTTTATCAATTTTTTTATGGATGGTTTCCCTATTATCTAGAAATTCTGGAATAATACCTGTTACGTGTGCCTTGTTTTTAATAGCTGTATTAGCGACCACGCCCATGAGTCCATTTTCTCCCCCACCATAAACAATATCATAATCATTTTTTGATAAATATTCTGTCACCTTTATAGCTAAATCTTTATATTCTTTTTTAGAGCCAAACATTGATCCACAAAATATGGCTACTTTCTGATTTGAATTAATTGTTTTCATTTCTCACTTCATTAATATATTAATCTTTAAAGCATGAAAAAGAACAACAATATAAATGAGCTCAAAAAAGTAAGAAAAAATATTGATAATATTGACAATGAAATTATTAAGTTAATTGCTGACAGATTTAAAGAAATTCATAAAGTAACTAAATTAAAGGATAATCAAGATCAAATCATTGACCACGAGAGGATAACCCATATTCTAAAGTCAGTTCAATCTAAAGCTAAAAAAAATAAGATAGATCATGAAATAATCACAAGAATTTGGCAAATATTTATTCAAGAAGCCATTAAATTAGAATATTCAAAAATTAAAAAAACTAAATAACAGCTATAAGTAACATTATAAATAATACTATTATTAAAATTAATGTTGCAAAGCTAGGAGTTGTCACTTTGATAAAAGAAGAGTTATTATACTTTTTAGACTTACCTAATAAAAAATTAAATACAAAACCTAGATTAAAATAAAACTTTTCTATTACATTAGATATCATTTTGAAAAATGGTCTTCCTATTCCTGGTAGCATTCTTCTATAAAACCAGTCCGAGTTCAAAACAGTCGATTTTATCTCAGAGGGATAGAGCTTGAATTTTATTAAAAATAAGAATGCAAGAATTGCGAAAACTAAAAGTTGTAGCTGGCTAATAATGTGATCTAGTGTGTAGGGTTGATATTCAACAGCATAGGGAAGTATCTGATACAAGTATCTTGGGTAAACGCCAATTCCGATACATAGAAATGCTGCAATGCCCATTGCGATGAGCATATTTAATGGTGCCTCTTTAACACTTGTTTTTCTTTCATGGGCAAAAAAAGCAAAGTAAGGAATTTTAATACCAGAGTGTTCTAATACTCCAGCAGAAGCAAAAAATAATACAAAATAAATCAAAACCATTCCTGCTCCTCCCAAAGATGACATTATTAAGGATTTAGCTACAAAGCCGCTAAATAGTGGGAAAGCTGAAATAGACATTGCCCCTACGATACAAAAAATTGTTGTTAGAGGCATATATTTATAAAGACCTCCTAATTCAGAAGCCTTTGTAGTACCTGTTCTATACAAAACTGCACCCATGCTCATAAATAATAATGCTTTGTAAATAATATGCACAAAAGCGTGAGCTACAGTTCCATTTAATGAGAGTTCTGTGCCAATACCAATACCTACAACCATGAAGCCCAATTGATTATTAAGGCTAAATGATAAAACTCTTCTTAAATCATTTTCTATTACGGCAAAAAATACAGGAAATGCTGTCATGATTGCACCTATCCATATTAATGAATCGGTTCCTGGAAATGTCCTAGCAAGAGCGTAAATTGCAAGTTTCGTCGTAAATGCCGATAAAGCCACAGTTCCTGTAACAGAAGATTCAGGGTAGGAGTCCTGAAGCCAACCATTTAAAAGAGGAAACGCAGCTTTAATACCAAATGCAATGAATATAAATTTACCAAAATCAGAGTTTAAGTCTAAGGTGGTCAAATTATGGTTTCCTGTTTGATAGAGCATTAGACAAGTTCCAATTAATAACAAAACACCTGAGGACACTTGAATAATAAGGTATCTCATGGCTGCATTCCTTGAGGCTAGAGTATTACCAGCAAAAACAATAAATACTGAAGTTAGGGCAGTTGCTTCCCACCAAATAAAAAGACTGAAAAAGTCACCAGCATGAAGAGCCCCTATGGCTGATCCTGCGTAAGCTAGGGTTGCCATTTGCTCCATTAAATTTTTATTATGCCAGCTAAAAATTATAACTAAAACTGCAGCAATATGAAAAATTATAGCAAATGGAAATGTTAAACTATCTGATTGATACAATATTAAATTTAAGCCAAGGATGTCCCATTCTAAAAATATTCCATAACCATTGAACAATGATAAGGAAGAAAGAAAAACAGATAACAACATCGCAGGATGCCTAAAATAGTTAGGAATGACAGGCAGAACTATTGAAAACAAAATCATCACTAAACCTGGAATCATATTACTCATCATAATAATCCTCCTTTCTCATCAAAAATTTCCTAAGCCACTTTCCAACTAAAACAATAAAAACAAAACTTATGAAACCAAAAAAAGCAGGAAAGCCATAAATTTCTTCAATTGAAAAATATGCATGCCTATGAAAAGTAAAATCTAATAAGATTAATAATATTGAAATAATAAGGAGATATTTTGTAAAAATTTTACCGAATTTTTTTAAATCATTTTTTTTCATTTATGTGATCACCCTGTTAACATTATGAATAAAGTAATCTGAATAAAAAAATAAAATCAAACACCCAATGCCTGTAATTACCGGTGGCCAAACAGTCAATGGTGATTTAATAAGCTTAATTTCTTTTTTTCTAGTTTGGGTAAAACCTATTACGACAGGTTGCAAGAGATAGTAAATATTTAAAAGTGATGATACTCCTAAGATAATTGCAACAAATATAAATTCTCGCTCTAAAGAACCCATAATTAAATAAAATTTACTCCATGAACCAATAAATGGTGGTACCCCAATTATTGATAATGCTCCAAGGGTATAGGCCACAAATATTAAAGGTAATTTAAAACCTAAGCCTTTGAGTTCACTAACTTTTTTTATATGTGCTGTAACATAAATAGCTCCTGCGCAAAAAAATAAAGTAATTTTTCCTAAAGCATGTGTAATTATATGGAATGAGGCTCCTTTAATTGCCAAAGATGAGGCCAAAGCAGCTCCTAAAATTATATAAGAGAGTTGGCTTATGGTAGAATATGCCAATCTAGCTTTTAAATCATCCTTGGTAATAGCTATAATACTTGAGGCCATAATAGTAAAACAAGCCAACCAAACTAGCCAATCAGAACTGTTAGTCTGAAGAAGATAATCAGGTCCAACAATGTATACAATTACTACTAGGAAACTAAAAACTCCTGCTTTAACAACTGCAACAGCATGGAGCAAAGCAGATACTGGAGTTGGAGCCACCATAGCTGCTGGTAACCATCTGTGGATAGGCATAATAGCTGCCTTTCCAATACCAAAAACAAGTAAAGCAATTAAAAATGACATATACTCTATAGGAAATTTATTAATTAAAATTCCTCCATCTTGAAAATTTAAGGTTCCTGTTTCAAGCCATATCCAAAAAATAGCTGGGAGGAAAAAGATAAGAGATGTTCCCACTAAAATTGATAAATAGAGTCTACCAGCTGACTGAGATTCAGAGTTTTGTTTATGTCCTACCAGAGGAAAGGTTGAGAAAGTTAATATCTCATAGAATATAAATAGAACTAAAAGGTTTCCCGACCATGCTATTGACAATGCTGCATGAATAGCAATCGAGTAAAAGATAACAAATCTTGTTTGATTTTTCTCACCAGCTCCTCTCATGTATCCGATAGTATAAATAGATGCCATTATCCATAGAGAAGAAGCGACTAAGCTAAAGATAGAACCGAGAGGAGTTACTCTAAAAGTAAAATCAACTCCTTCAAACAAATTAAAAAGGGTTATTTCAAATATCTCATTAGATTGAATTCCATGAAAGACCCTAAGGCTTATTATTAAAGTCACTATCCCCCCTATTATTCCAAAAGAGTCTCTTAAATTATTATTGTATCTAGTAAGATAAGAAAAAAGAGCTGCAATTAAAGGAGTGGCTATACCTAAAAGTAACAAGAAAGAATTACTCATTTTTGTAATCCTTGAGTGAGGTAATCAGCCGATAAAGTTGAAAATTCGATAATTGGAGATGAATATATACCAAATAGGATAATTGAGATTGTAATTATCCAAATTGGGAAATAGATACTAGGATCCTCTTTTTCTGGTTTTGGTTTAATATCTGAAAACCACATTTGTTCAACTATTTTCCAAAAATAAACAACTGCTAATGCAGAACTTAAAGCTACTGAAGCAATTGGGATATACATTTGATTGATATAAAGGGCCTGAAAAAGATATAGTTTTGAAATAAAACCATTTGTCAGAGGTAGGCCAATGAGAGATAGCCCACAAATCAATAAAGCAAATGAAGTGATAGGATATTTATAACCAAAGCCCTTAATACTAGATAAAGTCACCCTATCCTTATAAAGAATAGCGAAGTAGCCTACTGACATAAATAAGCCTCCTTTTATTAAAGCATGATTAAATATATGAACAAATCCTGAGGTAATTCCACTATGATCCCTAAGGCTGAAAGCTAGAGTGATATAACCTATTTGAGCTATAGAAGAAAAAGCTAAAAGTTTTTTTATATCATCTTGGTAAACTGCTATTAATGTTCCAATAAATATTGCTATAACCGATAATGGAAATAAAATAAAATCTAAGAAAATAATTAAATAATTTTCATATATAATAAATACCTCAAATAGAAGTCTTGCAAAAAAATAAAGTATAGTTTTAGTTGCCAAAGCAGCCAGAAGAGTCGATACAGCAGAAGGTGCATAGCTATAAGCGGCCGGAAGCCAGATATGTAATGGAAATATTGCAGCTTTCACCATTAAACCAATAAGCATGAATGACATTCCAGCAAAAATTGCAAGTTGGCCATCAGAGTATTGAGATAATTGTATAATTAGATCATTCATATTTAATGTGCCAGTCATTGCATAGGCAAAGCCCGCTCCAATAACATAGAATGTTGCACCTATTGCACCTATGATGAGATAGTTAAAGGCAGCAAGTAAGGCTTTGCGATTTAGTCCAGCCCCTAGAGAGATAAGAGAAATAGAGGCTAATGCAGAAATTTCTAAGAAAACAAATAAATTGAAGATATCATTTGTGAGAATAATTCCATTCAAACTTCCAATTGCCAATAACCATAAAGAATAAGCTTTACCAGTGTCCTCAGCTTCTATTTCATTTAAAAATATTTTTCTAGAGTAAAAAGTTGAAATAAGTACAAAACTAGAAAACAAAATTTGTAAACCACTGTTAACCCCATCAATTTTAAAAGATATTCCCCAAGGAGGTTCCCAGTTACCAAACTCATAAATAATTATTTTTGAGATAGACACTTCTTCAATAAGATGGAGAGATAAAGCTAAATGGAAAACTAGAACAATCATCGAAATTATCCATGGCCATATCTTAGAAGGCATAAATGCAATAATGGCTGAAGCTATTAAAGGTAAAACAACAACTAAGGCAGGAGCATCATCTAAGAATAAATCAAACATTTATTTATCTGACTTCAGCTCCAAATTCTCTATTTCTTTTTCCTCAATTGTTCCATAATTTTTATATATTTGTAAAACTAAAGCTAAACCTAGGGCAGATGTAGCCACACCTACCACAATTGCAGTAAGTATTAAAACGTGTGGTAGAGGATTTGAGTAGACACTTAAAGATTTTGTTAATATTGGGGCAGTACCATCAAGAACTTTTGCCAGAGATACAAAGAATACAAATACAGCAGTTTGGAAGATAGCTAGCCCTACTATTTTTTTTAAATAATTTTGACTGGTAATAATTATAAAAAGCCCTCCCATCATTAGTAATATGAAAGCAAAGTGGTTCCAAAAATAAATAAAATTACTCATGGGATACCTTAAAAGATGCAAATGAATGATAAAGAGCAATCATAACTGTCGCTACAGTAATGCCCACACCTAGTTCAACTAGAATAATTCCAATATGTTGGCCCGAAGAGGGGTTAGTAGACAAAACATTATAGTCCAAGTACATTCCGTCAAGAAAAATAGATAGAATTCCTACACCTGCGTATAATAGAACACCAACACACATGAGATATCTGTTAACCATTACTGGAACTAAAGTTTCTCCTTTAGCTAGACCAAATATCATCGAGTAAAGGATAAAAGCCGCAGCTACAATTACGCCAGCTTGAAAACCACCACCTGGACCATAATCTCCGTGAAATTGGACGTAAAGACCAAAAATTATAATAGGAGCAAAAAGAACTTTGCTAACAACACTTAATACAGGGCTTGATGAAATTTTATCTCTCATTTTTTTTCTTTATTCTTAAATTTTGTTTTGCGATTGAGCGTATTACTAGTTAGTAGAACAATTACTCCTAAACCTGCTGTAAAAATGACTATAGTTTCTCCAAGAGTATCAAAACCTCTGTAACTAGCCAAAATATTAGTCACAACATTAGGAATGTGAAAAAAATCCTTACTTTCTTTTATATACTCAGGAACAACATGAAGATGAATAGGAGCATTTGGGTCACCTAATAATGGAAGGTTAGATATTATTAATATTAGGACAAGTGATATTGATATTGCTAAAATAATACTGGGAAACAAATTTATTAATTTATTTTTTTTTCCCTCGGGTAGTTTTGCTGCAGCCATAACCATTAAAATAGTAGAGATCCCTGATCCCACAGCTGCTTCTGTAAAGGCAACATCAACAGCATCTAAATTGACGTAAATAGCTGAGCAAAGTAAAGTGAATGCTCCTGTTAGAGCAACAATACCTATCAAGGAGGTAGATTTAAAAATAAAAAAAGTAGTTATTAACAATAAAGAAATTAGAAAAAAGTTTATTAATAAAAAGTTCATTTTTTGATTTTAGCTTTTGGTTTATGGCCTGACTCATAAGCAAATAGAGAGATAGCATGGCTTGTAACGGGACTCGTAAATAAAAGAAATATTGGTATTAGAACTAGCTTTAGGCTTAATAAACTAAAACCTGAGTATATAATTAAAGCTAGAACAATAAATCCTGATCCAAGGGTGTCTATTAACCCAGCAGCATGAATTCTACTAAATACGTCAGGAAGTTTTATTAACCCAAGACTACCTGATAAGATAAAAAAACAACCAAGAATTAATGAAATAATTGAGAAAATTTCTATAAAATTATATGACATTAGTTTTTTTATTTTTTATTTTGTAATACCTTAAAATTGCTATGGTTCCCAAGAAGTTCAGCAATACATACATAAGAGAAATATCAACAAAATCAGGTCTGTTAAAAGCAAAGCCATGTACGCTAATGCCAATAGCTATAATTGTACCTATACTTGAAATAGAAAGTATTCTGTCAAATGGGGTTGGTCCTTTTATGGCCCTTACTAAACACATAAATACAGAGATCCCTAAAATCGACAATGTTAAAAAAAATATCATTTATCTAAGCCAGTAATTACTTTATCCATATCTTCTGATTGTAAATCTTCAGATAATTTTTTATTTAAAGCATGAACAAGAAGAGTCTTTTTTTCTACTTCTATTGTAACCGTTCCTGGAGTAAGAGTTATTGCATTAGCATAGTTAGCAATACCTGTTGTACTTTTTTGAGAAGCTCTGATCCTGAACAATTGTGGTGCAAATTTTCCATTCCAAATTAAAGCAGTTGTAATGATGCCCGATTTAAAAATTTCTTTAAAAAGCCATAACCAATAGAATGGTAATTTTAAAATTAATTTAATAGGAAGGGAGTCTTCTTCTAAGGCATTAGCTCTATAGGACATCCATATGACAAATAAAACACTTACAAGACCAAAAAATAATAATAATGTTTTTAAATATCCCGATAATACAAGCCATAACACAAAAAGTATTATGAAATAAACTATGAAGGATAATGTCTTAAGTGAATCTTTATACTGTTTAGCCACTGTGAGCTATTATGAGAATAAATCGCCTTCTGTAAACACTGCAGTATTCATATCCTTGACGTAAAGCTTACCTTGATCAGACTTAAATCGAGAAACTTCAATAAAGCCTCCTTTAACTGCAATTTCGATGTTTTCGGCGTTTATTGAAATAATCTGACCAGGAAAGTGTTCTGCACTTTGTTGATCATTAAATTTTGTATCAACAAAAGTGAATTCATCTCCCATAAACTCTGCCCATGCCCCTGGTTGTGGGTTGCAACCTCTTATAAGATTGTAAATTTCTCTTCCTGGTTTTTTCCAATCTATTCTGGCATCTGCTTTTTTACACCATGACTCATAAGTAGCTTTAGTTTCATCTTGAACAATACGTGGAGGACTACCTGCTTCCATCATATCAGCTGCTTCAATGCAAGCATCTACCCCTAAAGGGAAAATCTTAGAAAAATATACATCTCCTAAAGTATCGTCAGGACCTATTTCAACTTCTTTTTGGAGAAGAATTTCTCCCTCATCTAATCCATCATTGGGATAAAATATTGTCAAACCTGTTTTGGTAGCACCTCCTATAATAGGCCAGTTAATTGAGCTTGGACCTCTGTGAAGTGGGAGTAAAGATGGATGAAAGCAAATAGAACCATGTTTAGGAATATCTCTAGCTCCTTCGGGAACAAATATTGTGACGTATGCCATTACACACAAATCAGCATCATGAGATTTTATCTGATCAAGAACTTCTTGGTCTTTGAAGTTTGATGGTTGAAAAACAGGAAGACCTACGCTTTGAGCATAATCTTTTACTGGATCAGCTGGTTTGCCCTCTTTATCAGGAGCACAATAAACTGCTACCACGTCATGATTTGTCTCTGTATGAAATTTTTCTAAAGCGCTTTTACCAAATGCTTGTTGTCCCATTAAAATAATCTTCATATTTATCTCCTCTATTTAATTAGTTTAAACTGCTCCAGCTTCTTTCACAGCTTTAATTTCATCGTCTGTCATATTACAAAATTCTTTTAAAATTTCATCAGTATGTTCTCCTAATAAAGGTGAACGTTTTACTATTGCAGGTGAGTCAGATAATTTAATTGGGTTTCCTACTGTTAAATATTTTCCCCTCACTGGATGGTCAACTTCAACTACTGTTCCTGTTTCCCTTAAACCAGGGTCTTCTGCTATTTCTTTTAATGAAAGAATTGGTCCTACTGGTATATCAAGAGGATTACATAAATCCATGACTTCAAACTTCGTTTTAGTCATCGTCCAGGCCTCGATAGTATTAAAAATTTCGTTTAAACGAGGTAATCGAAGAGCTGGGGTAGAATAATTTTCATCTTCTTTCCACTCAGGCTTTCCAATAACGTCACAGACTTTTTCCCATACAGCAGCCTGTGTTATAAAGTAAGTATAGGCATTGGGGTCTGTCTCCCATCCTTTACACTTTAAAATTCTACCTGGTTGGCCGCCACCGGAGTCATTTCCAGCTCTAGGGGTTGCCTCTCCAAAAGGAATATCTTCACCAAATTGGGAATATTCTTTGAGAGGTCCTTTTTCTAATCGTTGTTGGTCTCGCAGCTTTACGCGACAAAGATTTAAAACTCCGTCTTGCATAGCAGCAGATACTCTTTGTCCTTTTCCAGACTTTTCTCTGTGAAATAAAGCTGTGACAATTCCTAAAGCTAAATGAAGACCTGTACCACTATCACCGATTTGGGCTCCTGTAACCATTGGTACCTCACCCAGCATTCCTGTTGTGGAAGCAGAACCTCCAGCACATTGGGCCACATTCTCATAAACTTTACATTCTTCATACTGCCCTGGTCCAAAACCTTTTACAGAGGCATAAATCATACGAGGATTAATCTCTTGAATTTTCTCCCATGAGAAACCCATTCTATCTAGGGCGCCGGGGGCAAAATTTTCAACCATCACATCACATTCTTTGATGAGTTGAGTAAAAATTTTAGAACCTTCTGGTTTTTTAGGATTAAGAGTAATGCTTCTTTTATTAGAATTGAGCATCGTGAAGTAAAGACTATCAGCTTCAGGGACGTCTCTTAGCTGACCACGAGTAGCATCTCCTACTCCGGGTCTTTCAACTTTAACAACATCCGCACCAAACCAAGCAAGAAGTTGAGTACAAGTAGGTCCTGATTGAACATGAGTCATGTCCAATACTTTTACACCTTTAAGAGCTTCCATTATTTCAACCTACCTTATTATTTGTACATTGTCTGGTTTTTAGTACCAGGAGCAAACTCTTCTTTATCCACCCAAATATTTACAATTGCAGGTATCCCAGATTTAACGGCTTCTCTTGCTCTTTGAAGTGCAGGCTGGATATCTTTTGCTTCTCTAACCGCTTCTCCATAACCACCAAAGATTTTTGCAAACTCATCAAAGTTAACGTCGCCCAGAATATTTCCAACATTACCTTTTTCTTCTCCGTATTTCATAATTTGACCAAATCTAATTTGATTTTGAGCAGAATTATTACCTATTACAGTTAGGACTGGCGCTTTGTGACGAACAAATGCTTCAAAGTCCATTCCCGTCATAGAAAAGGCTCCATCTCCACAATATAGAAGAATTTCTTTATCAGGGGCAGCTAACTTAGCAGCTAAAGCATACGGAACTCCAACACCCAGTGTTCCTAATGGACCTGGATCCATCCAAGCTCCTGGTTGTCTTGGCTGAACTGCTTGAGCGCTGATTGTTACAACATCACCGCCATCGCCTATATAAATAGTGTCATCATTTAAAAATTGATTTAATTCCCAAGCAACTCTGTATGGGCTAATTGGGGATTTTTCTGTAGTAAATGTAGGCATCAACTTCTCAAGAGCGGCTTCTTCTCCAGCTCTTAACTCGTTAAACCAGTCTGATCTATCTTGTTTAACTCCAGCTTCAGAAATAGCTTTAAGAGTAGTTCCTATATGTCCTACTAAGCCTAATGATATATCTCTATTTTTACCAACAGTTCTATAATCCATATCAATTTGGATAACAGTAGCATTTGGATTTAATCTTTTGCCATACCCCATTCGGAAATCAAAAGGAGTTCCCACAATTATAATGCAATCTGATTTTGTAAATGCATTTCTTCGAGTTCTATGAAAATGATGTGGGTCTCCAGGAGCTAAAGAACCTCTAGCTGCCCCGTTAAGGTATGCGGGTATATTTAAATTTCTTACAAATTCAACTGCATCATCAGTAGATTGACATGTCCAAACTTGCTGACCTAACAAAACACATGGTCTTTCTGCTTTTGAAATAATATCTGCAGCTTTTTGAACATCAACAGGATCTGCTAATGTTTTGGATGAAGCACTATATTTTCCAGTTTCAGGAAGAACAGCTTTACTGATAGGTATTGAGGAGTCTAAAATATCACGAGGTATCTCTAAAAAAGATGGTCCGAACGATCCATTTCTAGTTTCTCTAAACGCCATTGAAACCATATCTGCACATCTTTCAGTAGACATAACAGTGGATGCAAATTTAGTAATGGGCTGCATCATGTCTACGTGAGGAAGGTCTTGGAGAGATCCCATTTTATGTTGGGTAAGAGAACTTTGTCCACCAATCAAGAGCATAGGGATTTCTGCTCTAAATGCATTTGCAACTCCAGTAAGAGCATGAGTAGTACCAGGACCAGCCGTAACAACTGCACAACCTGGTTTTCCTGTCATTCTTGCATAACCATCGGCTGCATGAGAGGCAACTTCTTCATGCCTAACATCGATAATTTTAATTCCTTCATTTAAACATCCATTGTAAATATCAATTATGTGGCCACCACATAGTGTATAAATAACTTCAACTCCCTCTGCTTTAAGGGCCTTAGCTACTAGCTCACCGCCAGTTATCATTTGTTCATTAGTTCCTGTAGACATAGTTAACCTCTCTCTGGTGGTATAATGTATACCAGATTTATTGAAGTTTCAAAGAATTTTGGTTTAGGAATTAATGCTTTCTTGTATTTTTTCAACAAGTGTTAAAGCATGGTTTTTCAGAAGTTTTTCTGCTTTTACCCCATGTCCTGCGACAAGAGATTTGATTATATCATTATGTTCATCTATTGACTTAACTGATCTGTCAGACTCAATGATGAATTTTTTTCTTAAATATTGTAGGTGTATGAGTTGGGATTCTAATATCTCACCCATTAATTTTACCTTTGTTAACTTCATTATACGCTCGTGAAACTTAATATTATCATTTGAGTAGTTATCTAAATCAGACAAAACATTCTGCTTAGAGTATTGGCAATATTTGTTAAGCGTCTCTATTTCTTCTTTATTAGAATTTTTAATAATAAGATGAGCCGCATATCCCTCCAGTCCTGCCCAGACAGTTACAATATCAATAAGCTCTTTTTTAGATTTTCTATGAACAAAAACACCTCTTCTTGGAACTGTTCTCACAATGCCGTCTTGTTCTAATTTAGCAATAGCTTCACGAATAGGAGTTCGACTCACGCCTAATTTTTCTGAAAGTTGTCTCTCATCTAAATGGAAGTCCCTTTCTCTCAAATATATATTTAAAGAAAGAATATATTTCTTTAGGGAGTCGTATACTTTACTTTTTAAATTTATAGAGCCAATCTTTTGAATCATATATTCTTCTAGGCTTTACTTAGAGTCTTTTTAAAAATTTTTCTGTATAAGGGTCCAAAGGCCGGCATAATTAATAACACAATTGCAATGTACATAATTATTGCTGCGATTGGCTTAGAAGCAAAGTCAAAGAAGATACCCATACTTCCATCAGATAAAATTAAAGATTGTCTTAAAGCGTTTTCTGCTAAAGGTCCCAACACTATTGATAGAACTGCAGGAGCAACTGGATAGTCAAGTTTTCTTAGAACGTAACCGCCAAAACCAAAAAGTAACATTAGCCATACATCATGAAGACTTTGTGTTGGTGCGTAACCACCAGTAACACATAAAACAAAAATTACCGGAGCTAAAATAGCAAAAGGTATCCTTAATACCATTAAGAATGCGGGGATAAGAGCAATATTTAAAACAAGTGTAAAGAAGTTTGCAATGTAAAGACTTCCGATCAAACCCCAAACAAATTCAGGTTCCTGAGTAAACAAGAGTGGGCCAGGTGTTAAACCCCAAAGTATCATACCTCCTAAAAGAATAGCTGTTGTAGGAGAACCAGGAATACCAAGAGTTAACATTGGCAGCATACTTCCAGTACTGGCCGAATTATTAGCACACTCTGGTGCAACAACTCCCGCAGGAACTCCAGTACCAAATTCTTTAGAATTTTTGGAAAGCTGCTTAGTTATACCGTATGACATTAAAGATGCTGGTGTTGCTCCAGCTGCTGGAAGAATACCAACAAAAAAACCTAAAAAGGATCCTATATTCATTGCCATTAAAGTTTTTTTAAGGGCCCCAAATGCTCTTCCTACTTCCTTCATGTTTACAGATAGTTTTGACATTTGAACTTTTCCTTTTGTTTCCTCAAGAGTCCAAAGCATTTCACCAATTCCATAAATACCAATAGCAAGAACAAGGAAATTAATTCCATGGAGAAACCCAGGTATGTTAAAGAAAATTAATCTTGGTTTTCCTGTAATCAAATCCAAACCAATAGTTGATAAAGCTAGTCCAATTAAAATTGAAAAAATAGTTTTTGGAATATCGTCTCCACCTAAACCTACAAAGGTTGCAAAAGCCATTACCATTAATGCAAATGTTTCTGGAGCATTAAACCTTAAAGCAACTTCAGCAAGAGGTGGTGCAAATAGAGTAAACAAAATAACAGAAACAGTACCACCAACAAATGAACCAACAGCGGCTGCTGTTAATGCTGTCATAGCCTCTCCTTTAACAGCTAATGGTCTTCCATCAAATACTGTAGCCACAGCCGTGGATGCACCCGGTATACCTAACATCACAGAACTAATAGCGCCTCCGTACATCGCTCCGTAGTACACTGCAGCTAAAAAAATAATAGCAGCCGTGGGAGGTACTATAAAGGTTATAGGAATAAGGATAGCGACACCATTAACTGATCCTAGACCAGGCATAGCACCGACAAACAAGCCTATTAAGCAGCCAAATATTAATAATGCCAGATTAAACCACTGAAGTGATGTAAAGACTCCATCTAGTAATAATCCGAAGGTTTCCATGTAGTTTAACTAATTTCTCTCAATATAATTATTTTATAAATCTATTAATTAAGAGCACTAAAGCAGTTGGTAAAAATATTGTTAAAACAATAAATATCATTTTTATAGGCATTGTGATCTTACCATACATAAAGTCATAGACAGGATAAAACAAGGGTTCGGAGATACCTTGAGGTAAAGGAATTTTTAACAACCACTCAAAGAATAAGAAAGTTAAGATAGGTGTGGTTAAAGAAAATATAGTAATAAATGAAATACTTTTTTCACTAAAATATCTAAGGTAAAAAGCTAAAAAAAAAATTAAAGAAAAATAAATACCTAAATAACCAATTGTAAAGACTAAAACAATAAGAGAAATTAAAGTCACTGAAACAAACTTAAAAGCTTCAGGATCTATAAAAGCAGAAGTGTCTTTTGATTGAGGTGATTTTTTTAAAATGAATTTAACAATAGTTAAAACAGTGCATATCAACATACCAAGAGATAAGTAAAAAGGAAGAAATCCTGCCCCCATATTCTCTTCGGCACTCCAAGTAATCCTGTTCTGTGCACTTTTCGTCATAAGAGCGATAGAGCACAGTGCTAAAACTACAGCTACAGTAATTTCTGCTCTTCTAACTGTAAATTTATTTACTATGCTCATTTACTCGCTCTTAATTAATTATCTAATTACTGAAAGTTCTCAATAATTACTGCGTGCTTGTCATATTCGATCGCTAAGAAATCCTTAAGACCGTATCCTTCTAACCAGCTCATTAACTTTCCGTCATCAATATTGAAAGTTTGGAACTCATTATCATGATAAACAGTGTGAAGAAGACCAGTGTAGTACTTCTCTACTTCTGCATCAATACCAGCTGGAGCCATAAATGCTCTCATCATATAGTATTCAAGATCAGGATAACCTAGTTCATATGAAGAAGGAACCTCAGGGAATGCTGGGTTTCTTTCAGGAGTCATCATCACTAAAGCTTTTGAGTCACCTGATTGATAGAATCCCATTTGCTCTGAAGGATTATTTAATGTGAAGTCAGACTCACCACCAACTAGACCTTTAGCAACGGCTCCACCGCCGCTGTAAGGAACATATTTAGCATCAAATCCAAATTGACCTCTCATCATTCCAAGAAGTAATTCATCTTCAGACATACTTCCTGTACCACCCATCACTAAGCCATTTCCTTTAGCTAAAGAAATGAAATCATCAAATGTATCTATGCCAGCAGTGTTCTTACCTTCTGTAGCAATCCATACAAGGAATGTATCAGTGATAAGTCTTGCTAATGGCGTAAAGTCATTAAAGAAATCAATTCCTAATTCAGGTTGGTTAGTAGGTGTAGTTAAGACATTGTTAAGTGTGATCATAAGTGTGTGCTCATCACCAGCTTTTTTCTTAACATAAGTCATAGCTTCTCCACCTGATCCACCTTTTTTATTAATTGGAATCACAGGCTTGGAGGCATAGTCATTTTTTTCAATAACACCTTGAACAAGTCTTGCGATCTCATCAGCACCACCACCTTGTCCAGCTGGAATGATTAGCTCAACAGGTTTCTTGGGGCTGAATGGTTTAGCGGAAGATACTGAACTCACTGCTACAAGTGATAGTGAGACAACAACTAACGCTAGTTTTTTTATAATTGTCATATTTTATTCCTCCTAGGTTTAAAAATTATGAATGATTAACATAAACTATTTAGAAAAAATTGTATAAAAAAAAATTTAAAAGTTTCATAAAATGAAACATATGAGAAAATAACCTTGGTATACATTATCTTTTAATCGACTTGATAAGAGGAATTGTTTTTAATATTTGTATAATGTATACCAGACAAAAGGACTAATAATTGAAATTTATAAATTATTCAAATGAAGAACTTTTTGTAGATGAAGTTTCAATATCAAATCCAACAGATTATCAAATACAAATCAAAGTATTTTCTGCTGGTATTAATAGAGCAGATATTTTGCAAAAAAAAGGGCATTACCCTCCTCCAAAAGGTGAAAGTGAAATAATAGGTCTTGAGTGTGCAGGTACTGTAGAAAAAGTTGGTAATTTAGTTCAAAAATTTAAAATCGGAGATCAAGTTTGTGCAATATTGGGAGGTGGAGGATATGCAGAATTCGTCAATGTTGATGAAAAACAGGTAATGCCTGTTCCATCTAATATAGATCTTCTTGATGCTGGCGCTTTACCAGAAACGATACTAACTGTTTATGAAAATATATTTAATATTTCCCAATTCAAAGAAAATGAAACTGTACTAATCCACGGTGGTAGCAGTGGTATAGGAACAACTGCAATTTCAATTTTAAAAAATTATACAAAGAGCATATATGTTACTGCAGGAACTGATGAGAAATGTCAAAAATGTATTGCTTTAGGAGCTACTGATGCAATTAATTATAAAACTACTGACTTTGAAAAGTATTTTGGAGATAAGAAAATTAAACTTGATATTATTTTAGATATGATTGGTGGCTCTTACTTAAAAAAGAATTTAAAGATATTAAATTTCAAAGGACGTCTTACTTTTATAGCAGCTCTTGAAAGCATTAAGTCTGAGATTAACTTATTGTATGTAATGACTAAGCAATTAAAAATTTCTGGATCTACTCTTAGGTCAAGAACACCCGAAGAAAAAGGCAAAATTGTTAAACAAGTTTTAAAAAATATTTGGCCTTTAATAGAAGAAGGTAAATACAAACCAACAATTTATCAAACTTTCAAAATGGAAGATGTGAATTTGGCTCACAATTTATTGGAGTCCTCTAATCATATTGGAAAAATTATTTTGGATATAAAAGGAGAATAATCATGAACCTACATGAATACCAAGCTAAAACTTTGCTAAAAAAAAATGATGTAAGAGTATTAAATGGAATACCGATTCTTAATATAGACGATATCAACTCTGCAGTTGAATCTATCAACACTAAAGTAATGGTTGTGAAGTCTCAGATCCACGCTGGTGGAAGAGGTGCTGGAAAATTTTTAGATAGTGGTGATGATAAAGGTGGGGTTAGAGTTTGCTTTTCTCCAGAGGAGGCAAAAGAAAATGCTAAAAAAATGCTTGGAAAAACCCTTGTAACTAAGCAAACTGGATCTAAGGGTAAAATAGTAAACAGACTATATATTGAAGAAGGTTGTGATATTAAAAAAGAATATTATCTCAGTATGCTAGTTGATCGCTCTTCATCTTCAATTTCAATCATAGTATCTACTGAAGGAGGCATGGAAATTGAAGAAGTAGCCGAAAAAGAACCAGAGAAAATTATTACAGTAAATATATCAGGTGATCCTGAAATAGATCGGAACAGCCTCTCAACTCTAATTAATGGTCTAGGAATATCTGATGATCAGTCAGATGATTTTTCTGATCAAATACAAAAAATTTATAAAACATTTTTAATGTCCGATGCCTCTTTGGTTGAAGTTAACCCTTTTGTTTTAAACGGTGATGGTAATTTTTTAGCCCTTGATGCTAAAGTTTCTATCGATGATAACGCTCTTTATAAACAAAAAGATATTTTTGAAATGAGGGATGAAACAGAAGAAGATGAAGCAGAAGTTGAAGCCTCAAAACACGAACTCAATTATATAAAATTAGATGGTAGTATAGGATGTATGGTTAATGGAGCTGGGTTAGCAATGGGAACTATGGATATAATCCAACTACATGGTGGAAGTCCTGCTAACTTTCTAGATGTTGGTGGTGGCGCTACAAAAGAAAGAGTAGCGAAAGCATTCTCTATTATTCTCCAAGATCAAAATGTAAAAGTAATATTAGTAAATATTTTTGGGGGAATTATGAAATGTGATATTATTGCTGAAGGTGTGGTTGCTGCTGCTAAAGAACTTTCAATTAAAGTACCTCTTGTTGTAAGACTAGAGGGTACAAATGTTGAGTTAGGTAAAGATATACTTAACAAATCAGGTCTTGCAATTATTTCTGCAGATAATTTAGAAGACGCAGCTCAAAAAGCTGTAGGAGCTTTGAGCTAAAGGAGCAATTATGTCAGTATTAATAAATAAAGAAACTAAAGTAATTTGTCAGGGATTTACTGGATCACAGGGTACCTTTCACTCTGAACAAGCAATTAAATATGGCACCCAAATGGTAGGGGGAGTAACTCCCAAAAAAGGTGGTCAAGAACACCTAGGACTTCCTGTATTCAATACGGTTAAAGAAGCTAAAGAAAATACAGAAGCTCAAGCCACTGTAATTTACGTCCCTCCGCCATTTGCTGCTGGGGCTATTATCGAAGCGATTGATGCAAATATGGAGTTGATTGTGTGCATTACAGAAGGAGTTCCTGTTCTTGATATGATGAAAGTAAAAAAGAAATTAGAAAATTCTCAATCAAGATTAATAGGACCTAACTGTCCAGGAATTATAACACCTGATGAATGTAAGATTGGAATTATGCCAGGCCATATTCATAAAAAAGGAAAAATTGGTGTAGTAAGTAGATCAGGTACCTTGACTTATGAGGCAGTTGCTCAAACAAGTGCTGTAGGTTTAGGTCAATCTACTTGCATAGGTATTGGTGGTGACCCAATTAATGGAACAAATTTTATCGATTGCTTAGATCTTTTTTTAAAAGATCCTGAAACAGAGGGTATTATTATGATTGGTGAAATTGGAGGAACTGCTGAAGAGGAAGCAGCTGAATTTATAAAAAACGCACAAACAAAGAAACCTGTTACCTCTTTTATCGCTGGTGCAAGTGCCCCTGCTGGAAAAAGAATGGGCCATGCTGGAGCTATTATTTCTGGAGGTAAGGGAACTGCTCAATCAAAATTTGATGCTCTCGAAGAAGCGGGTGTTCATATATCAAAATCACCAGCTAAGCTTGGTGAGACAATAAAAAAAGCTTTAGATTAAAATACTATTTATAAAGTTTTGCTTCTTTGGCTCTAAGTTTCACGAGGGCTAACACGGTATCAATCGTAGGTGTAGAAATATTAGTAATTCTTCCTAATTCCTGCACTGAGGAAATAAGAGCATCTATTTCCATCGGCCTATCTCTTTCAAGATCCTGAAGCATTGAAGTTTTATGTTCTCCTACTGCCTTTGCAGCATCTATTCTTCTTTCTACATCAAAAGGTTTTTCAATACCTAAGCTTTTAGAAATTGCATGAGCTTCATTCATCATATTTTTAACTACATTTCTTACTTCATTATCACTGCATATTTTAACTAAAGTAGAAGTAGTAAGAGAACTGATTGGGTTTAAGGACAAATTACCGAAAAGTTTTAACCAAATATCTCCTTTTATGTTTTGTCTAATAGGAGCTTGGAAACCTGCTTTTTCAAGAGTGCTAGAAAGGTTTTTAATTCGGTCAGTTTCTTCACCATTTATCTCTCCCAATTGGAATTTATCTCCCTCTAAATGCTGAATTACACCTGGTTTAATTACTTCAGATGCAGGATTGACTATACATCCAATAATTTTTTCAGGACCAATACGACTCCATTGACTTCCATCAGGATCTACAGAAGAAACTCTTTTATCCTTGTAATCAGCGTTTTGATGATTGTAAAAATACCACCAAGGAATACCATTAACTCCCCAAACAAAAGAAGTATCATCTTTCATTAAGACTTCAAAGGCATCGAGACAACCGGGGACAGAATGCGCTTTAAGAGTTACAAATATATAATCTTGCTTTCCAGCTTTTTCAGCTGTGTTGACACATTTAGGGTAGACGACTAATTCTTTTCCATCTTTTCTGAGGCGAAGTCCATCCTGGCGAATAGCTTCGTAATGAGGCCCTCTAGCGATTAAAGTAACATCAGCTCCAATTTCTGTAAGCTTAGCTCCCAGATATCCCCCAATGGCACCGGCGCCGTAAATACAAATTTTCACAATTATGCCTTTAAGTGTTTAATGGCTGCTGCAACACCACTACCTAATTCAAATTTAATTCCAACGTCATACATAGCTAATTCTGCAGTAGATATTGCTCCTAATATCATAGTGCTATTGAGATCACCTAAGTGGCCAATTCTAAATAGTTTACCAGCAACTTTATTCAGACCACCACCAAATGAAGTATTATACTTATTGTAGGCTGTTTTAACTATGTCTGTTGAGTCAATGCCTTCTGGAACCATAATTGCAGTAACAGTATTAGAGTAAAGAGATGGATCTTTAGCGCAAATATTTAAACCCCAAGCTTGTGTTGCTTTTTGAACGGCTTGCGCTAGAAAATGATGTCTAGAGTATATATTATCTAATCCCTCTTCCATCATCATATCAAGTGCTTCTCTTAGGCCTCTTAGAAGAGGCATAGGATTTGTGTAGGGCCAATATCCAGTTTCATTAATATTCATCATGTCATGATAGTCGAAATAGGCTCTAGGCAAATTTGATGATTTGGCAATTTCTAAACCTTTTTGACTTACGCAACTGATAGCTAAGCCAGCAGGGAGCATGAAACCTTTTTGTGATCCAGATACTGCAACATCAACCCCCCAAGAGTCCATTTCAAACTTGATAGAACCAATGGAGCTAACACCATCAACAAAAAGAAGAGCAGGATGGTTTAGTTTATTAAGCAAATCTCTTGTAGTTTTAACATCATTTGTTACTCCAGTTGATGTTTCATTTTGTGTAACTAATACAGCTTTAATTGCGTGATTTTTATCTTCAGATAGAATTTTTTCAAACTCATCGTGAGGAGTGCCTCCACCCCATTCCACGTCTACTACTTCAACATCAATGTGAAGTTTTTTACACATTTCAATCCATAAATGAGAAAATTGTCCAAATCTCGCGGATAATACCTTATCTCCTTTATTCAATAAATTTGTTAAAGCGGCTTCCCAGCCACTACTACCTGTTCCTGGAAAAATAAAAGGTTGACCAGATGTGGTTTCGAACACTTTTCTAAGGTCTCTTATTAACGGATGCCAAAATTTATCCATTCCTGGAGCTCGATGGTCCTCGTTTGATATGTCCATAGCTTGTCTAACCCTATCAGGCATATTTGTAGGCCCTGGAACAAAAAGTGAAATTTTACCTGGCATTATTAATATTCATCCTTTCTATAACAAATTTTTTAAAATCAAGTTTATAAATTAATTCAATCACAATAACGTTTTTTGGCATCTCCTACGGGAATCGAACCCGTGTCTTCACCGTGAAAGGGTGATGTCCTAACCGCTAGACGAAGGAGACATCGTCTTCTTTAAAACAAACAAAATATCTAGATTTACTAAAAAATCAATCAATGAATATCTTCTAAGTGAATGACTGTTTTATTTGAATAAGTGTCTTTTTTTACTTTAAAATAACAGTCAAAATTGGAACTTTGAGATAGGTAACTTTTTAATTGGTCAATAGGAATGTCAAAAAACATCCCTTCACAGCTAGATCCAAGATTATCTGAAAATTTAAGTTTAGTATGCTTTTCCTTAAACACTTTAATAATTTCTATTTTGATATTTTCACATTTAAAAATAGGTTCAGGGTTCTGCTGACCGAAAGGGCTCAATAAATTAAGATCATTAATTAGCTTTTCATTAATGACATTGAGGTCAAGCTGAGACTCAAAATATTTTTGATTATTTATTTCAATATCTTGGGTTTCTTCTTTTAAAAAAGCTTTAAACTCCTGTATCTTTTCCTCTTTGAGAGTAAAACCACATGCTTTTTCATGACCTCCACCTTTAATAATAATTCCTTTTTCTGCGGCTCTCATCATTAATTGTCCAATATTTTTTTCTCCCTGAGATCTACCTGAACCAACAACAAATTCATTTGAGTTAGTCATAACAAAAGAGGGTTTGTTGTTTAAACGCATAAGACGTCCAGCTATGATACCAACAATACCGATATGCCATTTTTCATCATAAAAAAAATTTAAATTTTGATTTTTTGAGTCATTTAAATCAATTGAACTAACAATTTTAGTTTGAATTTTTTGTCGATTTTGATTATGTCCTTCGATTATTTGTGAGTATTGCAAGGCCTGGTGTATGTTATCAGAAGATAATAAATTAAATCCCAAAAGAGACTCACCCATTCTACCACCTGCATTTATTCTTGGTCCTAAAATATAACCCAAATGGTATTCAGAAATAGATTGTTTAATTTTAGCCTGATTAATAAGAGTTTGAATACCTTTGTTTGAATTCTCAGAGTTGATTATCTTTAGACCTTGCTTAACTAGAGTTCTATTAATATCACCTAATGGAACTAGATCGCAAATAGTAGCCAAAGCAACTAGATCTAAGTATTGCAAAACATCAAAACTTTCAAAAATTCTCTCATTTTTAAGATATACAAATAATAAAAAAGTAAGTGCTGTAGCGCATAAATCATCAAGTTTTGATTGGTCGTCCGGTGTTTTAGGATTCACTACTATGGCATTTTCAAAAAAATTATCACATTCATGATGATCAACTATAATAACTTTGGCGCCTTTTTTGTTAATATATTCCTGTTCTAAAATATTATTACTACCACAATCTAATACTAAAATATTAGAACTAAAATCTAACAATTTATCTAGGGCATGCATATTGAGACCGTATCCCTCGTTGAGTCTGTTTGGGATATATGTATAAACTTCAATTTCAAACTGAGACAATAACTTTTTACAGATAGCTGCAGCACATGCACCATCTACATCATAATCAGAAAAAATAGAGATTTTTTTTTCTTTTTTTACTTTCTCAAAAAAAGAATTTGTTTTGCTTATATTATTCAATTTCATTATTTGTGAAATTGAAATATTTTCTTTGAGTTTAGAATTTAAAAAATTAGATACTTTTTTTATATTTCTATTCAAGAGAAGTTTAGATAGATTTATAGAAATATTATTTTTTTGAGCTACCTCAAAAGTAAGATCATCATTTAAATTCCCATTATATGGGTGCCAGTAAAAACCATTAAAACTTTGTTTAGTGATCAAGTTGTTTTATATCAAAGTTATGTTCGCCATTTATATGTCTAATGGTTCCAGTTTTAGATCGCATTACAATTGAATGAGTCTCTGCATAATTTTTGGTAATTTTAATTCCCTTAAGCATAGTCCCGTCAGTAACTCCAGTTGCAGAAAACATAATATCACCCATTGCTAAATCATTAAGTTGATAGATTTTATTGAAATCATTGACACCCGTTTTTTTAGCTCTTTTAATTTCATCTTCGTTATTAAACAATAACTGACCCTCTAAATTACCACCTATACACTGCAAAGCAGCTGCAGCAAGTACACCCTCAGGTGCTCCTCCAATACCGTAATACATATCAATATTACTAGAAGTTAAAACTGATGAGATAACAGCACTTACATCACCGTCATCAATCATTTTAATTCTAGCACCAGTTGATCTGATAATTTCAATCTCATCTTTATGCCGGTCACGATCAAGTATACATATAACCAAATCCTTTATATTAATTTTTTTAAATTTTGCTAAATCAATTATGTTTGATTTTAGATCTTGATCTAAAGAGACTACTTTTTCATTATTTGTGTTGGTAGAAATTTTTTTCATATAAACATCAGGAGCGTTGAGGAATCCACCCTCTTGGGCTAAAGCGATAACTGCCATTGCATTTTCTCCACCTTTTGCAGTGATGGTTGTTCCTTCGAGTGGATCAAGCGCTATATCAACCTTGGGGCCTCCAGAACCAACTTTTTCACCAATATAAAGCATTGGAGCCTCATCTCGCTCACCCTCTCCAATAACAACTGTTCCTGAAATTGTAAGGGAGTTAAGGCACTTTCTCATTGCGTCTACAGCTGCTTGATCAGCAGCCTTCTCATTTCCTCTTCCTATATGTTTTGAAGCTGCTAGAGCAGCAAATTCAGAAACTCTAACTAATTCAATAGCAAGATTTCTATCCAATATTTTCCTCTATTCTAATAACGGAGATCTCCTTCTTTAAAAAATTTGAATTTTTTAAATTTTTGACTACTTTTGAAATTTTATCAATGCCAACTGGATCGGATATGATAATTATTGGAACGATCTTTTCATTAGAGGTATTAAGTTGAATTAATGATTTTATAGAAATTGATTTTTGAGCAAAAATTTGAGCAATAGATTTTAGCACACCAACTTTATTCAATACTGACATTCTCAAATAGTAAGGTCTTGTTCGAAGTGAGTGATTAATAAAAGATGCTTTGGGCATATTTTGATATTTAATTTTAAAAATACCTTTTTCATCAGTGTGGGTTAAATACCTCTTTAAATCAGAGATGATTGAAGTAGCTGTGGGATAGCCACCCGCGCCCTTGCCTACCAAACTAGATTTTAGAAAATCGTCTCCTTCTAAAGAAATAACATTCTCTTCAAAATCAGTTTTTGCGACTAAACTATTTTCTGGAATAAAACATGGCGCTACTGATGAGTAAAACTTTTTATTATGTCGCTCACTAATTGAAACAAGCTTAAGTTTATAGCCAAGTTTTAAACCTTGCTCTAAATCAATGAGTTTAATATTTTCTATTCCATCATAGTCTAAATTAGAAAATTCAAATTTATTACCAAATGAAAGATTAGATAAAAGAACTAATTTATGATTAGCGTCTCTACCTGATAAATCAGCACTAGAGTCTTGCTCTGCAAATCCATTTTTTATAGCTTGGTTTAAGGATTCTTGAAAACTAATTTTATTCTCATACATTTGGGAAATAATGTAGTTAGTAGTTCCATTGAATATTCCATAAATAGAATTGATTTTTGAGGGGAGAATGCTTTGCTCTATAGCTCGAACAACGGGGACTGCACCTAAAACGGCAGCTTCAAAACCTAAATACAAATTCATCTCATCAAAATCACCAAAAAAACTGTGACCATTCTCAGCTAATTGAGCTTTATTTGCTGTAATTAGTGAAATTTTATTTTTTAAACAATATTTATATAAATCATTAATGAATTTTCCAGATCCTCCAATGGTTTCGATAATTAGATCTGGTTTATTACTTTGTGATAAGTCAAAGAAATCTTTAAACCAAGGATACTTCTTAACATTAAAATTTCTCTTTTTATTTTTATTTTTAGCACTTATAGAAACAATTTTAAATTTTGTATTATCAAGGGTATATGAATTTTTTTCTAAAAGTTTTACAACATGAGATCCGACTACACCCAGACCAAATATAGCTATTTTAATTGTTTTCATTTTGAGATTTTAGTATTTCTTCTTTTCTTATATTACTCTTTTCATTGAATTCCTCTAATTCTTTTTTTTTCTCAAGGAGGTTTTTATCGAAATTTTCAAATGATCTTTCACAAGACATGGTTACAAATAGAAGTAAAAGTAAGAGGAATGGTAAATAAAATTTATCTCTTAGAGAATTGGAAACTACGTCTAGCTTTTGCTCTACCATATTTTTTTCGTTCTACTGTTCTAGAGTCTCTAGTTAAAAAGCCATTTTTCTTAAGAGTATCTTTTGTATTTGGGTCTATTAGAGTTAGAGCTCTACTTAAACCATGTTTAATAGCGCCCGCCTGGCCAGAAAGACCGCCACCTAAAACTGTAATTTTTAAATCAACTGAGTCAGCCTTTTTAGCAGCTTCTAGAGGTTGGTTGATAATCATTCTTAGAGCTTTATCTGGAAAATAATCCTCAAAGTTTTTTTTATTGATAGTAATATTTCCTGTTCCATTAGATACCCAAACTTTTGCGATAGATTCTTTTCTTCGACCTGTGCTGTAAACTTGGTCAGACATTTACTGAATTCTTTCTATTTAATGACTTAAAGTCAATTGAATTTGGTTTTTGAGATTCATGTGGATGATTATTATCTTTATAAAGTTTTAAGCTATTTTTCATTAAGTCTCTAAACAAGGGTGAATTAGGCAACATGCCTTTGATAGCTTTTTTTATAATATCTTCAGATTTATTTTTTTCTTTTAGCTTTTCAGGAGTAATTTCTTTTATACCCCCGGGATGACCAGTGTGTTTATAATATTTTTTATCAGTATTTTTGTTTCCAGAAAATTTTACTTTATCAGTATTTAAGATAATGACTCCATCTCCAACAGGTAAATTAGGAGAAAATTGAGGCTTGTTCTTTCCCTTAAGAATTATACTAACTCTTGAAGCGAGTCTTCCAACAGAAATATCAGTTGCATCCAAGATATGCCATTCTTTCTTAAAATCAGATTTTTTTAAAGTAGTTGTTTTCACGATATGGGGAATATAAGTAAAATGGTTAAAAAATCAAGGATTATACTTAAAAAAAACATATTCCATTATACCTGGCAATAACATGAATTTGTTGAATTTTAGTCTTTATTTCAAATTAATTGACAACAAATTTTAAGAATTGAATATAAAAACTCAAACGAAGTAGCTATTTTGATCTCTTTAGGGTATTTAGTAAGTCTTTTAAATTTGAAACAATATTTTCATTTAAAGAATTATTTTTAATCCTTGATTTAGAGAGGTAATCATTGACTCCATCTAATGTTAATTTTTGTACTTCAAGTAATTCCTTTATTTTTTTTAGTAAAAGTAGGTTTTCATAATCATAAAGCCTATGTCCAGAATGGGTTCTAATTATCTTTAACTTACTAATTCTACTTTCCCAAAATCTTATAGTATGCTTTTGTTCCCCAACTATTTGAGATACTTCATCAATATTATAAAAATTCTTATTCATAGATCTAATTTTTTAGATTTTTTAAAAGTTACTACCTTTCTTGATTGAATCTCATATTCTTCTTTTGTTTTGGGGTTTCTTCCTAACCTGCTTTTTTTATGATTAATTTTAAAACTACCTAATGAACTGATAGATAAGTCTGAATTTAATAACTTATGACTCCATATATTTAAAAGATTATCAATTTTTTTATATGCTGTTGAATAGGCCAAGCCAAACTCTTTAGAAAGTTGTTTAGCTAACATTTCTCTTGTGATTTTAACTTGAGACATTCTCTTTTATCTTAGTTAGCAAATCAGATTGTATACATTTTATTCCAAATTCTATTGCATTTGCGAATGCATGAGAATCTGCATTTCCATGACTTTTAATAACTACTCCGTTTATACCTATAAATATTCCTCCATTGTAATTCCTAGGATCAATTGAATTTCTAAAATCTATAAATTTATTTTTCAACATTAATGATAAAAATTTTGAATAAAAAGATGATGTTAGACTTCTTTTTAATGAGTCTGTAATAAACTTAGATACTCCCTCAGCTGTTTTTAAAGCAATGTTTCCTGAAAAACCATCAGTAACTATTATGTGGTTTTTAGTATTAGTAATTTCATTAGCCTCTACAAAACCTTGGTATTTTATTCGGGTATCATTTTTCATTAATTCATGAGTCTCTTGAATTAAATTATTTCCCTTTAATTCCTCTGAACCAATGTTTAGTAATGCAACTTTACAATCAGTTTTTGGGAATAAGACTTGATAGTAGGTACTTCCCATAACAGCAAATTCTATTAAATTTTCCGAAGTGCATTCTGCATTGGCACCCAAATCCAAAAAACAAACTGGATGATGGGTTGAGGGAAATAAAGAGGCTATAGCTGGTCTAGAAATATTCTCAATCGTCCTTAAATAGACAGTAGAATAAGCCATCATGGCACCAGTGTTGCCTGCAGATATAACTATTTGAGATTTGTCTTCTTTTAACTGATTGATAGCATTAGACATTGAACTCTTTCGATTATATTTTTTTAAAGCATCACTTGGCTTCATCTCTGGTAAAATAAAGTTTTCTGACTCAATCCAATCAGATACTTCAAATAGTTGAGAGAATTTTTTTTTGTATTTTTCATAAACCTCTTTTGTTGAATGAAGTTGAAATCGAATAGCATTATTATTTTTATAGGCAATGTTAGCTCCTTCTAAAACTGACTTAGGTGCAAAATCGCCTCCATGTAAATCCAAATTAATCAGAAATTGTCTCATTATTTATTAATTTTTTAATATTGCTTTAAACATTCTTATACCTTATTTGTTTTTATTGTGAATATTTTAAAAAAAATAAGTACGGTCATTTTTATAATATCATCTTTATTTATTTTTTCATGCTCCAAAGACCTTTATTTTTCTGGAATTTCCGAAAATAGTATAAATCTAATTAAGGATAATTATTTAGTAAAGGATTATAGCAAAGAAGAAATAACTAAAATAATTGGTGCACCACTGGTTAAAGAAAATTCTGGAAATTTATGGATTTACAGAATTGAGAAAAAAAAAGGAAATGCAACTTTTAAAAAAGATATCTACAACAAAACCTTAAAACTCAATTTTGAAAATAATGTTTTAAGGTCTGTTGAAGAAGTTAATATAAATTAGATTATATTTAAATGCACTACGATGGATAACAGTAATATTGAAACAATATTTGTTATTTTTATCATAGGGTTAACTGCTGGACCGGCAGTGTCTTTATAAGGGTCTCCAACGGTATCACCTGTGACAGAAGCTTTATGAGTTTCACTTCCTTTACCACCTAAATTACCATCTTCAATATATTTCTTAGCGTTGTCCCATGCTCCACCACCCGCAGTCATAGATATTGCAACGAAAAATCCTGTAATGATTACACCAATCAACATAGCTCCAAGTGCTTGAAATCCTGTATTAACACTTCCTGTTAATACGTAGACTCCAAAAAAAACAATTACAGGAGATAAAACTGGAAGCAAAGAAGGGATAATCATTTCCTTGATTGCAGATTTGGTTAAGATATCGACACACTTACCATAATCTGGTTTTTCTTTTCCAGACATAATACCTTTTTTTTCTTTAAATTGTTGTCTAACCTCTAAGACTACTGACCCAGCTGCCCTACCGACTGCTGTCATACTTAACGCACTAAATAAATATGGAAGTAGACCTCCTATTAAAAGTCCGATAATTACGTATGGTTCTGATAGATCAAAAGAGACATCAAAAACTTTATTACCAGTTTCTTGATAAAAGAAATTGAGATCTTCTGTGTAAGCCGCAAATAAAACTAATGCACCAAGACCAGCTGAGCCAATAGCATAACCTTTAGTTACAGCCTTAGTTGTATTTCCAACAGCATCAAGAGCATCTGTTCTTGTTCGAACACTCTGTTTCATACCTGACATTTCAGCAATACCTCCTGCATTATCTGTAACAGGCCCGTATGCATCCAATGCAACAACCATTCCAGCAAGAGCTAACATAGAAGTAACAGCAATTGCTATTCCAAAAAGTCCAGCAGTAGCGTATGTAAGTCCGATACCAGATACTATTATAAGTACTGGTACAGCAGTAGACTCCATTCCCATAGCAAGACCTTGAATAATGTTAGTAGCATGGCCTGTCTGAGAAGCCTCCGCCACACTTCTTACAGGTCTATAATCCGTACTTGTGTAATACTCAGTTATAAAGACGAGAGCTAAAGTAATAAGCAGACCATAAACAGCACACAAGAATAAATCCATTCCATTATACCACTTAGAGCCTATTTGGAAAAATTGATCAAAGCCTATTGAGTAATGAGTAATAAAAGCAAATAAAACTACTGATATAAACAGTGTCATAAAGAAACCTTTATATAAAGCTCCCATTATTGATGATTTAGGTGTTGATATTGAAACAAACTGAGATCCTATTATTGATGCAAAAATGCTGGAACCAGCAATAAGTAAAGGATATATGGTTAGGTCTGTAACAGTTCCTTGAAATATAATTGCTAAAACCATAGTAGCTACAATTGAAACGACATATGTCTCAAATAAATCTGCTGCCATTCCTGCACAATCACCTACGTTGTCACCAACATTATCTGCAATAACCGCAGGATTTCTAGGGTCATCCTCAGGAATATTTTTCTCAACCTTACCGACTAAATCTGCGCCTACATCTGCGCCTTTAGTAAATATTCCACCACCTAATCTCGCAAAGATAGAAATAAGAGAAGAACCAAAACCTAAAGCAACTAAAGGTTCAATTAACTCTCGTCCGGTTCTTCCAAAACCAAAGTATAAAGCAAAAAAATAACCGGCAATACCTGCTAGTGCGAGTCCAACAACTAAAAGACCTGTGACAGCTCCTGCATTAAAAGCAACGTAGAGACCTTGTTTTAGAGAAGAACTTGCGGCTTGAGCTGTTATAACATTCGCACGAACAGAAACATTCATACCAATATAACCAGCCAGACCAGATAATACTGCACCAATTAAAAAACCAACTGGTACATCGTATACGTGTTTAAAAGGTATAAGAAAAAATGCAAAAAATATTACAATTCCAACAATAGCAATAGTTGTGTATTGTCTGTTCAAGTAAGCCTTAGCTCCTTCTTGAATAGCACCAGAAATTTCAATCATTTTCTTGGTACCTTTTGATAAATTTAAAATTTTATTTGTAATTAATAAACCGAAAGCAATTGCTGCGACCGCAGCAAATAATACTATTTGTAGGTATTGTATTTGAGACATGGTAAGTTGTTAATCTATTTTAATTTTTTTTTCAAGGTGCTTTTTTAGAGATATTATCTAATAAAAAGTTGAAATAT